>NZ_CANLDZ010000010.1:0-172839 GCF_947489545.1 uncultured Ruegeria sp. | reverse complement strand
CCAATGATCCCAAACGCATGCTCAATCCCGTGCTTCTGCAAAACCTTAACAAAAGCCTCTTCCGTCGTCATCTTCATAAGGGTGTTTCCTTTTTCGATCGCGTAAGCGTTAGCGAATTAAATAATTTCATCTTTCAGGTAGTAGCCGACATAGGCCATCCTCTGGCCAAGCCTGCGAAACGGGGTCAGGAATCCGTGGCTTGGTAAGGGCGAAGTGAAGATAGGTAGCTCGAACGCTTTGTCTTTCTTCCCTGCTACCAGCTGCGCCATACGACGCCCGGCCTGAGCCGAGTACATCACGCCGTTTCCGCCATATCCCATTGCGTAGAACACGCTCTGATCCGGGTCTGGTTGGAAGATACGCGGCATCATATCATGGCTGACATCGACCCAACCCCACCAAGAGTAGTCAAGGTTGATGTCCTCCAAAGCCGGGAACTTCCGGGCCAGCCCTTTTTTTAGCATATCCAAGTGCTTTTCATTCTCCGCATCCCGACCTGTCACCGCACTGCGGCTTCCGATCTGCATCCGGTTGTCGGGCAACAAGCGATAGTAGTGCCGAAGCGTCCTGGTGTCGGTCAGAGGGGACTTTGTCTGAATCCCACATTCATCCAATTCGGACTGCGTCAGCGGTCGCGTTACCAATGAGTTGGAAAGGATCGGCATCAGGCGGTGCTTGGTACGCGAATTCAAACCCGGCGGGGTGTAACCAGCCGTCGCCAGCGCCACGCTTTTGGCTCGAACAGTACCGCCCGGCGTCCGCACGTGATGAACGCCGTCCTTGGTCTCCCACCCCATGACCGGGCTACCGGTGTGGATCCTGACCCCTAAGCGGCGCGCCATTTTGACATATCCAAAAGCAAGTTTTCCGGCGTGGATGCAAGTTCCATCCGGCTCCCACATAGCACCGACAGACTCCATGTCACGAACATGGTCCGCATGCAGTTCATCCCGCGGAATGATGCGTGAGCCATAGCCAAACACGTCGTTGAGCAGTTTGCTCTCTTTCTTCAGCGAAGGCATGACCTTTTCGCGGTGAGCGATGTAGTAGTGACCACCCGGTTGCGGATCGCAATCGATATCATCCGATGCGATCAGATCGTTAAACAGCTCAAAGGCTTCGGTGACCTCGGCATGCATGCCCTTGGCCACGTCTTGCCCCCAGCGTTCTATCCATTGTGACCGTTTGAGCCGCCCTGACGATATCTGAGCCTGACCACCGTTGCGGGTGGAGCAGCCCCAGGCCACGGTGTTCGCCTCAAGAACAACGGCTTTTATGCCGTGTTCCTTTGCCAGATGAATGGCGGTGGACAGGCCCGTATACCCCGAGCCCACCACAACGACATCCGCATCCATGTCAGTGGAAACGGGGCCATCATCAGCGGGCGGGGGGCCCGCTGTGCCGATCCAATAGGTCGGCGCATGATCACGATTGTGGCCCGGACCCGCATCCATGATCGGGTCATACTTTGGATCATAGCTGGCCTTTGGCCAATGCCGCGGGATGCTGCTGTCCACCATCTTCTTGTTCTCCGTAGCGCTGCGAGCAAGCTCAGGCTTTGAACATTGGGCGTGTTTTGCGAAGCGCCTGCTTCACGGTGATCTGACCGTCCCGTAAAGTGAACAGATCGGCACCTTCGGCTTCGACCCGCATGCCATTGGCATCGGTCCCCGAAAAGGTCCATTCCGACACGGCCCGGTCGCCATGCACAAAGTGGCTGTGATGGTCCCAATGGGCATCTTTCATCCCGGCCCAGACACCCGAAAACGCGGCGGCGATGGCCTCGGCGCCTTCAACCTTGTTGCCGTATTTTTTATCGCCAGCGACAGTGAAGAAAACACAATCATCCGCAAAATGGGTCATCACACTGTCAATGTCGTGACGGTTGAACGCGTCGAACGTGTCGGACAGGTCCTGCGCAGTGAGGGTATTGGTCATAGTCTTGTCTTTCGTGGTTTTTCAGTTGGATTTTTCATCGTCTCGGTACGGAACGACGAGTGTGGGGATATCTGCACGGCGCAATACACGCTTGGCGACAGTGCCGAGGAACGTATGCGAGAACCCGTGGTCATGGGCTCCCAAGACAATCAGATTGCATTTCAACTCATGCGCGCGCCGCAGGATCACTTCGGCGGGGTATCCGTCAATGATTTCAATTGTTTCGATCTGATCTTGGATACCGCGATCAGCTTCGGGTAAAGCAGCCCAGAACGCCTTTTGCCGCTCTGTCAGCACCGCCTTTACGTGGTCATGGCGCGCCTTTAAGGCTTCGGCACGCGAACCTGTATCCTGCATGAACATGCGTAGCGTAATCAACGCGTCGTCACTGAGGGGCTCGGAGACATGCAACACATGCAGCTTTGCCCCGGTTGACGCGGCCAGGCTGGCCGCGTGCATTAAGGCATAGGTGGAATTTCGCGACAGGTCAGTCGCGAAAAGGATCTGCGTAATTGTTTGTTTCATGGTTTCAGTTCCCTTTTCCGTTCGTTCACGCCTAGTAACCGAACACGCGCGGCAGCCAGAGCGAGATCTCGGGGAAGAACGCGATGATGAAGATCGCAATCGTGTTGATGAAGGCGAACGGTAGGGCGCGTAACGAAATCTCTTCGATCGAGATCTTCGATATCCCCGAAGCGATGAACAGGTTTTCACCCAGCGGAGGTGTTTGGAACCCGATGCCCAGCGTACAGACCATGACCACACCAAAGTGGATCGGATCGATGCCGACGCTATAAGCCACGGGCAACATCACCGGAACCAGGATCAGGATCGTGGCCAGCGTCTCCATGAACATACCGACAAACAGCAGGAACAGGATCACAAGTGTCCAGATCACATAGATGTTGTCAGTAAAGGACAACATACCCTGCGCGATCACGGCCGGAACCTGATTTTCAACCAGAAGTCGCCCGAACACCGTTGCAGTGAACATGATCAACAGAACCCGACCGGTCAGCCAAGTGGTAGTTTCCAGAGCACCGAACAGGCTGCTCCACGACAGCTCCCGATAGATGAACGCGCCTACGATCAGCGTGTAGAAGATCGCAACGATGGCGGCTTCGGTTGGTGTGAAATAGCCCGAATAGATCCCGCCCAGGATCACCACCGGTGCCATCAGCGCCCAGAAGCCGCGATACATCTCGCACCACATATGGCGTGGTGACCAGCCATCGGTGCTGCCAGTATAGTTGTTCTTTTTCGCGAGAACGTAGTTCATCAGCAGCAAACTGCCTGCGATCAGGAAGGCGGGCATAAACCCGGCAATGAAGAGTTTCGGGATCGAAACGGTCTGGAACTGGCCGAACTCTTCCACAGCTTCGGGTGGGGGCGGCATGCCCAATGCCGCGATGCCGAAAATGATCAGCGGGATGGAAGGCGGGATAACGATGCCAAGGCCACCTGATGAGGCGGTGATTGCCGATGCAAAACCCTTGGAATAGCCGCGATCAATCATGGCCGGGATCATCAACATGCCAACGGCGGCAGTCGTCGCCGGGCCGGAGCCAGAGATAGCGCCAAAAAACAAACACGCCATGACGGTTGCAGCCGACATACCGCCGGTGAACGGACCAGCGAAGCTTTCAGCGACGTTGATAAGCCGTCGCGACAGCCCCGATGCCTCCATCAGCGCACCCGCCAGAATGAACGCGGGCAACGCCATCAGTGGGAAGGACCCGACCGAGGTAAAGGCGATCTGCACGAATTTGATTGGGTTTTCACCCAGATAAAGGAAGGTGATCAGGGTCGAGACGCCAAGCGCCACAGTGATCGGAGCACCGATGAACAGCAGAAACAGGAATCCGCCAAACAGCAGTGGGATAATTTCTGCGCCCATTACTTATCTCCCTCAGAACTGGAACTGCCATGGCTATGGCTTTCGGCTTCGGCTTTGACAGCGTCGAGATCGATCGAGTCTGGATCGATCATCTCTTCATCCAGCACGAGTTTGCGATAGTTCACCTGGATCACCCGGATGGTCATCAGCGTGAAGGCGATGGGAAGGACGATATAGACCCAGCTCAGGTGGAACCCGAGAGTTTGCGACGACTGGAACTTGTTCATCTTGTTGAAGATGAAGTCGATTGCCAGATAGACGAAAACGACGTTGAAGAAGATCCAGAAGAGATCCGCGAAGGCCTCAATGTATTTAATCGCGCGGGGCGACAGGAACTTGAACTGAAATGTCACCCGGTTATGGGCGCCCATCTTTGCGGCATAACTGGCGCCAAAGAAGACAAACCAGACGAACATGTAGATCGACAGTTCTTCGACCCAGGAAAACGAGAATGCAAACAGCGTTCTCACGATAACCTGAAGAAACAACAGACAAACGAACATCGCCAACAATGTGCGGCAGATATAGCTTTCGATGTTGTCGACAAATCCCCAAAACTTCGACATCTGACCCTCCCTTTTTTGTAGGGGGCACCGTCAGGCACCCCCCCATTTCATTGACCTTTTGGCCTTAGCTTATTGCGAAACCGGTTCGCGGCCGATTTCAGCCAGCACGGCGTTGAGCTTTTCGACGCCACCGATGCTTTCATAGAACTTCGGCCACACGGCGGTGGTTGCAAGTTCGATGAATTCAGCTTCGTCGTTCTCAGGATCGACAATTTCCATGCCTTTTTCGATCAGGATCTCTTTGATCTCGGCCTCTTTCGCGCGCAGGAAGTCTGCAGAAGCCTGTGTTGCGGCCTTGCCAGCCTCAAGCACGATTTCCTGATCCTCGGGGGACAGTTCCTGGAACACCTGCTCGGAAATGATGAGCGGCTCGATCGAGAAGATGTAACGGATGTTGGTCACATACTTCTGAACTTCGTAGAACTTCATCGCGTTGATGGTGGTGTAAGGGTTGTCCTGACCGTCGACAACTTTGGTCTGGAGACCAGCGAAAGTTTCCGACCATGCCATTGGCGTCGGGCTGATACCCCAAGATTTATACGTGTCGATCATGATCTCGTTCTTGGGAACGCGAATGACCAGACCTTCAAGATCCGCTACCGACTTGACCGGCTTTTTCGAGTTGGTCAGGCGACGGAAACCGGTATAGGTCCAGGCGATGATGCGAACACCGGCGTCATTGATGGTGTTCTCGGTCAGTTCCTGACCAATCGGGCCCTGGGTCAGTTTCTCGGCGTCCTCAAGGCTGAGGATCACGTAAGGCAGGGTGAACACGCCAACGGTCGGCGAGAACGGAGTGATGTTGTTGATCGCCAGCAGCGACATATCAAGCGTGCCAATGGCCGCGTCGTTTACGGTATCCTGCTCGGAACCGAGCTGACCGTTCAGGAAAAGAGTTGCCGTATGATTGCCACCCGATAACTCTTCGAGTGCGGCTTTGAAGCCTAGTCCCGTTGCCTCCTGGCTTGAACCCCCGCTGTCGCCAACCGCGATCTTGAAGTTTTTGGCATCTGCTGCGCCGGCAACCATAAGCGCCGCGACGGATACCGCAGCGGTAAAGGCGCCAACCTTCTTGATGAATGACATGGATTTCCTCCCAGTTGTCAGATTTTGAGGTGCGCGCCGACCTTGGGGAGATGTGGCCAGTCCGATTCTGCCTCAGCAGATCAACACTAGCTTGCACAAAATGTTTCTTAGTTGTTAATCTTTGCGCAATAGGTTTCACAGATATCGAACTTAAAATGAATCGCGATACGCTTGCCACGCGAATAGGCGACACGGACATCCGGTTGCTTAGGATATTCAGAACCGTCGTGGAAAGCGGCGGGCTGACGGCGGCCGAGATCGAACTAAACATCGGTAAATCGACTATTTCAAAGCATATCTCGGACCTTGAGTTGCGGTTGAAACTGAAGCTTTGCAATCGCGGTCCGGCCGGGTTTTCCCTGACGGAAGACGGAGAACAGGTATTGGCTGCGGCAGAGGAGTTGTTGATCGCCGTATCGCATTTCCGAACCGAGGTTAACGAGATAAAAGAACAACTTGCAGGAACTATCCGTGTTTCGCTGTTCGATCAATGTGCCTCAAACCCCGAGTCTCAACTTGCCTCGGCGATCCACAATTTCAACGAGGCTGCCCCCGCGGTTCAGATTGAATTGTCACTTGAACCCCCGAACGTGATCGAGAAAATGGTCATTTCAGGCCAGCTGGATTTGGGTATCATTGCGTTGCACCGACCGTCAACGAGCCTTAATTACGTTCCACTCTATGGCGAAGACATGTTTCTTTATTGCGGGGTAGATCATCCGTTATTCGCGACCCCAGACGCCCAACTCAGCACCAGTGACCTGCGCCGATACAACTATGCCGGTGTAAGCGTGAATTCGCCAAATCTGATCGTAGGCCAACAACTTGGGTTCAAGCGCGCAGCAAAAGTCCAGAACGAACAAGCCCTGGCCATCCTCATTCTGTCGGGCCGTTATATCGGATTCTTGCCGGACCATTTGGCCCAGGGGTTTGTCGGTCGTGGGTTAATGAGGAAGATTTTGCCAGAAGAAACCCAGTATCGCACACGATTTGCTGCGGTTACACGAAAGCAGCCCGCCCCTACTCGTGTCACCAAACTGTTCCTTGATGCATTGAAGAGCGCGCATTTGCGAAAAGAACCAACTGTCGTTTCAAGCTTTGCGGAACGCTAACTGGATTTGGTTGTTTTTGGGCAGTCACCAACACTTAGATACCGGGGCTCCAAATGGGGATGGAGGCGCCCAACGACATCAACGTGTGCCCGGCTTCCATCACGGATACCGAGCACGGGTATTTGGGGATAGGGCGTTACCCCTGCGCTTTAGAAATGCACCGACTTTGCAGCAGCAGTTTTTTCCATTGGCGGTGCAAATTTCGTCAGGTCGATACCTTCTACGGCAGATTTGTACTCTTCAATTTTCGGAGTTCGGCCAAGGATCGCTGAAAGGACTACAACCGGCGTAGAAGCCAGCAGGGATTCGCCCTTCTTCACACTTGAATCCTCGACAACACGACCCTGGAACAGGCGCGTGGACGTTGCCAACACCGTGTCACCCTTGGCCGCCTTTTCCTGGTTGCCCATGCACAGGTTACAGCCAGGGCGTTCGAGATACAAAATGTTCTCGTATTCGGTGCGGGCAGCGCCTTTAGGGAACAAATCATCAAACTCGAAGCCCGAGTATTTTTGCAGGATGCTCCAGTCGCCTTCCTCTTTCAGCTCATCAACGATGTTGTAAGTCGGCGCGGCAACAACCAATGGCGCCTTGAATTCAACTTTGCCGTTCTTCTTTTCTAAGTTTCTAAGCATTTGTGAAACAATGACCAGATCGCCCTTGTGGACCATACACGAACCCACAAAACCCAGATCGACCTTTTTCTCACCTTGATAGTAGGACACCGGCCGGATTGTGTCGTGGGTATATCGCTTGGACACATCCGCGTTGTTCACATCCGGGTCCGCGATCATTGGCTCGTCAATTTCGTTCAGGTCAACGACCAGTTCGGCAAAGTATCTGGCGTTGTCATCCGGCGTCAAAGCGGGTTTCTCGCCCGATTGTATCTCAGCGATGCGCGTGTTTGCCTTGTTGATCAATCCCTGAAGGGTGCCAGCGGCATTATCCATGCCTTTATCGATCATGATCTGAATGCGATTTTTCGCGATCTCAAGCGACTCAATCAGTGTTTCGTCCTGAGAAATACAGATCGAGGCTTTGGCCTTCATCTCGGCGGTCCAGTCGGTGAACGTAAATGCCTGATCCGCCAGCAAAGTCCCTATATGAACCTCGATAATCCGGCCCTGAAAGACGTTGTCACCAAATTTCCTAAGCATTTGCGCCTGGGTTGCGTGAACCACGTCGCGGAAGTCCATGTGGTCGGCCATTTGGCCATTGAAGGTCACCTTGACGGATTCAGGGATTGGCATCGTCGCTTCGCCCGTGGCCAATGCCAGAGCAACTGTTCCGGAATCCGCGCCAAATGCAACACCTTTGGACATGCGCGTATGGGAGTCTCCGCCAATAATGATGGCCCAGTCATCCACCGTAATGTCATTCAGAACCTTGTGAATCACGTCCGTCATCGCATGGTATTCGCCCTTGGGATCCCGTGCTGTGATCAGGCCGAATTTGTTCATGAACGACATCAGCTTAGGGATATTCGCCTGCGCCTTGGAATCCCAAACCGAAGCCGTATGGCACCCGGATTGATACGCACCGTCAACGATTGGGGAAATGACCGTTGCCGCCATGGACTCCAGCTCTTGCGACGTCATCAGGCCTGTCGTATCCTGAGATCCGACGATATTGACGCTGACGCGGGCATCCGATCCAGCGTGCAGAACCTTGCCATCGGTGACGCCAACCGCGTTCTTGTTGAAAATCTTCTCAACAGCCGTCAAGCCCTGCCCCTCGTGCGAGATTTCTCTGGACGGCGCAAAGGCTGACTTCAGCTCAATACCCAAAGTCTCTGCTGCAAGTGTCTGAAGCTTTTTGCCAAACACAATCGCATAGGATCCGCCCGCCTTGATGAACTCGACCTTCTGCGGCGAGAATGACGAGGACACGTCAACCAGTTCTTCATCACCGGCCGCGTTGCACAGCGTTTTGTCTTTTGTGTTGATGGTCAGAACCGTCCCGGTGTCGACCGAATAGGTCTGTTCGAGAATTGGGTTGCCATCATTGTTCAGGATCGGGTTGCCGTCGGAATCCACTTTCTTGACCCAGTTTTTGAGATCAATACCGATCCCGCCGGTCACGCCAACCGTCGTCAGGAAAATCGGTGAAATACCGTTTGTTCCGGCGACAATCGGGGCAATGTTGACGAAAGGCACGTAAGGGCTGGCCTGTTTTCCCGTCCAAAGTGCCACGTTGTTCACACCGGACATGCGCGAGGACCCAACGCCCATAGTGCCCTTCTCGGCGACCAACATGACACACTTGTCCGGATGCTGTCTTTGAAGCTCCTGAATTTCAGCCTGAGCTTCGTGTGAAATCAAACATTTACCATGCAATTCACGATCCGAGCGTGAATGGGCCTGATTGCCCGGCGACAACAAGTCGGTCGAGATATCACCTTCGGCCGCGACGTAAGTGACGACCTTGATCTCATCTTCTATTTCAGGAAGCTTGGTGAAGAATTCAGCCTGCGCATAACTTTCCAGAATACTCTTGGCAGTTTGATTTCCTGCCTCGAAAGCCGCCCTGAGCCGATCGGTGTCAGCGTCATATAGAAAGACTTGGGTTTTCAGAACATCTGCGGCTTGCTCGGCGATCGAAGGGTTATCACCCAATGCCAGATCAAGAAGAACTTCGACCGAAGGGCCCCCTTTCATATGTGACAACAGCTCGAACGCAAAAGGCTGAGGAATCCCTTGAACGTCGGCCTCGCCAAGAATGATCTCTTTGAGAAATCTGGCCTTTTCTCCTGCTGCGCTGGTTGTGCCCGGCAGGGTGTTGTAGATGAAATGGTCCAACGACTCGGCTTTGTGCGTGTTTCCAGCGTCTCTGATTTGACCAATGATCTCTTGTGTCAGCGCGCCATCTTCGATTGGCTTGGGGTTGAGCCCTTGTGCCTTGCGGGTTTCGATCTCGTTCAGGTAATCTGTGTAAAGGCTCATGGCTGCTTCCGGCGAATTCGATTGGGCACCAAGCGGTTAAACGCCCGGCGAGTAACATTGTATGCGGCGGTATACTAAATAAACCTGAGTTGCAAGATCGACGCCACACTACTTTTTGACGAGCTGAAGACCTGCCGTTGTGAATGACGTCAGTACCGAGGCTGGACTTTTGGGCCGTTGGGCGTGATCGAGTGCAGCGACAATGTATGATCCATGTTGCGCATCCGATGTCTTAGCATCTGCCGCCCAAGACGGGCGAGATCGTCGGCAAATTCGGCGTTTGCGGCTACATTCTCGAACTCTCCCCGGCCCTGATGATCAAACAGGATCGGTGGCAGGTCGGCCGCGAACTCAACCAGCGTAAACCGCTCGTCCCGCAAAATAGAAAGACAAGACTCGCTGTTGCTGGTTCCCAATTGCCGTTGCCATTGGGTCGGGTTTTCAGGTTCAGAAAAATCAAGCTCGCTGAACGAGTAGTTGCGCCAATTCTCGGGCATTTCGCCATACAACAAGGGAAGCAAAGACCGGCCATCCATCGCATTGGGTGCTTTTTGACCAACCCAATCCAGAATTGTGGGCGTCACATCAATCGACTCGGTTGGGACCGTGACCGTTGATCCTGCTCGCGCTTGATTGCCGGGATCACGGATGATCAAGGGCGTATGATATGCAGCGTCATAGGCCGTCATTTTGCCCCAGCTATGGCGATCCCCCAACATCTCTCCATGGTCGGCGGTGATGACAACCAGTGTATCATCGTATTGACCGCTCTGTTTCAGATACTCAACCACGCGCCCAACATGGTGATCGACCTCTGTCGCCAGGCCCATGTAGATGGCCCTCAATGTGCAGATGCTCTCATCCGTTGGCTCAACTTCATCGAACCCGTGCACAAATCGCATTGGGGTGTAAGCGTCGAGAGTTGGCCCGAAGAACGGATGCAATCCCTTTTCGTCGGCAATAGTGGCAAGGCGTTGGGGCACAGGAATGCCCGCCGGATCATACATGTCGTTGTACGGTGCCGGGGCCACCAAGGGCGGATGCGGGCGAATGTAAGTAAGGTGGGCAAACCAGTTCTTGCCTCGATGCGGTGCGATACCATCCAGAAACGCATCGGTCAGAAAAGCTGTATCACTGTCTTCCGCCCGATAAAGAGCGGGATCATTCAGCTTTGGCTTACGTCCATCCGCCGAAACGGGCTTATAAACATCCCAATAAGTGTCAAACTGATAGCCCTTTTTCATCAAATGCGATTGCCAGGAAAAAGACTGCTCAAGGCGCATTTCAACAACCTCATGGAACCCATCCATGCACTGCTCATAGGATTTCAGTATCGGATCATTGGGATCATGCACCCGAGGATCTGCCGATGTGTCGGTATAGCCAAACAGCATCGGCAGATATCCGGCCTTGCGCATTTCAGTCGCAATGTTCGGTGTATCGTGTCGCAACGGCGTTCCGTTGCGCACGGACCGATGGTTCATCGCATATTGCCCAGTCAAAAGTGACACGCGCGATGGTCCACAGGGATTAGTGACCGAGTAGTGACGCGCAAATGTCACCGCGTCGTCCATAAAAGCCCGCAGGTTAGGCAGATCAACGTGCTCGGCCAACGCTCCGGACAGGCAATCGGCCCGGAGCTGATCGATGATAACGAACAAGACATTTCCAGCCTGACCCATACCACGGACCCCTATTCCGCACCCTTTTTCAGATACGGACTTTGTCGTGGTTCAATCGGTCATGCAACTGGTTAGTCCAGCTCGTATTTGGTCTCGTAGTTCTCCCGAAGGGCCGGATCCTGTTCTTCCTTGCGCAGCAAGCAATTCCCGATGGACAGCACTTCGATATCCGTGCCCATGAAACACCGGAACGCATCGGTTGGCGTACACACGATCGGTTCACCCCGCACGTTAAACGATGTGTTGACCACCAGTGAACAGCCGGTCAGATCCTTAAACTTCGAGATCAGCGCGTGATAGGCCGGATTAGTCTCTTTGTGCACGGTCTGGATGCGGGCGGAATAGTCGACATGGGTCACTGCCGGAATGTCGGACCGTTTTACATTTAGCTTATCAATGCCAAACAGAGCGTTTTCCTCATCCGTCATCTTGCGCCGGATGCGATCCTGAACGTCGGCAACGATCAGCATGTAGGGGCTGTCCCCATCCAGTTCGAACCAGTCAGACACATCTTCGCTTAGAACGGATGGTGCGAATGGCCTGAAACTCTCACGGTACTTGACCTTGAGGTTGAGGGTCTTTTGCATCGACTCGGATCTTGGATCGCCCAGGATCGAGCGGGCACCCAAGGCACGAGGACCAAACTCCATACGCCCCTGGAACCAGCCAACCGCTTTGCCATCTGCCAACGCCTGTGCGGTTTGATCGACCAGCTCTCCGTTCGCATAGGTGGAGAATTTTGCACCCGCTTGGATCAGTTCCTTGGCAATTGCATCATCCTCATACAGTGGGCCAAGATAAGACCCCTGCATTTGATCGCCAGAAGGCACTTCACGCGGTTGTTGCATCTCTTGATGCCAGGCGGCATAGGCAGCGCCCAATGCACCACCTGCATCGCCGGCGGCGGGCTGTACCCAAACATTGTCGAAGGCACCGTCGCGGAGGATTTTGCCGTTGGCGACGCAGTTCAAGGCCACCCCACCTGCCATACACAGATTGCGTATGCCATGCTCGCGCGCCAGATCACGGGTGATGCGCAGCATGATTTCCTCGGTCACGGCCTGCACCGAAGCCGCAATGTCCATATGGAATTGCGACAACTGTTCCGTTTCAGGCTTGCGCACAGGATGGCCAAACAAGTCTTCCAACGCCTTGTTGGTCATCGTCAGACCGGCAGTGTAGTTGAAATACTTCTGGTTCAGACGGAACGAACCGTCCTCTTTCAGGTCCACCAGATGTTCTAGGATAAGGTCCTTGTATTGCGGCACCCCATAAGGAGCCAAACCCATGACCTTGTATTCACCGGAATTGACCTTGAAGCCTGTGTAATAGGTGAAAGCCGAATAGAGCAGACCCAGTGAATGCGGGAAGTGCAATTCCTTGACCATAGTTAGGTCATTGCCGCGCCCGATACCCACAGTTGTTGTTGCCCATTCCCCGACACCGTCGACTGTCAGCACGATGGCCTCTTCAAACGGAGAGGGATAGAATGCGCTGGCCGCATGGCTGACGTGGTGTTCTGTGAACAGAATTTTTTCGACCGAGAAATCCGGGTCGATCCTACGCAGCTGTTTGTTCAGCAGATCCTTGAGAAACAACTTCTCTCTCAACCAGACCGGCATCGCCATTCGGAACGAGTTAAAACCACGCGGTGCTACTGCGATATAGGTTTCGATCAGGCGTTCGAACTTCAGAAACGGTTTGTCATAAAAGACAACATTGTCCACATCGGCAAGGGTAACTCCTGATTCGGCCAACACATATTCGATGGCCTTTTCAGGAAAACCCGGGTCGTGTTTGCGACGGGTAAAGCGTTCTTCCTGCGCGGCGGCAATGATCTTGCCGTCGCACAGCAAAGCTGCTGCGCTGTCATGATACAGCGCTGATATGCCTAAAATATAAGTCATAGGATCAGAACAGCGTATAGATGAACGGCGCAATCGCCGAACCTTGGCTAAGTACAATCAGACCGCCAAACAAACCCAACACAATCAGGATGGGCAACAGCCAAAACTTTTTTCTGACCCTCATAAATGACCAGAGCTCGGAAACGAATGACACGCCTGGTTCTCCCTTCTTTAAAACTGCTGTTTCATGCTGCCGGGCTGATCCGTGCGATCAACCCAATAGCTTTTTGCTGAACTGTCTAGTTTTTCAGACAAAAGATCTTTGCCAAACAGGCGTACGACGACGCCGAAAGGCACAAATGTGGTTATAAAAACAAGGAACATCACGACTGGTGCAACGATGGCGCCCAGCAACATACCAAACTTGAACCACAGCCGGTTGGGCTTGGTCAGCGTTTTCGGGGCAATAAAGGTCAAAGCCAGAATAATCGCAGCTATGACCAGCGGAATCCAGCGCACTGTACCACCGCCCCACAGCGGCCACAGGGCAATGATCAGGAAGACTACAGTGAAGACGATCCCAAAGCCCCGCTCGGACCCGATTTCGACATCAACATTTGCTTGATGGTCAGACATGAAACACAACCGAATAACAAAAACACAATAACAGGGCCAAAGATAACATCGCCACCCAGCGACACAAGGGAATAGATCACAGAGCGCGCTGGAAAATCGTTAATTTCTGTCGCCCGGTGTCGCACGAACGCCATTCTGAGCACTCAATTCCAGATTGGGTGGCACAAACCCGTTGCAGCCCATGTGCGTTTCACTTCACATATGGCCATGACGCCGCCTAACATAACATCCGAGCAAGACAGCGACGGCACGTTGGTACGGATTGCAGGTGACATGCTAACGCAATCACTGGAAACCGTTGAAAACGACTTTGCCGCAATCCGTCCTTCTGATGGCCCGGTGACGCTGGATTTGACAGACGTCGAAGCATTGGACACCGGCGGTGCATGGTTGGTCGCTGATCTGGCCGGGCGATTCACGTCCAAAGGTGCGACACTTCAGTTCAAGGGGGTTCAGCCAGCCCATGCAGCCCTGATCGATACTGTCTCTCACAATATCCCCGATGACCCTGGCAAGCTGCCACAACCACGTGATTTCACGGATTGGGTCGAACATATTGGGCAAGGTACTTACGGGACCTGGCAGGACACTCTGTCCATATTGGGGTTCCTCGGGCTGACACTCGACCGGCTGGTGCGTACGCTTCTGCGACCTTGGCGCCTGCGTCGCGCCGCGTTGGTCACGCATATGGAAGAAACCGGATTCAAGGCCCTGCCCATTGTCGCGCTCATGGGGTTTCTGATTGGCGTCGTTCTGGCCTTTCAGGGCGCGACCCAGCTTAAACAGTTTGGCGCGGAGATTTTCGTAGTCGAGTTGATCTCAATCTCGATTCTGCGTGAACTTGGCATTCTGCTCACGGCAATTATTGTTGCGGGCCGGTCTGGTTCGGCCTTTACGGCCTCGATTGGCTCAATGAAAGTGCAGGAAGAGATTGATGCCATGCGCACATTGGGGCTGGACCCGATCGAAGTGCTGGTCATCCCCCGTGTGCTTGCCCTTTTGATCATGCTGCCAATTCTAGGATTTGTCGCTGACATGGCTGGCCTTTTTGGCGGCGCCTTGATGAGCTGGATTGATCTTGGCGTCAGCCCCGGCATGTTCGTGACTCGTCTGAAAGAAAACACCGATGTATGGCAACTGGCCGTTGGTCTGATCAAAGCGCCGTTTTTTGCCCTTGTCATAGGCGTCATAGCCTGCTGGCAGGCCATGCAGGTCAGGGGCTCGTCCCAGAGTGTTGGTCAGCGTACAACGGCGTCGGTGGTACAATCCATCTTTATGGTGATCGCAATCGATGCGCTTTTCTCGATCTTCTTTTCTCAGATCGGGGTCTGACATGGACGGCACGGTTCAACAGCAGGAAACGAAGTCAGACGCTCAACGTGATGCCGTGATCCGCGTCCGGGGCCTGCGAAATCAGTTCGGTCCGCAAGTGGTACATGACGATCTGAACCTCGATGTTTGGCGGGGCGAGGTTTTGGGCATTGTCGGCGGTTCGGGCACTGGTAAGTCCGTTCTGTTGCGCACGATTGTAGGGCTGAACAAACCTGCGGCAGGCAGTATAGAGGTTCTGGGGGTAGACGTTCTAAACGGGCCGGAAGAAGACCGACGTCGGATCGAACGGCATTGGGGTGTTGCCTTTCAGGACGGCGCGTTATTCTCCTCATTGACGGTTCTGCAAAACGTCATGGCTCCCCTGCGCGAACACACCGGCATCAGCGAAAGCCTGATGGAGGCGCTTGGAGCGCTCAAAATCAGCCTCGTTGGCTTGCCACAATTAAGCTGCAGCAAGTTTCCGTCCGAACTGTCGGGCGGCATGCGTAAACGTGCCGCTTTGGCGCGCGCGCTGGCTTTGGACCCGGAAATTGTGTTCTTGGACGAACCTACGGCCGGCTTGGACCCGATTGGTGCCGCCGCCTATGATGACCTGATTGGCGAATTGCAGCAGGCGCTTGGACTGACGGTTTTTATGGTAACTCACGATCTGGACAGTCTTTACGCCATCTGTGACCGTATCGCAGTGCTTGCAGAAAAACGCGTGCTGGTCGAAGGTCCGATAGAAGACATGACCAAGGTCGACCATCCTTGGGTGAAAGAGTACTTCACAGGCCCCCGTGCCCGCGCGGCACAACAGAAGGGGCAGGACAGGTAGAGGCGATGGAAACCCGAGCAAACTATATTCTGATCGGAGCGTTCACCCTTGCGGGGATTCTGGGCGCGTTCGGCTTTTTCCTGTGGCTCGCCAAATTCGAGGTTACCCGCCAATACGCTTACTATGATGTGTTGTTCGACAATGTCTCTGGCTTGTCGGCCGCCGGAGGCGTTAACTACAACGGCCTACCGGTCGGGCAGGTGATCTCGCTTAATCTGGACAACGACGACCCATCCAAAGTTCGGGTTCGGATCGAAGTGGATGCCGATATCCCCATCACCTCGGAGACAATAGCACAGCTACAGTCCCTTGGCGTCACAGGCGTCGGTTACGTCGAACTTACAGGAGGATCCGCAACCGCAGAGCGATTGGCACAGAACAGCGTGATCAAAAGCAAACGCAGCACGATCCAATCCTTGTTTGAAGGTGCGCCAAAAGTTCTGGACGAGGCGGTAACTTTACTGGAAAGCCTTAACAAGGTGGTTGATGACAAGAACCGCGAAGCCGTCAGCAGCATTCTGGACAACCTATCCTCTGCCACCGGAAAACTGGATAAAACGCTGACCAGCTTCGAGTCGGTGGCTAGCGATGTTGGCCAGGTCGCCAAAGATATCGGTGAGTTTTCAAAGCGCTTGGATCCGTTGATCGACACAGCGGAAACAACACTAAAAACAGGTACAGATACTCTCAAGTCTGTTAAAACGGCGTCGGATTCAGCCAAGCTGGCCCTCGATGAGGCAAAGACCACTTTAACGACGGCGGACCGGGTCCTTCAGGAAGACATCCGGCCCTTTATCGAACGTGGCTCGCAGCTGGCTGAACGCCTGACACGCCTATCGGACGAAGGCAGTGTGACGCTGGAGGTTGTCACCGAAACCGTGCTGAACGCAAACAAGACGCTGGGGTCGATCACCTCGGCGATGGACACGGCGAAGAGCACGCTTACATCGGCCGAACGCGCATTCGACTCGGCAAACCGGGTGATGGATGAAAACGTGGCCCCGGTCGCGGAAGACATCCGCAAGGCGGCAAATCAGGTCACAGAAACCGTGTCAAACATCACGGACAAGATCGACAAGATTTCAGACGACATTCTCAGCGCCTCAAATTCCGCGTCGGAGTTGCTGGGAACAATTGATGGCATTGTCCAGACCAACCGCCGACAGGTATCAGATTTTCTACGTGTTGGCCTGCCGCAATTCGTACGGTTTGTCGAAGAATCTCAGCGGCTGGTCATCAGCCTTGATCGTCTTGTAGACAAGATCGAACGTGACCCAGCACGTTTCCTTCTGGGCACCCAAGCATCGGAGTTTCGTCAATGATTAGGCCTTTTGTTCTGACCCTGATGATAGCGACGCTTGGTGGATGCGCGGGTTTGGGAACACTGCAGCAAGCCGCCAAACCCAATGATCTTTATCTGTTGACGCCCAAAAGCACCTTTTCTTCGTCGCTGCCGAAAGTGCAAAAACAGATTGTGGTCCAAGAACCAACCGCAACAGCTGCGGTGAACACGGATCAGATTGCAGTTCAGCCGACCCCACTGCAGGTGCAGTATTTGCCTCGCGCCCGTTGGGTTGACCGGGCTCCGCTCATCGTTCAGGCGCTGATGGTTGAAAGCTACGAAAACTCTGGCAAAGTGGCCGCCGTCGGGCGCTCGACCGTTGGACTGCGCGCGGACTACGTCATAGTGCCCGACCTGCGCGAGTTTCAGGGCGTTGTGGTTTCCGAGACTGAAGAGTCAAAAACCGTACGTGTTGAAGTGCGTATGAACATTAAGATCGTCGACGAGTTTGAAGACAAAATCATCGCATCAAGCTCGTTTCAGGAAAACGTGGTGTCAGAAAGTGACGCGACCCCGGATCTGGTCAATGCCTTCGACGTTGCGTTGGGAAGAACCATGCGAGATGCCGTGGAATGGAGCGTTCGCAAGATCAATTCTCATGCAGCCAACAACCCACGTGCATCCGTAAACTGAGTGTGCAGCGGGTCACCGACCCGCCACCCGTTTTAACGGGAAAGGGCTTCGGCCAGACGCATCAGTGTGATGGCCTCGGCCCGGTATCCAAACGGATCCTCACCCTTGGCCGTATTCGCCAGTGCTATTGCATCTTCGTACGACCAGTCACCCAGATAGCTACCCCCGCGCAGCAGCTGGCCGAACCCGGCAATCGCATACGAAAATTTGACGTCATCATTCGCCGGGGCCTGAGCAGGCAAGATCGGTTGTTGGATCAACTGGCTATCTCCAGCTCCGGGTGTCTTGTAGCGCAGCTTAAAGTATCCGATCTCATCAGACCCCGATGGTTCCGGATCCGAGGCGTATCGCAAAGAGCTATTGCGAATGGCATCTGACCCAACCGGAGTGACCTCATAAATGGCGGTCACACTGTGACCCGCGCCAATATCGCCCGCATCGACCTGATCATTCGAGAAATCCTCGCGTCGCAGGGCGCGGGTTTCATACCCGATCAAACGGTATTCGGCGATCTGTGCCGGGTTAAATTCCACTTGAATCTTCACGTCGTTGGCAATTGGGAACAACGCACCTGTCAACTGGTCCACCAGCACCTTGCGTGCCTCATTAAGCGTGTCGACATAGGCCGCCTGCCCGTTTCCGTTCTGGGCCAGCGCCTGCATCGTCGCGTCATCCAGATTGCCCCGACCAAAGCCCAGAACGCTTAGAAACGTGTCGCTGTCGCGTTTGTTTGCGATGAAGTTCTTCAACGCATCTGGGTCGGACAGACCAACGTTGAAATCCCCATCCGTGGCAAGGACCACGCGCGTAACATCGCCTTCCTCAGCCATGCCTTCAGCCACCTGATAGGCTTGCTGCAACCCTGCCTGCCCGGCGGTCGACCCGCCTGCTTCCAGCTGCTCAAGTGCGTTCAGGATCTTCGTGCGCTCAGAAGCTGCCGTTGGTTCAAGGACCTGCCCGGCGCTGCCTGCATAGGTTACGATAGACACCTGATCCTCTGGCCGCAGTTCGGACAGCAGCAGGCGGAAAGATTGCTTGAGCAACGGCAGTTTGTTGGCGTCCTGCATGGACCCGGATGTATCAATCAGGAACACAAGGTTGAGCGGTGGACGATCTTCGATCTCAGGCAATGCGCCCTGAATTCCGATATGGACAAGCTGTGTACCTTCATTCCAAGGCGTCGGAGACACGGTGATCGTTGACCGGAAGGGCGTGTCTCGATCAGGAGCGGGATAGGCGTACGGGAAATAGTTCACCATTTCTTCCACCCGCACTGCATCCTTGGGTGGCAGATAACCGTTCATCAGCGAAGACCGGACAATCGAGTAAGACGCGGTATCAACGTCGATCGAGAAGGTCGAAACCGGCTCGTCAGCAGTGATTTTCAGCGAGTTTGTGTCAGAGTTGGAAAAGGATTCCGTATTTGGGTTTGATACAAATCGGTCATCCTCAGGCAAGGGTGCGATCGACGTCGAGGTTTCGGTCCCATTCAGGGCACCTCCGGCGATGCCGAAACGGCCGGCATCCTTCGAAAACTGAACGCCAGGGGATGGCGTTGCAGTGGGTGCAATGGCGGGCTCTGTTTCGGTCACCGGCTGAGTTTCAGCAACCGACTCTTCTGCGCTTTCACCGAGCAGGCTGGCTAAAACGTCGGCTTCATCATCCGTCTTTGAAGTTTCCGGTTTTGGCAACGCGCCCCGGCTTTCGGTCCACGTGGTTGGATCAACCACATAGTCCCGCGTCTGCGGCACGATCATAACCAAAGCCACGGCTGCGATTGCAGTGGTTGCGGTCAACACACCGCGATGTGAGAGGGTATTCAACATGGATTTTGCTCCTTCTGTCATGCGGAGCATCAAGCCTCGCTTAACAGTGGGACGCATCCCGGCACGCGATCCTTGGGCACGCATAAAATTTTCCTGTGCCAATTCCAGATTTTCTGCACGGCGACGGGCATCGGGTGCTGGCGTCGCTGCATCCATCAAAGCTTTCAGATCGTCAAATTCGTCAGTCATTGCGCCAGCTCCTCTTGTCGCATGGCTCGCAAGCGTTTGCGTATCTCGGACATCCGCCACGACACTGTTCCTTCCGAGATGCCCAGAATGTCTGCCGCGTCCGCATGGGTCATTTCTTCGTCGAGTGTCAGGGCCAACGTGTCTTGCAGTTCGTCAGGCAAGGACCGCATTGCATGGTGTAACCAGTCCATTGCCTCGGCCGTTTCTGCTGCCTCGGCCCGGCGCAGGCGTTCGACGTCCCCCCACCCGGCGGCGGCACGGTCATGGCTGGCATGGCGGCGGCGGGCGTCTTCTGCGGCGTTGACGACGACGCGATAAAGCCAGGTGGTGAATCTCGCCTGAGCTCGGAACCCGGCGATTTTAGCCGGGAGCGCTGCGCAAATGTCCTGCGTCAGATCCTCGGCCCGCTCCGCGCGCCCGGTCAACCGGAACGCCAGGCGAAACACCCGGTCGTAATGCCGCGCCAAAAGCGTGGCAAACGCATCCGTATCGCCACCAGCAGCCGCCAAGGCCAGATCTTCGTCCGAAGTTTTCATCCGCATCACGTTTGTAAGACGGATGGAAAAGGTCAATCCTTGGCGATGTCAGAAAAATATTTAAAAACGTTCGGCAGAGGCGCGTTTCCAATCCGCTGCGAACTCCTCAGGGACCACATCGGTCAACAATGCCCCATCCTCGATGAACGAATAAAGCTCGGCATAAGAACGTTCGCGTTCATCTGCCGTGCGCCGTCGAATATCACCCGGTTGAAGGTCCGAAACTTTCGCTTTTCCCATCGCGCCCAACAGCTCTCGGAAGCTTTCCAGCGTGGCGTCATGAAAACGATGCACCCGCTGGCGCTTTTGCGGCACATTCACGGCGCGACCCCGGATTGGATCTTGGGTTGCCACACCTGACGGGCAGCGGTTTGTGTTGCAATGCAAAGCCTGAATGCAGCCCACCGCAAACATCATGGCGCGCGCCGCGTTGCACATATCGGCCCCCAGCGCGCATTTTTCGATCATGTCATACCCGGTGGCAACCTTGCCGGAACAGATGATCCGGATCTTGTCGCGCAGGGCAACGCCTCGCAGGCTGTTGTTTACAAAAATCAGCGCCTCGTTCAGCGGCATCCCCAGCCGATTGGTAAATTCAACCGGGGCAGCGCCCGTGCCACCTTCAGCCCCATCAACGGTGATGAAATCGGGCAGGATACCTGTCTCGAGCATGGCCTTACAGATCGCCAGAAACTCGGACCGGTTGCCGATGCAGAGTTTGAACCCGATGGGCTTGCCACCGGACATCTCTCGCAAATGCTGGACAAAGTTCATGAGACCCGTTGGGCCGTCAAAGGCTGAGTGTATGGGTGGCGAGATGACGTCCTGATGCTCTGGCACGCCTCGGATTTCGGCAATTTCCTTGTCGACCTTCGCGGCAGGCAATACACCACCATGTGAGGGCTTTGCACCTTGCGACAGCTTGATCTCGATCGCCTTAACCACATCCTTCTTGGCCTTTTCGGCAAAGGCATCTTTGTCAAAACCACCCTCGGGTGTACGGCAGCCAAAATAGCCGGTCCCGATCTGCCAGATAATGTCCCCACCCTCGGCTAGATGATGCGGCGACAACCCACCCTCACCCGTGTTGTGGGCAAACCCCCCATCTTTGGCTCCGCCATTCAGGGCGCGGATGGCATTTGCGCTCAGTGCTCCAAAGCTCATCGCCGAAACGTTCAGGCGCGATGCGCTGTACGGCTTGTCGCATTGCGGCCCGCCCAGCGTGACGCGTTCTTCGCTTTTCGGGACGTCCTTTGGTGCCATCGAGTGGCTGGCGCGGTGATACCCGACGGTCATGATGTCGTATTGAGTGCCGAAGGCTTGTGTATCCACCTGGCCTTTGGCACGCGAATAGACCAGACCGCGGATGATACGGTTATAAGGTCGACCGCTTTCGTTGGTTTCCACGAAGTATTGACGGATCTCCGGGCTGACAAATTCAAGCATATAGCGGAAATGCCCCAGAACCGGATAATTGTTCAGGACGTTGTGTTTGGTGGTTAGCATGTCGTAAAGGCCAACCACGGCATACGGCACAAGGAAAAGCAGCAACCAATGGGCAGGAGGCCAGTAAAACCCCCAAATTGCCACCAGTGGCAGACACACATAACTCAGAAAATAATAGAGCCTGCGTATAATCATTCCTGAACTCCCTGGGTGGCGCCTAAAAGGCGTGGCCTTAATAGACTGGAGATGCTGAACTCACAGCAACAAATCCAACGTGGAACAGTTATGCGTTGAATTGCAAGCGTTTGGTAAAGCCGGTTGCCCTTTCGGGTGTGGCAGAAAACGGGTTATCTGGCTCAGCAGCTGTTGATCCGATCCCGGGCAATCTGTATGCGGAACAGATCACGGAACGAGGCCACACGCTTGGCAAAGACTGAACCCCCAGCAGCGACCAACGGCCGGACCCTGATGTTTCTGGCCGTCTTTGCCGGGGGCGCGCTCGGGTCCTTGCTCCGCGAGGCGTTTTCGTTAGAAATCCCCGGGGCATCGTTTCTGACCGCAACTTTTGGCATCAATGTTGCTGCGTGTTTCATTCTGGGCTGGCTGTACTCAATACGCCATCGGGTCCATGCCCATGTTCTGCATTTGGGTGCGGTGGGGTTTTGCGGGGGGTTGTCGACATTCTCTTCCTTCGTGGCCGAGCTTGAAAGACTGGCAACCACCAACATCTGGACGATCCCTGCCGCCGCAGGGCTGGAGATTTTCTTTGGCCTTGCTGCCGCTATTTTAGGCGAGGCTCTGGGGCGACGCTTTTGTTCAGAAAGCCGTCCTGGATGACAGACCTGTTTCTTCACGCAATGTTTGGTTTGGGCGGTGGCCTGGGCGCAGTATTGCGGCATTGGCTGGCTTTGCGGATCAGTCATGATCTGCCGTTGTCTACCCTAATCGTTAATGTGCTTGGCAGCCTGCTTCTGGGCCTTTGGATTGGCTATCTGGGTGGACCGGTCTCGATGGGCGAAGAAGAAAAACGGCTGGTCTTTGGATTTTGCGGTGGCTTCACGACGTTCTCCAGCTTTGCTTACCAATCCCTTGAGCTGCGCCGGGAACGCACGATTGCACTGGCCGCAGGAAACATCCTGATCAGTTTGATCCTGTGTTGGCTTGCGCTGTGGTTAGGCCTTGTCATAATGCGCTAATGGGCATGCACCGTAGGCTGGGTGCCCGGTTTCGATGCGCGGCAGAAGAAGAGTAGGGGTATCGTAGCAAATGCCAACAGACCCAGATTGTTGAACACTGTCAGATACGAAATAAGCTCTGCCTGACGCGCAATTTCCTGGCCCAGGATTGCAGCGCCCTCGGCGCTATCGGGGGTCAGACCCAGGGGCTGCAGATAGGCCTGAGCCGCCGGGTTGTAGGGTGTCACATTCTGGCTCAGTACCGCGGTATTGGTTTGCAAGCCCCGGACCACCCATGTGCCGACCAAGGATATCCCGATTGACGATCCCAGCTGACGGGTGACATTGAACAAACCCGAAGCTTCATCCTGCCGGGTTTGGCTGATGCTCTCGAACGCCAGTATCGACATTGGCACAAACACCAAACCCATGCCCAGCCCGCTGACTGCCCCCGGCCAGGCAAGTTGCCAAAACCCTGCATTCATGTTGAGCGCGCCCAGCATGAAGTTCCCGAGGGCTGTTAACAGCAACCCGACACCAGCCAAGACGCGTGGGTCAAACCGGGTGACCAGAACAGCACCAGTCAGAACCATCGAAAGCCCCGCTGCTATACCGCGGGGAATGAACAGATGGCCCGAGACGATAACAGGGTAGTCCAAAAGGTTTTGCACAAAGGTCGGCAAGATGGCGATGCCGCCAAACAGAGAGATAGCAAAACCGGCAATGATCAGGTTGCACAACGCAAAGTTGCGATCGGCGAAGAGGCGAAGGTCTACGACCGAAGTCTTGGCCGTCAGGCCGTGGGCAATGAAACCCAAGGCACCGAGAACCGATGCAATCGCTGTGACTTGGATAACCCGCGACGATAGCCAATCCTTGGTCTCTCCCTGGTCGAGAACGAACTGCAGGCAGCCAATGCCAAGCGCCAGCAGCGCCAAACCCTTCCAATCGATCTTAATCTCTTCGGTTTCGTCATCCGGGAGCTCTCCGGCCAGTAGAAGCAATGCCATCGCTGCGACGGGTAGATTGACGAAAAACACCATCCGCCATGTGAAATACTCAGTCAGGATCGCACCCACGGTCGGCCCGAGCACCGGGGCCACGACAACTCCGAGACCAAACACCGCCATGGCCTGGCCGCGTTTCTCGCGCGGGAAGGCGTCAAACAGGATGGATTGCGACAGAGGGATCAGGAAGGCACCAAACATGCCTTGCGCCAGCCTGAACACCACAATGGTCTCAAGACTCCAGGACAGGCCACACATGATCGACATCACTGCAAACCCGGTGACCGCTGTCAGGATCAAACGACGTCGTCCAACGCGCCGTGCCACAAAACCGGTCAGCGGCATCACAACGACGGCCGAGACGATATAGCTGGTTAAGATCCATGTTGCCTGATCAGACGTCGCACCAAAAGCCGCCTGAATATGCGGCAACGCCACATTAACGATCGTGCTGTCCAATACTTCGAGCACGGCGCTGAGCACGACGGCCACCACGATCACCTTATTGATGGCGCTGGTCGCGGACGGCGTCATTTTCTGTCCGAAGACCCCGTTGTGTCGACAATAACCTTGCTGCTGCCGCCAACACGCAATGTGGCTTCGGTCGGATCAAGATCGATCCTCACTGGGAAGCGCCGGGTTACTTTGACCCAGTTTCCACTGGAATTCTCGGATGGCAGCAGGGAAAAGGTGTCGCCCGATCCCCTACCGATGGATGCGACTTTGCCGGTCAGAGCCACGCCCGGCAACATGTCGACGTGCACCGTCACGGGTTGACCGGGACGAATACGGGGCAGCGAGGTTTCCTTGAAATTGGCATCCACCCACCAATCCGTTGATTCAACGATCGAAAACTGAGGCGCGTTGGCAGACACGGATGATCCGGGGCGCAGACTCAGATTGGCAATCCAACCATCAGCTGTTGCAAACACCTTGGTCCATGCCTGGTTGGCTTTGGCGATCTCAAGCTGCGCTTGCGAAGACAGTATGCCATCCTGCTTCGCCGCCAAGCCGCTCTGTAATGCCAACAGACTGGATTGGCTGGTGGTCAACCGCGCCGACGCCTGCGCAAATGCCGAAGTTGTCTGATCCAGCGAGGCTTGTGCCAAGTCTCCGCTGGCGTGCAACGCCTTGGCGCGTTCCAGGCTTTTATCTGCCGTCTCATATGCGGATTGCGCACTTGCGACCGATGCCTCGGCGGCTGTGATTTGCGTTGAATAGGATTTGGCCTGTTGTACCGAACTGTCCAGATCCGCCTTGGCCTGATCCACTGACGCCTTGAATTGCGTGTCATCTATCGAGAACAAGAGATCACCAGTCTTGATCGGCTGGTTTTCGACGACATGCACCTCTGCCACCTGCCCCGTCACCTGTGCCGCCACATAAATGATATTGGCACCGATATATGCGTCTTTGGTCGACGGGTATCTTTCGTCGTAACGCCAATACAGCACCAGCCCAACGGTGATGGCACCCAGCATGACAACAACAGCAACAGATTTGAGGGATTTCAAGCGCGCTTCCTTCCGTCTCATGACGCGGAGTTTTTACATCATGTCCATATGCATGCGGATCGACAGATTGCCCAAGATCCAGATTGTCCCGAGGATGATGATCAGCAGGACAAGTGTCGAAAACAGGATCAGGTCCAAATCTTCCCGGCTGCTGCGACGCCGGTCGATATGCAGAAAATAGACGAGCTGCACGATCAATTGGGCGAGGCCCAGTAGGCCAATGGTCAGGTAGACCCCCACCGTTTCGATGCCATACTGATAGGCGACGCCAAACATGAGCAGTGTCAGTAGAAGCGAACCGCCATATCCAATGACATAGCGCCGCCGTTCGCGCCGGTGCATTTCGGTCCGGTTATCCATAGGTCAGCCCTCCGAAATACACGATCGTGATGATGCCGATCCAGATCAGGTCCAAGAAGTGCCAGAACAGTGCCAACCGAACCACGCGCGAGATGACCAGATCGGTCATGCCCATCACACGCAACTGAATGCCGAGCACAATCAGCCATAGGCATCCTGCCGCCACATGCAGCCCATGTAGCGGCACCAACCCGAAGAAGGCCGAAAGAAAGCCACTACGCTGAGGGATGCCACCTTTTTCGGCCATGGCCATGAAATCTCGGATTTCCAGCGCCAGAAAACTAAGGCCAAGCAGCAATGTCACGCCAAACCACAGGACGATGCGCGATCTTGGCAGGTTGTATTTCAACGCCAACATGGCAAGACCAACCGTCAGGCTGCTTGTCAGCAGGATCAGCGTTTGTGCAAACACGCTTTTCAGGTCGAACAGTTCATGCGGGCCGGGACCGCCCGCCTGCGCATCAATCATTGTGATGTAGATGGCGAACATCAGGCCGAAATAGACCAGATCGCTCATCAAAAAGACCCAGAAACCAAAAGTCACCACCTCGGCGGCTTTATCGGCGCTGGCGTGGCGACGGCCCAGATTAATGCCAGGATAGCTGTGAGTGGGTGCGCGCTTCATGTCACCGCCTCCAGATCAGGGCGGGCAAGGCCGCGGTTCTCGGGTGCGGTTTCGTGGTCACGGTTCACAGCGGCCGAGGCATGAACCAGATCCAACCAAGCCTCATGCTCTTTGCGAACCTCTTCGGCCGGGATCACAAGTTCGGTGTTGGTATCAAAGCTCCAGACAATGATGGCCAAGACAATCAGCGCCGTTATCAATATGGCCAGCCACCAGATCCACCAGACCAATGCAAACATCCAGATGCCGCTAAGGACGCAAAGGATGAACCCAATGCCCGTGTTCCGCGACATCTCGATATCCTCGTAGGCTTCGGGTTTTGGATAGGCCCTGGCCTGTTCTTTGGCGGCCGCAAAGTCATCGCGATCAGTGACCTGCGGAATGATTGCAAAGTTGTAAGGTGGCGGCGGGGACGGAATAGACCATTCCAAGGTGCGCCCGTCCCACGGATCGCCAACGGGCGCTGTAGTCTTATCCCGGTCGCGGATGCTGACCCAAAGCTGAACCAGTACCGAAAGCAGCGCCGCCAGGATGACCAATGCTCCGATCACGGCGACGATCATGTAGGGATGAAAGCTGGGGTCTTCCCAACTGAAGGACCGGCGCGGCATGCCCATCAGGCCTACAAAGTACAGCGGCAGGAAAGTCAGCATGAAACCAACAGTCCAAAGTGCAACCGACACACGGCCCCAGAACTCATTCAGGCGGAAACCGAATGCCTTGGGAAACCAGTAGTTGTAAGCTGCCAGCAATCCGAACAGAACACCCGGAAGCAGCACATTGTGGAAATGGGCGACAAGAAACAGGGTGTTGTGAACCTGATAGTCGACGGTTGGATTGGCCAGGATCACGCCGCTAAGCCCACCAATGACGAAAAGCATCAGAAACGCCAACCCGTAAAGCATCGGAACCGTGAACCGAATTCGCCCACGCCATAGCGTTGCCATCCAATCATAGACTTTTACGCCAGTCGGGATGGCAATCAGCATCGTGGCAATTCCAAACACCGCGTTGATCAGTGCGCTTTGACCCATCGTAAAGAAATGGTGCAGCCAGACCGTGAAGGACATGATCGCAATCGACATAGTCGCGATGACCAATGAGTTGTAACCATAAAGCCGCTTGGCCGAGAAGGTCGCAAAGATCTCGGAATAGATACCGTAGGCGGGCAGGACCAGCAGATACACTTCGGGGTGACCAAACAACCAGAACAGGTTGGCGTAATTCATCATGTTGCCACCAAGGTCGTTGGTGAAAAAATGGAAATCCAAGTACCTGTCTGCCGCCAGTAACAGCGCTGCAACGCCCAGAGGCGGCATCGCAAAGATAAGCAGGATAGAACTGCAGATGATCGTCCAGCAATACATCGGCAGCCGCATGAACTTCATACCCGGTGCGCGCAGCTTGTAGATGGTCACCGCAAAGTTAAGCCCCGTCAGCGTCGTACCGACGCCTGAAACCACAATCGCCCAAATCCAGTAATCCGGACCCACACCTGGATTAAACGCAGCGCCGGTGTAGGGCGGATAAGCGGTCCAGCCCCCAGTCGAGAATTCTCCGACCACCAGCGATACCATAAGCATCATGCCAGCGGAAACTGTAAGGCCAAGACTGATCTGGTTCAAAACCGGAAAGGCAACGTCCCGCGCGCCGATCATCAGCGGAACCACAAAGTTCGCGATGCCAAAAACAAAAGGAACCGCGACAAAGAATATCATGATCGTGCCGTGGGTACTGAACAGTTCCGCAAAGTGTTCAGCCTCCAGAAACCCATCTCCTGGACCGGCGGCCTGCTGGGCGCGCATCACGACACCTTCGAGTACCCCGCGCGCAAGCATCACGATCGCAAACACGATGTACATAATTCCGATTTTTTTGTGGTCAGCACTGGTGAGCCAATCGCGCCAGAGCGGACCCCACAATCGAAACCACGTGAGCAGGCTGACCACCGCAACAACACCAACAAGCACGATGCCAGCGGCGGTATTGGCGACGATCTCATTTGCGTTGGGGTCTTGAATCAGACCAACAATGGGCAACGCATCCCAGTTCAGACGGCCAAAGAACCCAGACTCAGTCGCTGTCATTGGCTTGCCTCCTGCCCATATTCGACGGTTCCGGGTTGTTGATCCACCGAGAGCGGCTCTCCGCTGTGATATCGGTGCAGGATTGAGTGGAACAGATCGCCGTCTTCGAGATTGAAGTACAAAGCGTTGGTCGGCATCTGGGCGGTCCCAAGCGCTTTTTGAACCTCATCCCGGTCCGTTCGCATCGACAGTATCTGATACGTCTGTTGATCAAGTACTATGCCGTTCTTTCGAACTTCCTCTACCCATGCACTGAAATCATCTGGTTGCATGGCAAGTGTTTCAAATTTCTGCTTAGTAAACCCGCGGCCATTATACTGCGTGTTTTCGCCTTGCATCTGTTTTGGCCTATCCGCCACCAGATGCAACTGCGTCGTCATTCCCGGCATGGCGTAAATCTGACCGGCCAGCGCCGGGATCATGAAGGACTGCATGACGGTATCCGTTGTCAGTGTCACAGCAACTTGCTGCTTGACCGGAATTCCCAGCTCACCCACGCTTGCGATACCCAGATCGGGATAAATGAACAGCCATTTCCAATCCAAACCAACAACCTGAACCTTCAGCGCGGGTTCCTCGCCAAACGAAGCGGCGTAGGGATCCAGCCGATGCGTGGATTTCCACAAAGAAACGGACAGAATGATCACGATAAGTACAGGCACACCCCACATCAGAAATTCAAGCTTGGCCGAGAAATCCCAATTGGGAGTATAGGATGCGTTACCACCCTTACGGCGGCGATACCGCAGCGCAATTAATGGCACAAGAACCAGTACAGGGACGACCGCGACCAGAATCAAAACGGTCGCCCGCAACATATGGGTTCTTTGCGCAGCTGCGATTGGCCCTTGCGGATCCATAAAACTATCACTCGCCGCGGCCATCTGTGCCGAGATCACCAAAAACCCAAGGGCCAACAGTATGGGAACTGGTGCAGGGGACGTTTTGGTGGTGGTCATGACTGACAGTCCTCTCCTGCACTCAACTTGGTACAACTATCGGCAGAGACTCCTATTTTCTCAAGGCTTTTCCTGACCATCGGTTGTCAAACTTCAGTATTCCCACCATGAATCCCTACCTTAGCATCAGAGGATTCACCTTCCCGTTGACTTAGTGCCGTGGCCGCGACACATATTGCAGGCATGCGCACGCTTCTTTTTTCAGTCGGTCTTGCACTGTTGGCCCACAGCGCCTTGGCCCAGGACCGCGCATCTGTTGAGCGGCAGTTTCAATCCTGGCTACAAGACACAATCTGGCCGCAAGCGCGCGCACAAGGCGTGTCGCGGCACACGATGACACAGGCCTTTTCCGGGGTTTCACTGAACTGGGATCTGCCGGATCTTGTAGCACCTGGCAGCAAGGCCAAAACGCCCAAAACACAAAGACAGGCCGAGTTTGGCTCACCCGGGAAGTATTTCAACGCGGGCTCAGTTCAGGGCGCCACTTCGATGGGACGGAAAATGGCGAACCGCCACGCTACAGCGCTTGCGCGCGCCGAAGCCAAAACCGGCGTCCCAGCCCGCATCATATTGGCGATCTGGGGACGAGAAAGCGGTTATGGCCAGGTCCCTATCCGTCACGACGCCTTTCAGGTCCTCGCCACCAAGGGCTTCATGAGCACGCGTGCAGAGTATTTCACTGAAGAATTGATTGCCGCGCTTCAGATAGCTGATGCTGGTCACATAAAAGGCCGCGCGATGAAAAGCAGCTGGGCGGGTGCGCTGGGGCAGCCGCAATTCATGCCCTCAAGCTTTCTGGCATTCGCCGCAGACGGCAATGGCGACGGGCGCGCTGACATTTGGGAATCCCAAGACGACACGATCGCCTCAATCGCCAATTATCTGGCACAACACGGCTGGGTCGCGGGACGCGATTGGGGGTTCGAAGTCACAGTCCCTCAGGCCGTCTCATGTGCATTGGAAGGACCGGATCAGGGGCGCCTTATTCGCGACTGGGAAGCAATGGGAGTTACGCGCGTCTCGGGCAAAACCTTTCCCGCACATGAGCGAACCGGAGAGGGGTATCTGATGATGCCTGCAGGGCGCAACGGACCAGCCTTTCTGGTTACCCCTAATTTTTATGTGCTCAAGGAATACAACAAGAGCGACCTCTATGCGTTGTTCGTCGGCCACGTGGGTGACCGGATTCAATATGGCGTCGGCGATTTCCGCGGCGCATGGGGGCAAGTCGGTGGGCTCTATCGATCCGATGTTGCCAGGATGCAGAAAGCCCTGGAGCGGCAGGGGCACGACGTCGGAGGCGCAGATGGTTTGCCGGGTTTCAAAACCCGCCGATCCGTCGGGCGCTGGCAAGAGGCTACCGGTCGCAAACCCACGTGCTTTCCCGAAAAGAAGATGAAGACCACATTGATTCCCTGAGATCTGTGGGAAACTATCTACCGGCTTTCGGACCGCCCCACCCCAGCTTCTACCGGTGATTCGCTAGATTTCGGACGCCACATGACCGTTGGCGCATGGGAAATTTCGATGCCCGAAGCAGCCCTGGCAGCTCACCTTTAACAGATGTGTCGAAGCAAGGCGCTGATTGATCACAAAGTTTCAGAGCAGCCCGGCGAAACCGAAATTTTCAGCCTTCGGTTGATCAACCTCCACAGCAAGGCTTTTACCTTTACTAAAAAAATGTCACGTTTCCCCGCAGTGAAAGAAAGCTTTCGCAGTTACGTTCCTGACAGCAAATCGAAGGCCGCAACGCAGTGCTCATTGCGACTTGGCAAAGCCAAATTCAATCAAGACTGCAGCCCGGCCGATGTCGGACAAAACCGGTTGCCGGATGTCATCCCTGCGGGTGGCGGCTATCTGGCTCCAAAAATGGGAGAAAAATCATGAACAAAGTTATCCGAACGTCGCTGGCTGGTCTTTTGACCTCAACCTTTATGACAGGCGCTGCATTTGCAGCTGGCACGCACCCGGAAACGGGCGAGGCACTGGCAGATGATCAGACCTTTATTTATCGCCTAGGCGACGAACATACATCGGTGGACCCACAAGTCGTCGAAGATACATATGGTGCCGAGATTGTTCGCGACCTGTTTGAAGGTCTGATGAACCAGGATGAAGACGGCAATCTGGTTCCCGGTGTGGCAACTGGCTATGAGGTCAACGACACCAAAGACGTTTATACATTTACACTGCGCGATAATGCGAAGTGGTCGAATGGTGATCCTGTTACCGCAGGTGATTTCGTCTACGCTTGGAAACGGGCCGTCGATCCCGCGCTATCCTCGCCCTACGCCTGGTTCATGGAATTGATGTCGATTGAGAATGCAGCCGACATCATTGCGGGCAATGCGCCCATCGATGATTTGGGCGTAAAGGCTATAGACGACAAAACCTTGGAGGTCCGCCTAAGCGCACCGCTGCCTTACTTCCCACAAATGACGACGCATTCCACCACCTTCCCTGCACCGCAGAAGGTCGTTGAAGAGTTCGGCGATGCCTGGACCAAGCCGGAAAACATCGTTTCGAATGGTGCGTACATCTGGACCGAACATTTGCCGCAGGAACGTTCGACACGTGAACGCAACGAAATGTACTGGGACAATGACAATACCATCCTAGACAAAGTTGTGACCCTGGTCATCAACGACGAAAACGTTGCTCTGACGCGTTACCTTGCAGGCGAACTAGACCGGACAGAAATCCCCGCCGGCCAATACCCACGCCTGAGCCAAGAACATCCGACCGAAGCCATAAGCTTCCCGCGCCTGTGCAACTATTACTATACATTCAACCTGACTGAAGATGGGCCCGAGGCGTTCAAAGACCCCAATGTGCGCCAGGCGCTGTCATTGGCCGTGGACCGCGACATCATCACCGAAAAAGTGATGGCCGGTGGCCAGCCGCCAGCCTATACCTTTGCGCCCGAAGCAACTGCAGGCTTTACTGTTCCAGCGGTTGAAATGGCGTCAATGAGTCAGTCAGAGCGGGACGAGCTCGCTAAAGAACTGTTGGCCGAGGCGGGCTACGGCCCCGACAATCCGTTGAGCTTTGAAATGGTCTACAATACCAATGAAGACCACAAGAAGGTCGCCGTTGCGGTAAGCCAGATGTGGAAGCAAAAGCTGGGCGTTCAGGTCGAGCTGGCCAATATGGAATGGAAAGTGTTCCTGGAAGAGCGCGGCAACCAGAACTTTGATCTTGCCCGTGGCGCATGGTGTGGCGACTACAACGAAGCCTCGACCTTCCTGGATCTGTTGCAGTCCGATTCTGGCTACAACGACGGGAAATTCGCCAACGCCCGTGTTGATGAATTGCTGGCCGAGGCCAAAACGTCAGACGATCCGGCACCTCTGTACACCGAGGTCGAGCGCATCATCGCGCAGGAAACCCCAATTATCCCGGTCTACCACTATGCTGGCGTCTACATGATGGACACCGATGTCGGGAACTGGCCGGTGAACAATGTCGAGCAGAACTGGTACTCGAAGAACCTGTACAAGCTCGCCGAATAATCATCCTTTGATCACGCGCTGCCCCGGAACACTTTCCGGGGCAGCGCCAATAATGGGGGCATGAAATGCTTGCCTATAGCTTGCGGCGACTGCTGGTTGCCATTCCGACGATTCTATTGCTGATCGTCGCTTGTTTCTTTCTGATGCACTTTGCGCCTGGTGGGCCGTTTACCTCGGAACGGCCTCTGCCACCCGCAGTTTTGGCCAATATCGAGGCGCGATACGGGTTGGACCAACCGCTTTGGAAGCAGCTTTGGGATTATCTCTACAACATCGTGGTGCATTTCGATTTCGGCCCGTCTTTTAAGTTCAAGGACCGGGACGTGAATGACATCATTGCACAGGGCTTTCCAATCTCTCTGACCTACGGGTCATTGTCGTTTCTCGTCGCGACCGCCGTGGGCGTCAGCCTCGGCATTGCTGCAGCCATAAAACACAACAGCTGGATCGACTATTTCGCTGTGGGTCTGGGGATTGCGGCGCAAGCGCTGCCAAACTTTATCATGGGTCCAATCCTGATCTTGACCTTCACTTTGTGGCTGGGATGGCTGCCAGGTGGTGGCTGGAATGGAGGGCAGTGGCAGTACCTGATCATGCCGGTGATCGCATTGGCGACATCTTACATGGGATCCATAGCACGGATCACCCGGTCTTCGATGTTAGAGGTTTTGAATTCGAACTTCATTCGCACCGCCCGCGCCAAGGGCCTGCCGACCAGAACCGTAATCTGGCGCCATGCGCTGAAACCCACGTTGTTGCCGGTGGTGTCCTATCTGGGACCGGTCTTTGTCTACGTGCTGACCGGCTCGGTTTTCGTCGACATCTATTTCTCAACCGGTGGTCTGGGGCAAGCCTATGTCGGCTCGGCCCTGTCGCGAGACTATGCGGTGCTGTTGGGCGTCACGATCCTGTATGGCGCGTTGACTGTCGTCGTGAACCTGCTGACCGACCTGGCTTATGCCTGGTTCGATCCGAAAATCCGCTACTGAGGGGCTGGCAATGCTTGGAAAATCACAAAAAGCCGCCCATCTGGCCGAAGAAATCACCGATTTCACGGTCGTTCAGGGGCGTTCACTCTGGCAGGACGCGCGCATGCGGTTCGTCCGCAACAAAGCCGCAATGGCGAGTGTCTTTATTCTGGGCCTGATCGTCCTGTTCACGATCATCGGTCCCTATTTCGCCGTTTGGGACAACGAAGAAATCGACTGGAACGTTATGGGGGACGTGCGCGGTATGGGCATGCCCTCGCTCGAAACCGGACACTATTTTGGCGTCGATGATCTGGGGCGCGACCTGTATAGCCGGGTCATCCAGGCGACGACCACATCTCTGTTGGTGGGTCTGATCGGGGCTGCAACGGCACTGATCGTCGGCACTTGCTATGGCATCGCCGCAGGTTACATCGGTGGTCGCGTTGATGGTGCGATGATGCGCTTTGTCGACATTCTGTTGGCGATCCCAGCCACACTTATCATCATTTTGCTGCTGGTTGTGGCGGGTCGGTCGTTCTTTATGTTGTTCATTGCGCTTGGGGCCGTGGGTTGGCTGACCATGGCGCGAATTGTAAGGGGGCAAACTCTGACCCTGAAGAACCGCGAGTTTATCGAGGCCGCCCGCGCGGCGGGTGTCAGCGAGTTCACCATCATGTACCGCCATATCCTGCCCAATCTTCTGGGAGTGGTAATCGTGTACGCCTCGCTGCTGGTGCCAGAAATGATCCTCACCGAAAGCTTCATCTCATTCCTCGGTCTTGGGATTTCGGAACCTTATACGTCGCTGGGGCGTCTGATCGCCGAAGGGGCCGGAACCATGGGATACGGCACTCTGTGGCAACTGATGTACCCGCTGACATTCTACGTCGCCATTATCATCACGATGTTCTTCATCGGGGATGGATTGCGTGATGCTCTGGACCCAAAGGATCGCTGATATGTCACTGTTTTCTGTAAAGGACCTGAGCGTCAAATTCGACACCGCCGATGGTGTTGTCGAGGCTGTCAAAAACATCAGCTTTGACATCAATCCAGGTGAATGTCTGGGCATCGTCGGTGAAAGCGGGTCAGGCAAAAGCCAAACCTTCATGGCAGCCATGGGCCTGCTACCGCCGGCTGGTCTTGCGACTGGGTCAGCACTGCTGAATGGTGAGGAAATTCTGAACCTGCCCGTCAACAAGCTGAACCAGATCCGTGGTGATGATGTGGGCATGATCTTTCAGGATCCACTGACGGCACTGACTCCGCATCTGCGGATTGGTCAACAAATGCGAGAAGTGTTGCAGGTTCATGAAGGTATGCAAGGCGCAGCGGCGCGCGCGCGTTGTCTGGACTGGCTGGATCGCGTCCGTATCCCGGAAGCCAAGCGGCGACTGGATCAGTATCCACACGAATTGTCCGGCGGAATGCGCCAGCGCGTCATGATTGCCATGTCGATGCTGTGCAATCCAAAACTGCTGATCGCCGATGAACCTACGACAGCGCTTGATGTCACCGTACAGGCGGACATTCTGGACCTGATGGTTCGGCTGCAGAAGGACGAAGGTACCGCGATTGCCCTGATCACACATGATATGGGCGTTGTGGCACGCATGTGTGATCGCATTCAGGTGATGCGTTTGGGTGAGTTTGTCGAAGCTGGCGACACGCGCGAAATCTTCCAGGCACCAAAACATGACTACACCCGGACCCTGCTTGAGGCGATGCCTCGGATCGACGCGGGAGATGCGCCTAAAGCCCTGGCCAATGTCGAAGAACCAATGCTTAAGGTTGACGACGTCAAGGTTCACTTCCCAATCCACGTCTCGGGTGGACTGTTTGGGCACAAGGTTCCACTCAAGGCGGTTGACGGTGTCAGCTTTGACATTCGCAAAGGCGAAACACTGGGTGTTGTTGGCGAGTCCGGCTGCGGGAAATCCACTTTGGCACGGGCTGTTTTGCAGCTAATTGAACCCAGCGCAGGCAATGTCAGTTGGTTGGGTCATCCGATCGTGGGATTGAGACGGGCCGAGTTGAACAAGTACCGCAAGGACTTGCAGATCGTGTTCCAGGATCCGCTTGCCAGTCTCGATCCGCGGATGACGATTTCGGCATCGATTGCCGAGCCGCTAAAAACTTATCGCCCCGACCTGACTGAACGGGAACGCAAAGAGATGGTCGCAGAGATGATGGAGCGTGTTGGCTTGAAGGCCAACATGATCAACCGGTACCCGCATGAGCTGTCCGGTGGTCAAAACCAGCGGGTCGGCATTGCCCGGGCGATGATCAACAAGCCCAAACTGATCATCTGCGACGAAGCAGTCTCGGCCCTGGACGTCTCGATTCAGGCCCAGATCGTAGCATTGCTGCGCGAATTGCAGCAAGAGTTCGGGCTGTCGATGATCTTCATCAGTCATGACTTGTCTGTTGTGCGAGCTATTTCGAACCGGATCATGGTTCTTTATTTGGGCCGGATCGTCGAGCTGGGCGATGGAGAGGTGGTCTGTTCCAAACCCGTCCACCCCTACACCCAATCGCTCATATCGGCTGTTCCAATCCCAGACCCAGATGTGGAACGCAGCCGCACGCGGCTGAAGCTGCCGGGCGAATTGCCCTCACCCATGGATCCGAAGGCCGCGCTGCGGTTCCTGCCCAGCCGACTTTCCGCCGGTGAAACAGACTACGTCCCAAAGCTTAGCGAGGTTGCTCCGGATCATTTCGTGGCAGAACACGATTCGCTGGACGTCATCATGGCAAAAGCCTGATCACCTGCCCCGGGGCCAGCTTTTTTGGCTTCGGGGAGTACCCCCGCCAATGACCCCGCCTTGTGTGCAAACACTCGCGAGTCTCGCTCAATGATCTCCAGCATTCGGCAAACATGGGTGCATCATTTAAGCCAAACTGTTGGTTCATTTTGACTCCGCCTGCCCAAGGTGGCACGATTTGACTGATTGGCGCCCGGTTTTCCGGGTATGATTGATTGATCTGACCTCAAAGCTTATGAGGGCATTCCGGAGGGGTTCAAATCTTCCGGCTAATTTGAATTCGAGAGGCACCATGGCACGCAAGGTCACGAAAGCGATTTTTCCCGTAGCAGGGCTGGGCACGCGGTTTTTGCCTGCAACCAAATCTGTCCCAAAAGAGATCATGACCCTGGTCGACCGTCCCTTGGTGCAATACGCCATCGACGAAGCGCGTGCTGCAGGGATCAAGGAATTCATTTTTGTCACTTCGCGCGGGAAATCCGCGCTTGAGGATTATTTTGACCACAACCTTGTTTTGGAACAGGAGTTGAAGGCAAAGGGCAAGGACGAACTGCTTGAGACACTGAATGCGACCAATATGGAAAGTGGAGCGATTGCCTATATTCGTCAGCACAAGGCGCTGGGTCTGGGTCATGCCGTGTGGTGCGCCCGCCGCTTGATTGGGGACGAACCCTTTGCTGTGATGCTACCAGACGATGTGATCGCGGCAGATAAGCCCTGCCTGCAGCAGATGATTGAGGCCTACGAAGAAACCGGTGGCAACATGGTTGCAGCAATGGAAGTCCCGCCCGAAAAAACCAGCTCTTATGGTGTTCTGGATGTAGGCTCAAACGTTGGGACCGTTGTCCGTGCCAAAGGGATGATCGAAAAGCCAAAGCCCGAAGAAGCCCCGTCCAACCTTGCCGTGATCGGACGCTACGTTCTTGGCCCCTCGGTCTTGTACAATTTGAACAAACTGAAAGCAGGTAGCGGCGGAGAAATTCAGCTGACCGACGCGATTGCTGAAGACATTATTAATGGCGTGCCGGTTTTTGGGTACAAATTCAAAGGTCAACGGTTTGACTGCGGCTCGAAATCAGGGTTCTTGCAAGCCACAGTGGCCTTTGCTTTGGCACGTGATGACCTGAGCGGCGATCTGAGCGAATATCTGCATGACATCGTTGCCACGGGAAAAGCGGCACAGTAACTACAGGCCTTTCCCTTGATCGCAATTAAAGCGATACCGTTTGGCAACAGCAGCTCAAAGGCACCAAAGTTATGAATTCCGTCTATCCCGTCATTCTGTGCGGTGGGTCAGGGACCCGTTTGTGGCCCCTGTCCCGGAAAAGCTATCCCAAGCAGTTTGTACCACTGATTGGTGAGACAAGCCTGCTGCAGGATTGTGCTGAACGGATGCGGGGGCCTAAGAAGGCACCTTATGCCAAGCCTTTGATCTTAACCAACGAAGCGTTTCGTTTTGTCGTGCCTGAGCAGCTTACTGCAGTCAGCGTAGACCCCGGACCGATCCTCATCGAGCCCGAAGGGCGCAACACCGCTCCGGCTGTTTTGGCGGCAGCCTTGTATCTGGAGTCGACTGACCCAGACGCTGTCATGCTGGTAGCACCTTCTGACCACGTTGTGCCTGACAAACCTGCGTTCCATCGCGCCGTTGACGAAGGTGTACGGGTCATCAAGGACCGCGGCGACCTTGTTACCTTTGGTATCACTCCGGATCGTCCGGAAACGGGTTATGGTTACCTGAAACTCAGCCACGCACCGGATGCATCAGGCGCCGCGGTGCCTCTGGATCGCTTCGTCGAAAAGCCTGATCTGGACAATGCCAACACTATGCTGGCGGATGGCAGCTACCTTTGGAATTCAGGTATTTTCCTGTTTGCTGTGCGCGACATCATCGCGGCTTTTGAGCAGCATGCAACGGCTCTGATCGAGCCTGTGAAACAAGCCGTTGCAGATGCCCAAACGGATTTGGGTTTTCTGCGGTTAGATGCCGCGGCGTGGTCGAAGGTTGACGATATCTCGATCGACTATGCTGTCATGGAAAAGGCATCGAACCTCAGCGTTGTTCCTTATGCTGCGGGTTGGTCGGATGTGGGCAGCTGGACGGCTGTACAGGAACTGACCCATCCCGATGACGACGGCGTTGCCACAACCGGCGAAGTGACCACAATCGACTGCAATAACGTTCTGATCCGGTCCGAGTCGCCTTCGCAAGAAGTCGTGGCACTGGGTTTGGAAAACATAGTGGCGGTCGCCATGCCGGACGCTGTTTTGGTCGCCAGCATGGACAGGTCGCAAGATGTCAAACTGGCTGTGTCGGCATTGAAAGCCAAAGGTGCGAAACAGGCAGAGTTGCTGCCGGTTGATCATCGCCCCTGGGGTTGGTTCGAAAGCCTGGTGGTTGGCGACAGATTCCAAGTCAAACGCATCCATGTTCACCCCGGGGCAGCGCTCAGCCTGCAATCCCATCACCATCGGTCTGAACATTGGATTGTTGTGGAAGGCACCGCAAAGATCACTATCGACGATGAAGTTCAGCTCCTCTCCGAAAACCAATCGGTCTACATTCCTTTGGGCGCGGTTCACCGAATGGAAAACCCAGGCAAAGTTCCCATGGTGCTGATCGAAGTTCAAACCGGCAGCTACCTGGGTGAGGATGACATCATTCGGTACGAAGACATCTACGCCCGGCGCTGAGATCTGCGGTCGCGTAGACGGCGTGTTGCCCTCCGATCTTCCTGGGAATCCAGCCTCAACAGAATCACTTGCGTGTGCAGATGACCATCCCGCGTGGGGACGAAGCTGATCTCTAGTCGGAATTGTTTCCGATCTGGAAATCCAGAGTTATCAAAACGTTTTCTGGGCGTTCGGCCCGTTCAGACAGGATTTACGCGCATGACGGCAAGTTGGCGCGCAACAGTAATGTCGGACCGACAGCCACAGGAGGACGCCCGTGTCTCAGATTTCACCGCGATTAAACCTGCCTTTTTTGCAACCATCACAAGCGCAGAAACACGTCACCCATAATGAGGCGCTGCGTCAGCTGGATCTGACTGTACAACTGACCGTCCTGTCGACCAACGCATCAAACCCGCCAGCCGTCCCTGAACAAGGCGAGATCCACGCCCTGGCAGCTGCTCCAACCGGGGATTGGGCAGGTCACGGCGGCGAGCTTGCCGCGTGGCTGGACAACGCCTGGTATTTCGTGACGCCCAACACCGGATGGCGCGCCTGGGATCTTGCAAGCAACATGGCGAAGGTTTGGGACGGCACAGCATGGATCACGCCGCCCGTAGCGGCCCAAAATCTGAACGGAGTCGGCGTTGCCACTAGCTATGATAGTACCAATCGTCTGTCAGTGCGCAGTCCGGCAACCCTGCTAAGCCACGAAGGTGGTGGGCATCAGCTAAAGATCAATAAGGCCAGTGCGGGTGACACGGCATCACTGCTATTCCAATCGAACTGGACAGGCCACGCTGAGATGGGTCTGTCGGGAAGCACAGGATTCTCTATCAAAGTGTCCCCTGATGGTGGCAGCTGGACCGAAGCCCTGGCATTTGATCCGACGACCGGTATCCCAAGCGGTGCAGCTGTTCAGGCCAGTGCCGACGACATCACAACAGGGCGATTGATGCGGGCCGATTACGGCTATGGGCCGGGCAATCTGTTGGGATCCGTTTCAGAAAGTTCGGGCACACCTACAGGAGCCGTGATCGAACGCGGCAGCACATCAGATGGCGATTACGTTCGCTTTGCAGACGGCACACAAGTCTGCACAGCTACTTTGAACGCTGTCAGCTGTACCACCGCTGAGGGCGCGCTTTTCTCAAGTAATTCTGAGAGCTGGACCTTTCCCGTGGCCTTCTCATCCGCTCCGATGGTTAGCGGCAGCGGTGGAGCAATGAGCCGTTTCATGGGGTTTGATGAATCGTCCAGTTCGCATGTAGACTACCAGGTTCTTTCTGCAGTTTCTGATGCGGCAACACAGCGACCTTCTGCCATCGCAATTGGCCGCTGGTATTGAAGCGTTGCTCGCCCGGATCTTATGTCCGGGCAGTCACTGCTTGCAGAGAGCTTCCGCCGCCTTATCCAAAACGCCCAGCACTGGTTGCGCGGCACTGGAGAACGTGAAATTCGTGCGTCTTCAGATAGCGTTTTGTTGTAATGCTGACCTGATCCTGACTTGTAACGCCGGTAATCAGTGCCGTTTAGATCATAGCTTTACCTCGCAGACCAAATCCGCCTGTTTCTTGTCTCAAAAAGAGCAAGAATCTGTTGAATGCAGGCTAACGCGAAGGTCAGGCATTGAAACCCTCGGCAGTTTCTTTGAATGTATGCGCGCCGCAGGCGGTAATTGGTAAGAAGGATTTTGATGAATGCGTATTGCAATGATTGGCACTGGCTATGTGGGTTTGGTGTCAGGTGTGTGTTTCTCGGATTTCGGTCACGATGTGATCTGCGTCGATAAGGCAGAAAACAAGATTGAAATGCTCAAGGCCGGAGATGTGCCGATTTACGAGCCTGGTCTTGATGTGCTTATGGCCAAGAATGTCGCGGCTGGACGCCTTAGCTTTACGACCGATTTGGAGGCAGCCGTTGATGGTGCGGATGCGGTATTTATAGCTGTTGGTACGCCAACTCGCCGTGGTGACGGGCATGCAGACCTGACCTATGTCATGGCCGCAGCGGAAGAAATCGCGCGCGCTGTGACCGGCTACACTGTGATTGTCACGAAATCGACCGTACCCGTAGGCACCAACCGCCAAGTTCATCAGGTTGTCGCGGCCGCCAATCCGGATGCCGATTTCGACGTCGCTTCGAACCCTGAATTCCTGCGCGAAGGTGCCGCCATCGACGATTTCATGCGCCCTGACCGCGTTGTGGTAGGTGTGGAAAGTGACCGCGCTGCCGAGGTCATGGCCGAGATTTACCGCCCACTTTATCTACGTGACTTTCCGATCCTGACCACGGATCTGGAAAGCGCTGAGATGATCAAATACGCCGCTAACGCATTCCTGGCGACCAAGATCACCTTTATCAACGAGATAGCCGGGCTGTGCGAACGCGTCGGCGGGGACGTCAAAGAAGTGGCGCGCGGAATTGGGCTGGACGGTCGGATCGGCAACAAATTCCTGCATGCGGGCCCCGGTTACGGTGGCTCGTGCTTTCCAAAGGATACTGCTGCACTGGCTCGGATCGGTCAGGAACACGCGCATCCGATGCAGATTACCGAAACTGTCATTCGCGTGAATGACGAGGTCAAGAAACGGATGACCGAGAAAATTCGCGAGGCCTGCGATGACCGGTTCAATGGCAAGACCGTGGCCATACTAGGCGTCACCTTCAAACCCAACACTGACGATATGCGTGACGCACCCTCACTGACCATCGTTCCGGCGCTGATCGGAAGTGGGGCCAAAGTCCGCGTTGTCGACCCGCAAGGCAAATCCGAAGGCGAAGCGCTGCTGCCGGGCGTGGAATGGTCTGATGACCCATATGCGGCTGCCAAAGATGCGGACGTCGTTGTGTTGCTGACCGAATGGAACGAATTCCGTGCGCTCAATCTGACTGAGTTGGCCGGAACTATGAATACAGCCCGGATGGTCGATCTGCGAAATATCTATTCCGAAAGCACAGTTCTGAAATCCGGCTTTGAAACTTATGTTGGTGTCGGGCGCTAGCGCCCGATAAACGCGTCTGGCTCGGGCTGTTAAGCCAGCCAAACTCGGTGGATATTTGTAATTGCAGTAGGGCTATAGCGCGGCAGTCCAAACCCGGTATCGCCCCTGCCCCGTCACTTCGCGGACCAAACCGCGCCGCGCGAAACGGTCAATGTTGCGTTGTGCCGCCGCCCGGGACGATTGTGTCAGTTCCTCGGCCAATGGGGCCGAGACCATGGGCCACGCTGTCAAAGCTTCGATCAACAGCGGCGGTGTGCGTCCGCTCAGGTCGGCCGTCGCTTCACGCGCCCGCGCGTCCCATGCGCTGATCCGATCCAGATGCAACAAAGCCGCCAACGCCGCCTGCCCTGTCCCACGTATCCACGCCGAGAGTTTTTCCAGCGGCTCGCCGACCCCGCGCAAAGCACCCGGTCCTGACAACGCAAGCGGCATGAACAGCGCACCGCCTCGTCCCATCGACGCCGCGTGACGGGCGGCGACAATGGCAGCTTCGGTGTCCTGCCCGATGCCTTGCGACAAAGCACGCCATGCGTGAAAGGCAATTGCAGCTTGGGTCACGGGGTGCAGCCCCTCCGCATTGCGCATCACTTCGGCCAGGTCCGCAACTGCTTCGGGGACATCTTCCATGCCTTGCGCCATTCGGTCCAGAAACGCGGTCAGGCCAGTCTCCCATCCGCCAGTCGACGGTGCTGCGCCAGAAGTGAGGCGGCGCACGGCCCATCCAGCCCGGAACAGGGCCTGCACATCATCGCTGGTCGCGCCAATCCTAAGCCCGGTCCACAAAGCCAGACGATCCACGCTGATCCGATCCCCGGTCCACCAGCCCAGATCGGACACATCCATCAACGCCAGACGGTGGGTCCAACCTTCTGGTCCGGACCGCAAACGTTCATCCAAAGCACCGAATGTCACCGCCAGTTCAGCAAGTTCGGATGACAGTTCCGACTGTGCTGCACGCCAGTCCCGCGGGTCGAACAACAACCGCTGATCGACGCGAGGCCCGGGTGACAGAAAAACATCCTGGGATTCTTCATCCTCGGGCGGTAGAAACCAAAGATCGTCATCTTCAGGCGGGTCAGTGTCATAAATACTGCGAGGCCCCAGATCTGCAGCCTCGTCATCCGGATCGGGCATGACCTTTTTTGACTTCATGTTGGGTATTCTTTGGGCATTCTCAGACGGGCACAAGAGGTTTTATGCTAACCTGAAAACGTCTGTGTCAGAACATCCAGCTCACCGCCAAGATCGGTTTGCGCATCACTGCCCAAAAGCATGTAGCCATATCCGTCCTGCGCCCATATCGCTGTGGCCAATCCACTCAGGACAGCTTGCTTGACCTCTTTGTTTGGCGCAGCAGGACCTTGCCTGATAACGCAGAACGCAAAGGGGCGACCCTGTTCGTCAGCAAACACAACCTGAATCAGTGGCTTACCTTTGAATGACAGTATCTGCGCCCGTTTCAGATCCAGACCCGGCAGCGCCTCTAATGCGTCGCGGTTCAGCGAGCGACCCAGCTGTTCCTCAGCCATAGCGAATTGGTCATCCAGAGATTCGGGTGAGCTGTCCAACGATGAAATCGTCTCGGGCACGTACAAAGATTGATAGAGCGCCGCTTGTTGCGCCCAACCCAATTCGGCAGGGCGTGTTGCCCAGAATGTCGCTGAAACCGCAACTATGGCCACGGAAGCGGCAACGGCAAGCAATCGCAACGGACTGCCAGAGTTGGACGGAACGGGCACTATAGCTTCGGGTAGATCGACCTGTGGCGCCTGTGCGGGCAACCCTTCGAAGACGCCCTTGACGACAGGCGCAAATGGATCCAGCGCCATCATGCGGCGTTCAAGCTCGGCATCGACTTCGACCGCAGTCTCAATGGCACGGCACTGGGTTTCATCCAGGCTGCCTTCCAGATACGCCATCAGCGTCTCGTCGGAAAACTTCATTTGCCACTCCGTTGTGCGACGTCAACCGCATCATGCTGCATTACGGCTTTCAATTTCTGCCGGGCATTCGATAGCCGGCTCATGATCGTACCGATGGGAACCTCCAGCAACGCAGCGGCTTCGCGGTAGCTATACCCTTCGACAAAAACAAGCATGACCGTTTCCCGCTGCGCCTCTGGCAGGTGCATCACTTGGGTAAACACTTCAGACGCGAAAATATTCGTTTCTGAATCCGGCCCGATTGCAACCAAATCCGCCTCGGGCGTGACCGACAGTGCCTGAGCGCGACGAACGGACCGCGATCGTACTTCGTTTAGCCAGATCGAACGGCAAATTGTCATGAGCCAGGAATCCAACCGCTCATGCGACGTCACTTGATGATATCGCTCCAGCGCGCGCAGGCAGGTCGCTTGCACCAGATCATCCGCAACGTCCGGCGCACCCGACAGCGCCAGCGCAAACCGCCACACACGTTTCGAATGTGTCTGCACGGCGCCGCGTACGGCTTGTTCGGAACTCATTTCGGCACTCATCGAATAAAACGCGACCTGTGTGTGTTTGCCTTAAACGGACCGGGCCCGCGGGGTCAGGACTGACATATACCGTGGAGGAACAAAATGAAACTTCTGATGAAAGCAGTCACAATCGCGTCGGCAATTGTTGCAAGCCCGGCCCTGGCCACAAGCTGGACGCTGGATCCCGAGGGCTCGCACCTGGCATACGGCTCAATCAAGAAAGACGTTGTGGGCGAGGTGAACAGCTTTACCAATCTCAGCGGACATGTCGGCCCGGACGGCAAGGTTGAAATCGAAATTGACCTGTCGTCGGTGGAAACCAATATCGACATCCGAAACGAGAGGATGATCGAGTATGTCTTCCGCAAAGCCGGGACCGCGATCTTGTCAGCCGAGTTTGACATGCAGGACGTTGCTGACCTGGCCGTTGGTGGAACGACAATTGTTGATGCCGAAGCCGTCCTGTCGCTTGTTGGCACGGATGTCGAATTCGACGCCGAAATGTTCGTTGCCAGATTGTCCGAAACCTCGGTGTTGGTATCGACCAATGACATGGTGTTCCTGAGCACCGAAGATGCGGGGCTAAATGCGGGTGTAGACAAGCTGATGGAACTGGCCGATCTGCCGGGCATCACCCGTACCGTACCAGTCACCGCACGGTTGATCTTCACCATGGACGACAAAAAGGCCCAGGCGTTCGCCGATACCCCAACGACCATCGCCGCCGCAGCCATTGATGGAGATGCAACGGCCGGCAAAAAAGTTTTTCGCAAATGCCGCGCGTGCCATCAGTTGAAAGAGGGCCGCCACGGGGTTGGTCCCTCGCTGCATGGAATCCTCGGTATGACAGCTGGAACGGTGGACGGGTTCAAATTCTCATCCGCGCTGCGGGAGTCAGGGGTCACTTGGACCGCTGAGACTTTGACCCGGTTCCTGACCGACCCCAAGGGAACAGTTCCTGACAATAAAATGCAGTTTCCGGGGCTGAAGAAGGACGAGGATATCGAGAATCTGATCGCTTACCTTAACGAAGAATCGACCGAATAAGACGTTTGTTCTGACGCCACTTTCTGCGCCTCCAATCCCACGAAGAACCCTAAGTATCCGTAGTAACCCGCGGGAAGACCCCTCGTAATGCGCCATGTCAGGTGCCCAACAGTGGTCTTGTCCGCCACCGCTTCCTCGACAACCGCAATCTCAATACGACAAGTCTGCTACTTAGGCACAATATCACCACGCTGAATATACCAAGTTGTAGACCAAGCCCGAACCGGGTTAGGAAGCGTCCAGTTACTATTGAAGGGCGACACAAATGAGGATGCGTGACACTTTTTTAAAGCCGATGCACCCTGAAGGACGCAAGTTTGTCGCGATCTTTGGCGTCGTCACTGTCCTGCTCTTTCTGATCTCGTCGATTTTGGGGTGGATCGGTGTCGGAGCAACAATCTGGTGTTACTATTTTTTCCGAGACCCAAAGCGGGCGACACCGACACCAGAAGGGCTTATCGTTAGCCCCGCAGACGGTGTTGTATCGCTGATTGAAAAGGCAGTACCACCACCAGAGCTTGGAATGCCCGAGGACGAACTCACCCGCATCAGCGTGTTCATGAGCGTTTTCAACTGCCACGTGAACCGCGCTCCGATTGCCGGAGAAATCACTCAAATCGCGTATCGCCCTGGCAAGTTCTTCAACGCGTCGCTTGATAAAGCCAGCGCAGACAACGAACGAAATAGCTTGTGTATTCAAATGGATGACGGCCGCCAGATCGCGGTGGTGCAGATTGCGGGTCTCGTAGCTCGGCGCATTGTTTGTTTCGTTGCGAAAGGGGACAAAATCGCCACTGGAGAGCGGTTCGGGTTGATCCGCTTTGGATCCCGATTGGACGTCTACCTGCCAGATGGCGTGCATCCCATGGTCAGCTTAGGGCAAACCATGATCGCAGGCGAAACTGTGCTGGCTGACCTGGCTTCAAACGAACCCGCCCGAATGGCCCGGACTGATTGATAGATGTCAGACCCTGCGCCAGATAATAAACGTGATATGCCGGTCGTTCATCTACTGCCCAACCTGCTGACGATCACTGCAATCTGCGCTGGGTTGACCGCCATTCGGTTTGGGTTTCAGGGTGATTTCGAGACGGCCGTCAGGTTAGTGCTTTTGGCGATGGTGCTCGATGGACTGGACGGAAGGCTGGCTCGTTTGATGAACTGCCAAAGCCCATTTGGCGCTGAGCTGGATTCCTTGGCTGACTTCCTCAATTTCGGAGTGGCACCGGGATTAATACTATATTTCTGGGCCTTACAGGACTTCAGCGCGGGTTGGCTTGCAGTTCTGGGCTATACGATTTGCTGCGTCTTGCGGCTTGCCCGCTTCAACGTGACCAGCAAATCGGATGCAGGAGAAACCGAGAGCAACTTTTTTGAAGGCGTACCCTCCCCCGCCGGCGCATTGCTTGCAATGCTGCCGATGTATGTGTCTTTCTTGTTCTCGGACATGCCTTCGGCGTCGCCTCTGTTCGTGACCATCTATCTGTTGGTGATTGGGTATTTGATGATCAGCCGGGTTCCAACATTTTCATTCAAAAACGTCTCGGTCTCACCCGGATATGCCAAATTTTTGATGTTGGGGTTCGTTCTTTTGTTGTCTGCATTGCTTATCTTTCTTTGGGCGACGCTCACACTCATGTCGATCATCTACATCGTGAGCCTGGCGCTGGCATTCAGAACTGCACGCAAATCCAACTAAAAAGAGGACAGTCCTTTGGATATTCATGCCGTTAAATCCTCATATGCCCGATGGGCGCCGGTTTATGACAAAACGTTTGGCGCCGCGACGAAAGCAGGGCGACGGGCAGCGGTCGATTACATCAACGCGCAAACGGGTACGAAGGTCCTAGAAGTCGGGGTCGGAACCGGGTTGGCCCTACGGCACTATCGTTCCGATCTTCAGATCACCGGAGTTGATTTCAGCGCCGAAATGTTAGCAAAAGCGAAGAAGAAGGTGCAAGATCTCGGTTTGACCCAGGTTGAAGCCCTTCTGCAGATGGACGCCCGCGATCTGTCTTTTCCCGACAATAGTTTCGACGCTGTCACTGCTATGCACATTGTCTCGGTCGTTCCGGAACCAGAGCGTGTGGTCGCCGAGATGGCACGGGTGTGCAAACCGGGTGGAAAGATCATCATTACCAACCATTTTGCTCGCGAAACCGGGGTTTTGTCGGTTGTGGAAAAGCTCTCAGCCCCTTTTGCCAACGTGCTGGGCTGGCATTCTGATTTCAAGATCAATACGGTCCTGAAAGAGCCCAGCCTTGAAGTCGTCAAGAAAGACTCGCTGCCGCCCATGAAGATGATGACGTTTCTTGTTCTGCAAAAAAAGGCAACTCACCACGCTGAATGATCTGGTCTGGCTCGCACAGCGCCAAAACATCGTGCTGAAAAACTGTTGGAACGCAATGCGTTAGGCTTCGCGGCGGTGGATTTGTGATTTCACAATGATGGAACCTGTTCGTCGTTGCGAAGGCAAGACAGGAGATTTCGGTTTAGCTAAACCAGCCAGGCTCGCCAGCACTCAGAAAACCTTGCCTATACAAACCCTGTGCCAACCGTTAGAGGACTGTCTTTAACCTTGGATGATGCGCCTTTTGCCATGCTGCACGGCCCACCACCTGTCTTATACAAAGAACCTCCGTCGTGAAAAAAACCATCGCCGACGCACTTGCCCGCAAGGGCTATGATGCTTTGACCCCTGTTCAACAAGCAGTCACTCAACCAGTGCTGGAAGGCCGAGACCTTTTGGTGTCCGCCCAAACCGGATCGGGTAAGACGATCGGTTTTGGACTGGCAATTGCCCCTACTTTGCTGGGCGATGGCGACACATTCGGCGCGGCGGGCGCACCCTTTGCACTGGTCATCGCACCAACGCGGGAACTGGCCTTGCAGGTGAAGCGTGAACTTGGCTGGCTGTATGCGGATGCAGGGGCCTTTCTGGCATCTTGCGTTGGTGGCATGGATATGCGTGATGAACGGCGCGCGTTGGCTCGTGGTTCGCATATCGTCGTTGCTACGCCGGGGCGGTTGCGCGACCATATCATGCGCGGATCGATCGATCTGACCCAAGTGCGCGCTGTTGTTTTGGACGAAGCAGATGAAATGCTGGATCTGGGCTTTCGCGAAGATCTGGAATTCATCCTGGATGAAACGCCAAAAGACCGGCAGACCCTGCTGTTTTCTGCAACGGTTCCCGCCGCGATTGCCAAGCTCGCCAAAAGCTATCAGCGCGATGCGGAACGCATCTCGACCGTAAGTGAACAGACCCAGCATGCCGATATCGAATATCGCGCGATGCAGGTGGCCGCGCGTGACGGTGAAAACGCCATCATCAATGTGCTGCGTTATTACGAAGCGCCAAACGCAATTGTGTTTTGTAACACCCGCGCGATGGTATCGCGCCTGACGGCCCGCCTTTCGAACCGCGGCTTTTCGGTTGTGGCCTTGTCCGGTGAGTTGACCCAAAGCGAACGATCCAATGCCTTGCAGGCGATGCGCGACGGGCGCGCACGGGTTTGTGTGGCGACCGACGTGGCTGCCCGCGGCATTGACCTGCCCAACCTTGATCTGGTGGTTCACGCAGAATTGCCCAACAGCCACGAGACCCTTTTGCACCGCTCTGGCCGGACGGGGCGCGCAGGGCGTAAAGGCGTAAGTGCATTGGTTGTTGTGCCGTCCTCCCGCAAGAAGGCGGAGCGGATCCTTAAATTTGCCAAGCTAAGCGCCGATTGGGGATCTGCACCTTCCGCTGATGACGTGAACCAGCGTGACCAAGCCCGTATGCTTGAAGCTGAGGACTGGCAGACGGATATTGCCGAAAGTGAGCGTTCGACAATCGACCAGCTGGTTGAAAAGTTCACTCCGGAACAGATTGCGGCAGCCTATCTGCGGCAATACAAAAAACGCCACTCGGCTCCGGAAGAACTTGGTGCGGTTCAGGTCGAAAAACCCAAACAGCGGGCGGAATTTGGTCCCAGTGTTTGGTTTTCGCTTTCAGAAGGGCGCAACCAGAACGCCTCCCCTCGCCATTTGTTGCCGATGGTGTGCAAAGCAGGGAACATTACCAAAGACGATATCGGTGCGATCCGCATTGTCGATGATTTGTCTTATGTCGAAATCAAAGCCGCTATTGTCGACCGTTTTCTAACGGCGATTGGTCCTGACATGAAGATCGAAGGGACCAAGAGCATCGCGCAGCTGGATAAGGCACCAGACCTGCCGGCATTTAGCCGATCAAAACCTGATCGTGCGCCGTCTGGAAAACCGCGCCATCGCAAAGGTAGCACGCCTCCGATTGATTGGAACGATGCACCCGAACCACGGCGTCGCAAACCCAAGCCCGAGGATCGCAAACCTAAGAAGCCGCTCGCGCAAAAGCCCAAGGCGAAAGAAACAGACACGGTCGCACCGACACCTTTCAAGGGTCGGAAACCATCAGCGGTAAGCGCCAAAAGCAAACCTAAGAGCGCCACAAAAGAAGCAGTCAAGGACAGCTATTCCAAACCCCGCAGCAGTGACGCCAAAGGACCTCCGCCCCCAAAAGGCAAAGCCAGCAGCAAGAAAAATCGTGCCCGCGCGGCTGCAGCAAAAAGCGCCAAGGGCGGGAACGCTGTTCCAAAACGCCGCTAGGGGTTGAGCCATGTTTTAGCCCCGCCTATTTGATTGGATCACTTAGGTGGAGCTGCGCACACTCTTTGCGACTTCAGCCTTCTTCGTAGGTCACCAAGGATCTGATGTGGTCTGTCACAAAGCTGAGTGACATGCCACAACCCACGTTTGGCAAGGTCGCTACATCGTAAAGTTCTTGTACTGCGCCATCGATGCGAAACCATGCGACGACTTCTTTCTTTTCCAAATCAACGATTTGAACACCGCACCAAGGTTCGCTATCCGCCTCGCTAAGCTTTTCGTCTAGCGGAAGGCCTTCGAACCGCTCGTAGCGCGGCTTTGACAGGCCCACGATTGCGAAGTTGTTATGGAACGCCAATCCACGCACGAAACCAGGGCAGAACGCGATCTTTTCAAAACTGCCTTTGTCTGACCCCGTATCCCGAACAACTTCCCCAAGACGTCCTGAACCAGAATCCAGCACATAAAGCCTGTCGTTATGCACCCTAGGGGAATGCGGCATCGACAGGCCATCACAAACAATCTCGTCCGTTCTGGCGTCGATCACAACTCCACCATGGTTGCGGCGGTCTCGCCAACCGTCAATCGTGTCCGATTTACTGACAGCGGTGACATAGGCCAGCACGCCGTTTTCAAGCGCCATCCCGTTCAAATGACATCGATCTTCGTCTGCTATTTTTGAGATAAACGAAGGTCTCCAAACCACCTCGAAACTGTGTTTGTCAGAAACGGTCGCAACACAATTGAACCGCGTGTTCACAAACAGTATCTGACCGGCATCTGTGACCGCCACATCATGGGCATCAAGCTCACCCGTCGTGAAACTCTGACGGGGTACAAAACAAGCATCAAAAAGGGTGTCGATCCTTTGATCATCGCGCAGAACGTTTTCGAACCGGTGAATCTGAAACAAGGTTGCCAGTGTGATCGAGCCATTCTTGACGTCAATTCCCATGGCTTTCTCAAAAACCTGCTCATTGATCATAATCCCACCATTGGGGTTTCGCCCAATCAGATAAAATCGACCGGATTGGTAGGAGCTTAAGCAGATTGAAAGGTCATGTTTGTCCAGAAACCCAAGCAAGCCCGGTGAGACAGAATAAGCGACCTGCGTGTCAGTTGGGCTTTGGGTCGGGCTTTCCGATTGTAGAATGTCTTGGGTCATGGTCCCGTCATAGGCTCAAAGCGCATCGAATGCAGCCGTAAACCCTGCGAGAGAAACCGGAACCTCAAGGGTCTTTCCGCCATCCAGCGTGTAAAGTGAGATTTGAATTGTACTGCTTTCTTTCATCTCCTGGACAATCGCCGACCCCATTGTCACAGGAATAACACAGCCGAAGTTCTGGCACGTCCTCATCGGAAGATTCCAGCGCGGCCCTCCATCGATCGACAGTGAAACACCTTTGGCAATATCAAGACCAAATGGAACGATAATAATGCCAGATGCGCCATCCTCTTCGCCACGCTGCAGCTCCATCCGCAACAAAAGACCGGATTGGTTTTGCAAATTGAGGCTTTGGCTCATCGCGCACTGCTTTTGCCCTGCCTCTTGGGCACAGTTCACCGTCCAGCTTTGGAACTGGGTCGATGTCGTTTCTTTCGTTTGTGCGAAGGCGGCATTCAGTGTGACGCCAAGGGCGACTGCACCCAGTGCCAGCGACTTAACTTTTGTGATCATTCAAAACCGGACCTGCAGACCCAATACCGCCTCCAGTTCATAGCTTTCCCCAAGGTCCTCAAGACCCGTAAGGTAGTTTAGCGAACCGGAAAGCTCGTACCTATCGTTCAGAATCATACGCGCGCCAAATCCCAATTCAATGGCGGTGTCATCGATTTCCTCGTCAAAATTCATCCCGCCAACCGAGACCCGCGTGTCTGGATCAAATTCGTGATACAGGTTGATCAGACCAAAGTAGCTGCCAGAACCGTGACTATTCGTAAACCACTTGTTGGCAGACAGTCCCACCCGCGCCAGAACGCTTTCGGCATCTTCGAACGCGACCTGATTGCCAGAACTGTCGGTGAAGTCATCCACGTCCAACGTGGTGTATGAAAGCTGCGCCTGAGGAACCAGAACCAGTCCGGGGTTAACTTCGATTGGGCGACCAACCTCCAATGACACTGCAAATTGATCCGAGTCGATATCATCTTGTGCCAAACCGGTTGTCGGGTCTGTGATATCGCTAGAGTTGTTGTTGTATTGAAGCTGCGTATCCAGGTAGAAGCCGCGGGCATCCAGCCAGGTGGCGCTTAGGTTCAACCCGAGTGAATCGGTGTCGATATCACTGGCGCCCTGATCCGTTCTGACGGTGCTTGATGCATCGCCGTAAATCAGGCCCACGCCGCCGTACAATGTGCCGTTAGACAGTTCAGTCAGAATTGTGTCGACCCCGACCGAGATGGTGTAGGTGTTGGTCTGGACACTGGTGATACCAGCTTCGGACTGGACCGGCGTTATGTCGCTGCGCTTGCCGCTCAGTTCGATCCACACCGGGCTATTAGGATAGGCCAACACGTCGCCACTTGTGCCATAGGGGGCCGTCAATCTGGTAACCGTACCGCCGTCAGAAGGCCCTGCCGGTAAACGCGACGCAATGCGAGCCTGATAGCCGCGCAGCCGGTTCATCGACAGCAGGACAGATGGCAACGTTTCGAAGGCCGCAGCACCGGCCCCGACAAGGATCGGGTTTCCTGATGCATCCAGGCTAGATAACGCAAAGTTGCCACTACTGGTCTCAACCAAACGATAGCCAAACGGGCCGGCGACGACGATCTGTTCGCCGCTGGCCGTCTGGGCGGTGCCGTTCAGGGTAAAACTTCCGCCTGAAACACCGCTGACTTGAATGATTTCAATACCATTGATGGTCTGCGCACCCGCCCCGCCGATATTATTGACCGAAACGAACGTCGAACCAGAGCTATCCCCGGAAATTTGGAGGATGTCAGTGGCTGATCCATCACCGCCAAGCTGAACATCCAGCATGATCGTTCCGCCATTTCCGACAAAATCGCCACTGACCGTGATCATGTCCCCGACCAACCCGTTCTGTGCCGAAATCGTTCCGCCATTGCTGACATTGCCATTCAGAGTTGTTGCGCCTGAGTTCAGCCGCAGGACGCCACCCGATTGCGTAAAAATACCGGTTCCGGCACCGCCATCACCTGCTGTCAGGGTGTTATCGGTCAGCGTCACAACCGCGCTGTTTACAACTTCGAACCTTTCGAAATTGGTCACGTTCGCGCCATTCAAAGAACCGCTGCTGCCGAACCGCAGGGTATCGACAAAGCCATCGCCGCCCGAGTTGTCGTCCCCACCGTCGAACAGGGTGACACCGCTGAAATCGCCTCCGGAAAAGTCCAGAAGATCGCTGCCATCGCCCAGACTGATCGCGCCGTTGACTGCAGAGCCGGAATTTACCGAGACAGTTGCGTTGGAATCGTCGTTTGTGATCGCCGTGCCTGAAGTCGCACCAACAGTGCTACCTGAATTCAAATTGATCTGGACCGCCGCGCCCACGTTACCCTGAGTCGCAATACCCGCGCCCGTGCCGCCGTTCACAGCGCCGGAAGTTGTGATCGAAATCGATCCTGACCCTGTATTTTCGGCAAAGATCGCCGTTCTGCCGCCGCTGACCGCAGCTGCTGTGATGGTCAGATCGGTTCCTGAATTTCGCGCGTTTATCCCATCCTGCGAAGTTCCGGAAACAGTGCCTGTCGATGTTATTGACAAAGCACCAGTGCCAGTATTGCGCCCACTGATCCCGGTAACTCCCCCGTTCACATCGACCGTCGATATCGTCAGGTCGGTCGAGGTCGCACCGTTTAGCGAATAGATTGCCGTGTTCGCAACTCCGGTGACTACACCAGTGACAGTAATCGCTGTCGCTCCGGTTCCGGTGTTTCGTGAGTAGATTCCGATAGTCGACCCGGAAATCGCCGAACTGTTGTTATCGGTGAAAGAAATACTATCGGTCGAACGCAGATTGAATGCGAGACCCGTTGAAACCGTCTGACCAAACCCCGGCTGTGTAGTAACCGTTAGCGGTGCAGCGCCAGAATTAAGTGTAATCGTAGTGTCGCCCGCTGATGCGGGACCGGAGCATTGGTACGTTCCCCCGCCAGACGGTGTGCAGCTGCCACCATAGGCTACCCGCCCGTATCCGCTTACAAAAGCAAGCGCCATCGACGAGGTAAGGAGAAGTTGAGCTTTGCTCAGCGAAACGGTTTGTGTACAGGTTTTTGGCACGAGTTAACAATTCTCTAACAGTTTACTGCGACCAAGCGTAGCGACTCCTTGCCGGTTTTCCAAGAAACATCCGGCTGTCGCATCGAGTTATTAACGGAAATTACAAGAATTAGCGCGGTGACGCTGCCAACAGAAAGTTATCTCGTCTGTGAGCCCGGTTTGCCCGTCGGGGATTATTGCGCCGTAATTGAGGACAATAAGCTAAAAATTATCACAAGTGTTTCTAAATGCTGATCGCCGTGACCTAGCACGTCATGCGTCCTGGAACATGACGCAAAATTCAGACGCAACTTGAAAGACCCTGACACATGCCGATCTCATCTAAGCATAACGCCCACCTGCAGGCATTTTAGCGACGGAGCTATTGCGGCGCCCGCGTAGTAGCGCCAGTCAAGTAGTATGCCTGAACTTCACCTTTACCCTTGATATCAATGATCCCGCGTTCTTCGAACGTATAGTGGCCGGACAAGATCTCGTAGGTCTCTTTGCTCACCTGAATTCGGCCCGGCGATCCATAGGATTCCAGTCTTGAAGCCGTGTTCACGGTGTCGCCCCACACGTCATAGAAGAACTTGCGCGTCCCGATCACGCCGGCGACGGCCGGACCGGTGTGAATCCCGATCCGCACGGCCAGTGCCTCTCCCATCTCGTCACTGATTTGTTTTGTAACGGCCAGCATTTCCAAAGCCATATCAGCAACAGCCGATGCGTGGTCCGGACGGGGTTCAGGCATACCGCCTGCGATCATGTAAGCATCGCCAATGGTTTTGATCTTTTCCAACTGGTGCCTGTCCGCGAGATCATCAAAATGTGTAAAAACACGATTCAAAAAAGACACCAGCTCGGGCGCGCGCATAAGTGTCGCCCTCGGTGTAAAATCCACGATGTCCGCAAACAGGATCGTAACCTGCAAAAGATCGTCGGCGATTATCTTGTCAGGCTCCTGCTTCAACCGCTCAGCAATGGGCGCGGGCAAGATATTCTCCAGCAGCCGTTCTGATCGCTGATACTCGTGTTCGATCTGCGCCTTTTGCACAAGAATGAGCTCGCGTGCCGCTTCAAGCTGTCGATAGCCAGAAAAAATTAGGAAATAGACAAAGAAAACACCAAGTGTCATCGCCAGACCTTCGCCTGTCTCCATCGGCTGTTTAAGGGGTGATTGAAACAATGATCCACTAGGATTAGCCGATGTTTGATTTATGGGCAGGTCGATCTCTGGCAGGGCCCCATCGAAGATCGGCAGAAGCAGCATGACAAGGAAACATAGGCCAAACCACGGGCGTGACCGCTTTGGCCCAAGCACAACCACTGCGGCAGCTGGCGTTACGAGAAATGGCAACACATCGCCTTCCCGGTTTCCATTGAGCAGCATGAAAATCAGTTGAACAGTCAGAAAGGCCGGAGCAAAGAAATAGAATACTGTCTCGACGTCTCGCGTGCGATGCAACAAATACAGGCCGATCAAAATGGTGACGACAACGGTCACATCAAGCGCGCGGTATATAATTGACCGTTCTGGTTCGAGGAAAAAGGCGGAGGCCATGCACATAATGACAGTCAGGATGACCACCGACATGGATTTCAAACGCCTGGTACTCAGGCTGTCATCCACCGCATGGCCAATGCGGATATAGTCGACAATCATATTGGCGCGCCCCGTTCCCAAGAACCCCTGTCCCAAGGTTTATATACGACCAAACGAATTGATCGAAGAATTTGGCCTGCTTAAGTTCGCCCCGTTTCTCGGCGCTCCAACCTCTGCCAGTCTGGCTGGCGTTCGAAATGATCCGACGTCTCCATCGAAATCAATCCATTCATTCCAGCAGCGCAGCTGCGGCCAACTGCGCCTGACCACCCATATCCATTGCTCGTAGCGTTCAATGGCTGCTTGACGACTGCGCATCAAGAGACGCCCAAATCTGCGACATGACTTTGCCCACAGGCTGGTCACGTCGCCTGATTGCAAAAATTTCCGTGTGTCGCGTTGGAAAACCCTCAACGTTCAGCGGTACCAGCGTGCCATTCGAAAGCTCTGTCGCCATCATATGCTCAGGGACACCGCCCCACCCCAGACCAGCCTTGATGACAGACTTCTTTGCTTCAAAATCAGAGACAGTCCAGCGCTGCCCACCTCTCAGCAGATCCCGGCTTTGGTCAAACTCCCGACCGCCTGTGCCGGACACGATGACCTGGGTGTAAGATTGCATCTCACGTCTTGATTTCACTCCCGGGCGTTGCGACGCCGGAAAGTCACGGCTTGCAACCGGCCGGATTGTTACCGTTCCGACCGGCAGGGCTTCGACCTCATCTATCGGTACACCGTCCAGACCAGCCACGATCAGATCTGCCTCACCCGCCATCAGTCGCGCCAGAGGTCCACCCATCATTTCGGTTGCAACCTGAATATGGGTTCCGGGATAGGTTCGCCCGATGTCGCCAAGCACATCCAGTATAGGGTCTAATGACATAGTGGCGGTTATAGCGATAGAGATTCTGGGCTCTTGCGCGCTTTGCAGTCCTGCGGCCACCGATCTTAATCCGCGCACCTGTTCCAGCACCCGCGCTGTTTCGCGAAAAAAAACTTCGCCTTCAGATGTCAGGCTGGGGCGATACGCATCCCTGGAAAACAGATCAAAACCCAGCTCAGCTTCCAGTTTTCGAATTTGATGGCTGACCGCAGACTGCGCCTTGTTCAGACGTTCTGCGGCAGCGCGAAACGTTCCAGTGGCGACAATTGCGTCCAAGGCGTTGAGTTGGTCAAGGGTCATTGGTAACTCATATGATCTGTTTTCAAGATCATAATCATGAAAACTCGATATTATCAAATGCTCGACCTCGTTGTTACGAAAGGCGCGCAACAAGAAAAAGGATACTGATATGAAACTCTACTACAAACCGGGCGCGTGCTCGCTCGCCAGCCACATCATGCTGTATGAAATCGGTGCAGATTTTGAGATCGAGGCTGTAGACACGGTCGCTGGTCAGACCGAAAGAGGACAAAACTACCGGGACATCAATGCAAACGGCTATGTCCCGTCTCTGGAAACTGACGGCGGAGAGCATCTGAGCGAAGGGGTCGCAATCCTGCAGTTCCTTGCAGATAGCAATCCTGAGCGGGCCTACTCTCCGGCACCCGGTAGCATCGAACGTGCCCGGCTGCAGCAATTCCTGAATTTCGCCGCGGCCGAGTTACACAAAGCGTGGGGCCCGCTGTTTGCCGACGGCTCCTCTGATGCAGAAAAACAGGCGGCGCAGACAAAAGTGGCGACAAAACTCGACTATCTTGAAACCGTTCTTGCGGATAATCGGGGTTTTCTGGTTGGCAATCAATTTTCGGTCGCCGATGCGTATGTTTTCGTTTTGGTCAACTGGGCCAATTTCAAGGCGATTGACCTTGCGGCCTGGCCCAAACTCGCGGCTTACACGGCGCGGATTGCAAACCGCCCATCTACCAAATCTGCCTTTGCCGCCGAAGGGCTTGCGCAATGACGCGGCCGGATCAAACCGAGATAGAAGACCTGATGAGACGGTACTTTGGGGGCCTTTATCACTCGGACAGCCAAACTCTTCGCACAGTGTTTCACGCGGATCTTTCCTATGTGAACGGGACCTCTGGCATCTACGAGGTCATGGGGTTGGACGACTATATGGCACGCATTGACGCACGCACACCGCCATCGTCACGTGGCGACCCACGTGACGATGTAATAGAACGCATTGCGCTTAAAGGAGATCGGATTGGCATCGTCGAGGCGCGCATGACGATGATCGGCCGCAACTATCAGGATCTGCTGACAGTGATCAACACGGATGAGGGATGGCGCATCCTGACCAAAGTCTTCTCATTCGTCGAACGAAAGGACTGACGTCATGCCTTATGTGAACATCAAAGTAACCAAAGAAGGCGGACCGGATGGAACCGGTCCAACATCCGAGGAAAAGCAGCAGCTTATCACAGGGGTCACCGACCTTTTGCAAAAGGTTCTGAACAAGAACCCGGCCACCACGTTTGTGGTGATTGATGAGGTGCCATTGGACAACTGGGGCATGGAGAGCCGTCAGGTCAGTCAAATTCGCGCCGCGCAAACCTAAGGCCGTTAAGGTTCCGTCAGCCGCCGATCAGCTTAGGAACCGCAAGCGTCAGGGCTGGTATCATCAGTATCAGCCCTACGCGTACGGCTTCTGCACCCAAAAACGGAATGACGCCTCTGAAAACTGTTCCCATCGGCGTATCGCGCGCAAGCGAAGAGATTATGAACACATTCAGCCCGACCGGAGGCGTAATAAGCCCCAGTTCCACGACGATAAGGGCCAAAATCCCGAACCAGATTTTCAGGCTGTCCGGCTCCATGCCAAAAGCCGCTGTTTCTGCAGTGACATAGTCACCTCCATTCAACGCAATCAGTGTGGGCCAAAAGAACGGAACAACGACAAGGATCATCGCCAGACTTTCCATAAAGCAGCCCAACACAACAAAAATGCAAAGCATGATTACGAGGATCAACATTGGATCCATGCCGCTTGTCGCCGCCCACTCGGACAGGGCCTGGGGCAGCTGGGTGCGCGCGAAAAAACCCTTCAAGACTTCGGCACCGAACAGAATCAGGTAAATCATCCCGCTGGTGATCGCAGTCGCCCGGATGGCCTTCAGAACGCCTGAGACCGTCAATCCTTCACCAGTCAGCGCGCGCAGCAAGAAGCCATATGCCGTGATCGCAAACACGCCGATGCTGGCTGCTGGCGTCGGTGTAAACAAGCCAAACCCCAGCCCCAATATGATGGCACCGAAAATCAGGATGACGGGCCATAGCCTGCGGACCGCCTGTCTCTTTTCATCCGGATCCATCTGAGTGGGCTCCGGTGCCAAGGACGGGTTAAGCCGCACCTGAATCGCAATCACAGCAATAAAGCCAAAGACAGCCAGAAGTCCCGGCACGATTGCCGCCTGAAACATCCTGAGGATCGATCCTTCGACGATGATCGCGTAGATCACCAGAGCAACGGATGGCGGGATCAAAATCCCCAGCGTTCCCCCTGCGGCCAAAGACCCGGATGCCAAACTGGGTGCATATCCAAGCTTCTTAAGTTCTGGCAAGGAAACCCGCCCCATAGTGGCCGCAGTTGCCAGAGACGATCCGCAAACGGCCCCAAACCCACCGCAGGCTGCGACCGCCGCCATTGCGACTCCGCCCCGCAACCGGGACATCAGGGCCTCTAACCCCTTGAACAGGTCAGTGGACAACCTCGCCTCGGCGGCGACGTATCCCATCAGGACAAACAAAGGCACAACGGACAGATCGTAGTTGGCTACATTCTCCCAAAGAAGACTTTTGAACTGCTTCAGATAGGGAACGAACCGGATATAGCTGACAGAGTGGCTCAGTACCCATGTGCCACCTATCCCGACCACGATCATAGCGATGCCAACGGGCATACGCAGCAATAGCAAAACAAACAATACGGCCAGACCGATTACGCCAATGGTCATAGGATCAAGCATCAGCCACATCCCCAAACGCCTGAGAGGCGGCAATCAAAGCCCAGAGGATCATGGACAATAGGCCAGGGATGTAGAAGGGCCAGGTTGGCCAGCCAAGGACGCTGGTGACAACCTGATCCGAGCGCACCTCTAACATGCCGAAGACCATCCAATAGGCCAGAAACAGCGCGACTGCGACTGTCACAGCCAACCAAAGAAAATCAATTGCCCGCTGCAACGCACCCGGCATGCGATCCATCAGCAGCTCGACCGACACATGGCCACGATTGGCTTGACAATAAGGAAAAAACATCAACGCAGCACAGCTGATTGCAAGTTGAACGAAATCCTCGTAGCCGGGCAAACCGGCCACATCCGCCCCGAATATCCCGGCCACACGGTCGAGGATAAAGGCAAAGGTATTCGTCGTGGTAACCGCAACGATTGCCAGAAGAATGAGACCGCCAAGCAATGCAAAACCATCAGCGAGGCGCCTGAGAACCATGCTCATCGTTGTTTCCCTAAGAAGTTGAGAGGGGCAAAGGTACCCCTCTCCTAAAGCCGATCAGTTGCCAGCGTTGGCTGCCGCAATAGCCGCCCTGGCGCTTTCAACAAGGGCAACCCCATCAATACCTTTGTCATTGACCTCATCAATCCAACGTTGAACAATTTTCTCATTCGCGGCGTTGAACTTGGCCGTTTCTTCTTCAGACAGGACGATACGCTCGACGCCAGCCGCCTCAAGCGCCTTTTCACCGCCCGCTTCAAAGCCTTCCCACATCGCACCAACATTCGCGGCGACATTCGCACCCGAATTGGCATCAATCACGGCCTTCAGGTCGTCGGGCAATGCGTCATACGCATCCTGGTTCATAGCCACCATGAAGACGGCCGTTCCAAAGCGATCACCATTAGGCAATTCGGTGACGGATTTATCCAGTTCCTGCAGCTTCAGTGGCGGAACAATCTCGAGCGGGATCAAAGCGCCATCAACAACCCCTTTTGACATGGCCTCGGGCAAGGCCGGGACCGGCATACCAACAGGCTCGGCCCCCATTCCTTCGATGATCCAGGCACCGGTACGGCTGGGCGTCCTGAGCTTCATGCCTTTCGCATCTTCAAAGCTGCGAATTGGATCTGTCGCAGAGTGGATCACGTTGCCATCATGGCTATGCAGGAAGATGACATGGACATCATCGAAGTCCTCGGCCAGCAGATCCATAGAGGCGTTCATAGCGATGGTTGTGTCGGTGGCAGAACCCGCATGAACCAACGGCAGTTCGAACACTTCGCTGCGCGGGAATACCCCGGGTGTGTAGCCCAATACCGTCCAGACAATATCGGTCGAGCCATCGCGAACCTGGCTGTATAGCTCGGGCGGCTTCCCTCCCATTGACATGGCGGGGAAGATTTCGATCGCAATGCGACCATCACTATCTGCAGTGACCTTGTCCGCCCATGGCTGCAACATGCCTTTATGAGCGGCTGCAACGGGTGGCAGAAAATGATGCATTGTGAGCGTCACGTCCTGAGCCAGACCAGCCGTTGCCGAAAGGGCCATGGCGGCCAGCGAACCCAGCAGGGATTTCCTGATAGACATAGATTTTCCTCCTCCGATGTATCGCACCGAAACTGTTTGGGTTTCAGCGTTTTTGGACAGTGAGAGCGGCCTGATCATGTCCGCGCCTCACCTATTGATTCAATTTGGGTGCACAGGGTGATGGCCGCCGACAGTGATCTTGCCGTTGCCTTTGCCATGCTTGGCAAAATCATCCATTCTAGTGACCAGGCGCTGCCCGACCTTTCCTGTTCATGCACAAGCGCCTGATGCATCCCGGAAACGCGTGTCGCGTTAAAGCGGGCAAGCGTGATCAGCAGCTCGGCCAAAACAGGGTTTTTCTTGTGAGGCATTGCCGATGATCCGCCACCGCCAGACAGCTTGATCTCATCCACGCCCTGCTGCGCCATCAAGCAGATGTCCTGGCCCATTTTGCCCAATGAGCCCGAGATCAGAGACAGAAAGCTGGCATATTCGGTGATGCCCTCGCGGGTGGCGTGCCAGCTTCGGTTCGGCAGATGCAGCTCTAGTGCACTGGCCAGAAACTCGGCCAATTCGCGATACTTTATGCCGATGGCCTGACCATCGCCGACGGCACCGCCAAGCTGGACACATTCGGCACGCGGACGCATCTGCTCCAGCCGGCGCAGATGTTCTGCCAAGGGTGCGCTCCATGTCTCAAGCCGGTGCCCAACCGTGACCGGCAGGGCCGCCTGCATTCGTGTGCGCCCCATGATCATGTTTGACCCAAATCTTTTTGAGACCTGGCCCAACATATCGACCACTTCGGACAAGCGATCCGCCAACAAATCCGAGTTTTCGCGTAACGTGAGCGCCAGCGCAGTGTCCATCACATCCTGTGAGGTCGCTCCGGTGTGGATCGCATTTTTGAATTGCCCGGCTTCCAACTTCAGAAACCGAACCAGCGCGGGCACAGGTAGCCCGTCCTGCACTGTTCCGGATCGCAAAATCTCAAGATCGGGGTTTGCGGATTCTATGCGCTGTGCCGCCATTTGCGCATCTCGCAACGATACGATGCCAATTGCCCCCAACCCGCGGGAATAGGCGGCTTCGAATGTCAGCATATGAGCCAGTGATTGCGGTGCCGACCAGATCGCGTCAGCGTCACAGTCGCCAAACAAACCGGATAACCAGGGATGTTCGAATACGTCGCTCATGACAGCGCATCCTGCAAGGACCGGATTTGCGAAGCAACAAACTCCGGAGCTTCAATGCACGGCAGGTGCCCGACGCCAGGCAGAACGTGGCACTGCGATTGTTCAATGAGGGCTGACAGCGCATGTATACATGCAGGCGGCGTCGACAAATCGTCCGTACCTCCAATACAGATGGCGGGTACCCGAATGTGTTTCGTTGTGTCGGTTAAATCTGTATCGCGAATGGCCGCGCATGTGGCCGCGTAACCTTGGGCAGGTGTCCGCGTCAGCATATTGCGGTACCCGGCAACCGTGATCGGCATTTTGGTACGGAAGTTGTTCGAAAACCAGCGCTCAATCACGGTATCCGCTATAGCCTCAATCCCAGTGTCAGACACCATGTCGATCCGTTGGTTCCAAGCCTGCGCGTTCCCAATTTTAGACCCTGTATTGCAAAGAACCAGACCCGCCACGAGGTCGGGTCGTCGATGAGCCAGCGATTGCGCGATCATACCTCCGACCGATACCCCACCGATGACCGACCTTTGCCATCCCAAATGGTCCATCAGGCCCGAAACATCGTCGGCAAGCGAGGCGATAGATGTCGCACCACAATCCGATAGACCGTGCCCGCGTTTGTCAATCAACAAACAAGTCGTAGCCTCAAGCGCATCGGCGACCTCTTGCCAAATCCGCAGATCCGTCCCCAGTGAATTCAGGAACACGACAGGTGTTTTGCCAGTGCTGCCGGACTTAACCTCGTAGTGAATGAGGGTCTCATTGATGCTGGCAAAGCGTGGCATCAGACGGCTTTCCGCAGTCCGAGGATCGAGCGCGCATCGGCGACGGTGGCCACCGGACGGCTATGCCTGTTGCAAACCTCGACGGCGCGCTTGACCAGAGCTGCATTGGATGGGGCCAGCGTGTCGCGATCCAGACGCACATTGTCCTCAAGACCTGTCCGGACATGCCCCCCTGCTGTAACCGACCATTCGTTCAAAACGATCTGGTTTGCGCCAATCCCTGCCGCGCACCAAGGCACATCCCCCAGCAGTCTTTGAACCGTATGCACGTAGAAATCAAAAACCTCGCGATCAACCGGCATCGCATTCTTCACACCCATAACGAACTGAACGTATGGAGTATCCTTAATCTGCCCGTTGCGATACATGTCAGCTGCCCGGAAGATATGGGACAGATCGAAGGCCTCGATCTCGGGTTTCACATCGTATTTAACCATCTCGCTGGCCAGCCAATCGATCAACTCGGGGGGGGTTTCATAGACGCGGGTCGGAAAATTGTTCGACCCCACCGACAAAGACGCCATATCCGGTGTCAAGGGCAACATGCCGCCGCGCGCCAACCCAGCGCCGGAACGCCCTCCGGTCGACAATTGAACGATCATGCCAGGGCAATGAGTTTCAATGCCTTGTTTCAGATTGGCGAACCGTGTCGGATCCGAAGTTGGTTTCCCGTCGTCGTCGCGCACATGGCAGTGGGCAATCGTCGCTCCGGCCTCAAATGCCTCGTGCGTGCTTTCTACCTGTTCAGAGACACTGATCGGAACAGCTGGATTGTCGACTTTGGTCGGGACAGACCCGGTGATGGCCACGCAAATGATGCAGGGAGTAGTCATTGTTTCCTCAGACATCGAAGAACACCGTTTCTTTGTCGCCCTGTAACCGAATGTCAAAGCGGTACACGTCCACATCCCGACGGGCGACAAGAGTGTCTCGCCGGTCCGCCTGCTCGATCAGGTTCAAGATCGGGTCTGCTTTGTTGGCCTCGGCTTCATCAGAAAAATAAAGGCGCGTGTTCAAGCCGACATTGATCCCGCGCGCAACCATCCAAAAACTGATGTGAGGCGCCATTAAACCTGATCCGCGACCTTTCACACGTCCGGGTTTCACGGTCGAAAACGACCATTCACCCGTTTCGAAGTCAGGAATGACCCGACCCCAACCGCGAAATCCGGGTTCGACATCGCCACAGCCTGGATAAATGCCTGCTGCATTCGCTTGCCAAGCTTCGATCAAAACTTCTTTTACGGGTGCGCCTGCCCCATCCGATACCTGACCCTGAATTTCGATCCGCTCGCCTTGCGCCCTTGGACCTGCAATATCCCGGCCAAGCTCCTGTCGGTAAATGTCAAACCCAGCATCCCCCGGTGCGAGACCAATATGCACATAAGGTCCGGCGGTCTGGGATGGGGTTTCTTTCCGGTAGTCGAGTTTTTGAACCATGATCAGTTCCCCTCAGGCCGGTTTTCGAAGTAAGTCGAGCGATGTCCGCGAAGGACGATGTCGAACTTGTACGCAATACTGTCCAGCGGAACCGTCGCGTTCAGATCAAGCGCAGCAACCAGTTGGTCGATCGCGCGTTGATCAGGGATGGTGTTGACGATCGGGCATTTGGCAATCAGTGGATCCCCTTCGAAATATAGCTGTGTGATCAGCCGTTGTGCAAAGCTAGGCCCGAAAACCGATACGTGGATATGGGCAGGCCGCCAACTGTTGATCCAGTTGCGCCAGGGGTATGCTCCGGGTTTGATCGTTCTGAACCTGTAACAGCCGTGCTCATCCGTTAGCGTACGCCCACAGCCCCCGAAATTTGGATCGATGGCCGCCAGATAGGTGTCTTTCTTATGGCGGTATCGGCCCCCGGCATTGGCCTGCCAAATCTCTACCAGTGTATTGGGCACCGGCTTGCCGTTTTCATCCAGCACCCGGCCATGCAAAATAATACGTTCGCCAATCGGATCGCCTGTTTTTGCATAGTTTCGGATCAGGTCATTATCTGACGGGTCGACATCACTGTGGCCGAAGGTTGGGCCAGACAGCTCGCTGAGTGTGGATTCAAGAGACAGCAGAGCATTCTTTGGCGACCGTGAGACGCTGGTTTTATAGTTCTGCGTATAGGCTGGCGGATGCCAGTCGCGGTCCCGCTGATACAGATCCGGTGGCTGTGTCATTCGGCCTCGCCTTCCATTTCCGCATATGTCTGTTTGGCCAGTTTCACAGCATGATTTGCACAAGGGACACCAGCATAAACCGCCGCATGCATGAATGCCTGCATGACATCCTCCTTTGATGTTCCCGTGTTGGCGCAGGCTTTCAGGTGCATCGGGATTTCATCGAAGTTCCGGGTGGCCGCCAACAAAGCCAACGTGATCATCGACCGTTCCCGTGGCGTGATCGCGTCGCTTGCCCACAAGGTGCCCCATGCGGTTTCTGTGATCATCTCCTGAAATGGCGCATCGAATGCGGATTTCTGCGCTTCGGCACGATCCACATGGGCATCACCCAAAACGCGGCGCCGGACTGACATTCCCGTCGCATGACGATCAATCATCGGTATCTCCTTGGTTCCACCCATCAATACGGCAATCCTACATAGTTTTCAGCCATCGCTTTTTGTGCAGCCTTGTTCGTGCGCAAAAAGTCGATCTCGGCGCGTTGCATCTTTAGGTCAAAGTCGGACTGATCCGGAAACCGATGCAGCAAAGACGAAAACCACCAACTAAACCGTTCGGCTTTCCAGATTCGGGCGAGAGCGTTTTGTGAATAGCTATCGATCCCTTCACTTGATCCCGTTTCGTAAAATTCGCGCAATGCGTTGTGAAGGTAATGCACATCAGAGGCGGCCGTATTCAGCCCCTTGGCCCCGGTCGGTGGGACAATATGCGCAGCATCACCACACAAAAAGAGCCTCCCCCAACGCATCGGTTCGGTCACAAATGACCGAAGCGGCGCGATCGATTTTTCGATAGATGGCCCGGTTACGATGCGATCTGCAAACTCCTGTGGAATTCTGCGCTTCAATTCATTCCAAAATGCACTGTCGGTCCAGTCGTCAGGATTATCCGACAGCGAACACTGGATATAGTAACGGCTAAGGTTCTCGTTGCGCATCGAACACAGAGCAAACCCACGTCGCGACAACGAATAGATCAGTTCCTCATGAACCGGAGGCGTCTCGGACAGCAGCCCGAGCCAGCCAAACGGGTACACTTTTTCGTATTCTCGCCTCACGCTCAGAGGAATGGTTTGACGGCTGACCCCATGAAACCCATCGCATCCGGCCACAAAATCGGTATCGATGCGCTGTTGTTGTCCGTCCACGGTGAAGGTCACACAGGGTGTATCGGAATCCGCGTCATGGATTGCGACGTCATCCGTGTTGAAGATGATCTTACCACCTGTAGCCTCGCGCGCCTCGTACAGATCACGGGTGACTTCTGTCTGGCCATAAACCAAGACCGGCGTACCGGTGTGTTCGCGAAAATCGATGCGAAAACTCTCGTCTTCGAACGCGATCAGCGTTCCGTCATGGTTGAACCCTTCCGAGCGCAGACGGTTCGCGACCCCTGCCTGCTCCATCAGGTTCACAAAACCCTGTTCCAGAACACCGGCGCGAATGCGGCTAAGAACATAGTCTTTGGTTTTTCTCTCTAGAACGACGCTGTCAATTCCATGGACGTGAAGCAGCTGCGACAAAAGCAAACCTGACGGCCCACCGCCGATCACGACGACTTGTGTTCGCATCTGATCCTCCTTCCGTGTTGCGCCGCATGATTGCATTGTCAATTCCGTTATGTAAAATGATGTTTTTCGCTAGTTAGTTTCCGAAAATGGAAAGTAATGATGGATCGCAGACTAAAAGTTCGACATGTCGAAGCCTTTGTCGAAATCGCGCGACAGAAAAGCCTGAAGCGTGCGGCTGAGGCCTTGAATCTGACTCAGCCCGCGATTTCCAAAACCCTGAAAGAGTTGGAAGAGATTGCCGGAGCCACTCTGCTGGAACGCAACCGGGGCGGCGTGACCATGACCGTTGCCGGAGACGTCTTTCTGAGACACGCCACCAGCGGCATGAACGCCCTGGATATGGCCATGAACAGCGTGACTGCTGTTCGCAAAGGCGAGGTCGGATCGGTTTCCATAGGTGCATTGCCAAGTGTCGCCGCGCGCATTTTACCGCGCGCCGTTGCGATATTTTCGGACCTTGCACCCGACACCATTACCCGGGTCGAGGATGGCCCGCATGGGTATCTGATCGATCGGCTACAATCGGGTCAGTTGGACCTTGTGTTAGGTCGGCTGGGCAAACCCGACACGATGCAAGATGTTTCTTTCACACAGCTCTACATCGAAAACGTTGCTATCGTATGTGCCCCCGGCCATCCGCTGGCTGACGCGTCAAACCTGTCCGAGGTGGCAAGTTATCCGGTCATTTATCCACCACAGGAATCCGCCATACGCCCGCTGGTTGATCGCATGATGATTGCCAATGGCATGACCAGCTTCCCAAGACAGATCGAGTCGGTCTCGGCCACGTTCGGGCGTGGTCTGGCATTGGCAAGTGACGCACTTTGGGTGATCTCGACAGGTGTTGTCGCCGGAGATATCGCGAGCGGGCAGTTAAAAGCGTTGCCAATAGATACAGGTCTGACGGCAGGCCCGATTGGCATCATGGCCCGGTCGGAAAGCGAGCTTTCACCAATGGCCAACTTGTTTCGGCAAGCGTCTGTTCGGGCGGTAGAGCACTTGCAGCTCACCTGAACTCACAAGCCAAAAACGCCCGGACCTGTCTTTCCCAGACGGAAAGGACACTGAAACAAGCCTTCGCTCGTTCGCGCTGGAGTTTTCCTGTTAAGCCCTCTAGTTCAGAACCCAACTCGGAGACGCCGCATTGCCCGAAAACTCGTTTGAAATCTCGTTGACGCTGTTTCAGCTCGGGGTCACGATGTTTTGCGCAAATCTCTTGCTGCTCAACCGAAACCACCGAGCTCTGTTTTTGCCGCTCGCCTTGTTTTTTGTTGCTGAATCCATCGTCGGCGCGACCGATCTGCTGATTGAATTTACCGGCAGCGACCAGTTAACGAAGCGCGAATTGCTATGGATCGGCCTCGCTGCCTCAGCATCGGTTTGCGAGCCGTTTCTGTTTTGGAGCTACGTGAAGGTTTTGACATCTGAAAACGGCGTTGAAAAATTAAGACCGCGTGGGTGGCACTACTTGCCGTTCATTCTTGCTGTTCTAACGGTTTTATCAGTTTTTTCTCTTCCCAACGCGCTGTTTGAAACGCCCGACATTGATATCGAGTCGCTGAACCTGCTTCAGCTTCTTCCAATTCTGTTTCTGGAGTTCTTGGATTTTTTCTTTCAAATCATGGTGTTGATCTACCTTTGGCTGATTATCAATCAACTCAGAGCATATACCAACCGCCTCAAGGATCTTTTCGCCACAACTGAAGACCGGGAACTGCTGTGGGTCTGGTGGATTGCTTTCGTCGTCGGAATTTACCTTGTTCTGGGTGTGGTTGGGACACTCGCGTCATTTTTTGACCTCGAAAACTCGATCCATCCGATCTTTGAAAGCGACTACGCAAATAGTCTGGCAAGTTTTGCCATTGTCTGGGTCATCGCACTGTGGGGCCTGCGTCAGCAACCTGGGCTGATCCGAGAACAGCCGACTTTTGAAGCCATTGCTGAAAAAGAAGAAGCCTCGGGCCCAAAGTATGAACGCTCGGCGTTGACGGAAGATCGCGCAAAAAGGATCGCCTCCAAGATCGAGCGTGCGATGTCCAACGATCTTGTTTACCGGGACCCAAATCTGTCGCTTTGGGATCTGGCAAAACATATTGGCGTCACTTCCGCCTATGTATCGCAAACACTGAACACGACGATTGGGTCAAACTTCTTTGACTATATCAACAGTTGGCGCGTTCGCGATGCCGTCGAGCAACTGCAGAATTCCGACGAGACGATATTGGTGATCACTTATGATGTCGGCTTCAACTCTCGATCATCTTTCTACAAGGCCTTCAAACGGGAAATGGCGACAACTCCGTCGGAGCTGCGTACGAAGCTGCGTGCTCAAAGTTGAAAGACGCTTTGTCAAACTTGTTTTGCTGGTGGGTCAGAGAACCCTTGGAACCCGGCTGCCTCAGCACAAGGACTTTAGAACCGCCCAAGGCGTCTCTTCCAATCGGCGACAACAGCAAACACCTGTCCGCGACGGCCAGCTAGGAACATTCCAGCAAAATACGCCACTAGATTGCGCAGGGTTTGATCAGGCGTTTCAGGCAGAACATTTCTGCCGCCGAGGATCCAAACAGACAGATTTGGCAGCAAGAAACTGGCCCAAGGCGGCTACGAAAATAACGAAAGAACCGAGGACTTTTATGGAATCGAAATCTCTCAATAACTCGGCTTTGGCCGTTGTTGGAACATGTCTGGCGGTTTTTGCCGGTCAGGCAGCAGCCCAGAGCGCAGGCAATGGCGCCAGCGGCACAGGAGGCTGGAACGACTGGGATTTCTACCTAGGTGCTGGGGTCGCATATGCGCCAGAATACGAAGGGTCAGACAAACAAGAAACGTCCGCGTTCCCTGCGTTCGAAGCTGTATGGCGCGACACGTTGGTTGTTTCCGGGGAAGGAATAGGGGCATTTGTCTATGACAGAAACGGCCTTCGGGTTTCAGCAGCCCTTGGATACGGTGGCGGTCGCGATGAAAGTGACAGCGTCCATCTTCGAGGGCTGGGAGATATAGATGACGGCGCCGTTATCTCGCTGGGCGCACAGTTCGATCTGGCCCCACGCGTCACGGCCACAGCAGATGTGAACACCTTTCTCAAAGGTTCCAAGGGCACGGTCGTATCGCTTGGATTGCAAAGCCAGGTGCCGTTCGGGGTCGTACGCGGCGCATTGTCGCCAACGGGCAACCGATATGACGATGTGGCCAGTCAGCAAGGGTTGGCATTGATCGGCGGCGTGTCGATTGATTGGGCCAACGACAACTACAACCAGAGCTTCTTTGGTGTGTCGGCTGCCCAATCCGCCTCGTCAGGCTTGAGGCAATACAGCGCCGGTTCTGGCTTGAAATCCGTTAACGCCGAGATCGGGTTCAGCCAAACACTTGGCGACAACTGGGGTCTGACGGGAATCGTGCAGTATTCCAGATTGCTCGGCGATGCCAAAGATAGCCCGGTCGTGAAATCCGAAGGGAACTATGCGGCGGTGCTTGCGATAGGCTACCGGTTCTAGCTTACACTGGTCGATCTTTGCCATCGCAGCGCTGTTTCTAGTGAACGAACCCGGCCTATTCAATGGCCGGGTACCGTACAATGCACTCGGCTTTTTCGTATATAATACGAAATTGACCAGCAACAGAATTACAAGGAAAATACATCGTGGGCACACTTCGTGTGCAAAATTTGTGCTGGTAGCTACTGCCCATATCATTGCCAATTAGGAGGGCTACCCAATGAATGCCCAATCCAACAAAGCCAACAAACTTGTCGCTGGGCGGCGCCCTACTTTCTGAATCTAAAGCGCTGAAATCGATCTTTCCCGTGCGGCTGAAGATGAGGTTCGTTTAGCCTTAGCGTCAGCAAGAGTGGAACAGTGGGAGGCAGACATGCGGCCGCTCTCAGAAACTCCAACTCATATGTTGAGAGACATGGTTTTCCGCTGGAAGGCTATTTGAGTAGGTGATGAACTGGGGCAGTGTTGGGCTTCGGCCTCCCCTGTCACTTTCGGAACTCGACTAGGCGACCACGACCGCCTTGCTGTCAGTGTAAATCGCGCCGTCATCGTCGAACCATGCAAAGGTGAACACCCCAGAGCCTGGGATGGTTGCCTCAAACTCGAAAAACGGGTTCGTCGAAATTCCGGGTCCGATCTCAAGATCGACAACAGTTTCGCCGTCAAATGTACAAAGAAATCGGTGGATGATCGAGCGCGGTATCGGCACGCCAACGGGATCGATCCGCTGCCCGGATTCCATGCGATGTGTGATCAGGGTTTTGATCGTGATCGTATCACCTGCCCTGACCTCTCTGGGCAGTTTGATCCGGGTTTTGACACCTGTCGCCATCTTCCCCTCCTTTGGATCAGGCGCATCCGCCTACGATAACCGACACAGGTTTAAGACCTTTTCGAATGCTTCCATCCGGCATTCGCGCCAATACCAGAACGTCCTGAGTTCGGGCCAACCGCATACGAGTAGACACTCTTGCAGCACCCGCCATTGGGCCAAATTTGGCCCTGAGCACCGGCATCACCGGGTTGCCCGGCGCCACAAGTAGAATTTCCGTGGCCTCTGGCGCGGCGACCTGCACCGAAACGCGATATCCATCTTCAGCGATTTCAGGCAACGTCACAGTTACGCTTCCATCACGGATCGAGCTTCCATCAGAGAAAGCCGCAATCACATCCTCCAACGTCGCAGAGTTTGGTGGTGCCAAAATATCCTGCGCCCGCAGCGGTGTTGCCAGACACAACAACGCCCCCAGGCTGACTTGCATGGCGCCACGTCGGCCGATGCTCATGGCGGATCTCTCCATCCTAGACATGAGGACCATAGCCCCGCTTTATCGTGTTCTCCGCATAACAAATCTGCGAGGTTACGTAGACTTAAGTCGCAGTCGGGCGATTTTCTGCATGGTTGAGAAACGCGCGCCGAACGGGCAAGCTGACCGTCAGTACGGGAATCCGGGCGGAGGAATAGATGCCTGATGCGCAGTTGCGGGACGAGACCAAGCGGGGCCTGACCGTCCGCAATCTGAGCTTTCACTACGGTCCTAAAACGGCACTGGATTCCGTCTCATTCGACGTTGAACCCGGGACTTTCTGCGCATTGCTTGGGCCCAACGGGGCCGGGAAATCCACTTTGGTTTCGCTGCTGACGCGCCTCTTGGTTGCCCCTGATGGCGAGATCGCTGTTGCTGGCCACAATCTCAGGAAATCGCCACGCAAAGCGCTTGGGGATCTTGGCGTCGTGTTTCAGCAACCAACTTTGGACCTCAGCCTGACTGTCAAGCAGAACATGGCCTATTTTGCAGCGCTGCACGGGCTGCCCAGGAAGGAAACACCTCATCGCATTGATGCGGCGCTGGACCGGCTGGGGATGAGAGAACGCGCTGGCGAAAAGGTCCGGGCGTTAAATGGCGGGCACCGCCGCCGGATGGAGCTGGCCCGCGCCTTGCTGCACGACCCAAAGGTTTTGCTATTGGACGAACCGACCGTCGGCTTGGATGCTGCCGCACGGCACTCGATCACCGATCATGTTCACGATCTGGCCGACCAAGGGCTTTGCATATTATGGGCGACACATCTGACCGATGAAGTGCGCGACGACGACCAAATGCTGGTGCTGCATCATGGTAAGATTCTCGCCTCAGGGCAGACCGGAGAGTTGCGCGGCAACGAGACGCTCTCCAATTGGTTCCTGTCGCAGACCGAGGTGCCGGCATGACTGGTTTTTGGGGTGCCGCACGAGCCATCATCGGACGCGAGTTTCTGCGCTTTATTCATCAACGCGAACGCTTTCTGGCGGCACTCGTGCGCCCGATGGTCTGGTTGCTGATCTTTGCTGCGGGGTTCCGGGCAGCGCTTGGCTTGTCCATCATCCCGCCCTACCAAACCTACATCACCTATGAGACCTATATCGTGCCAGGTCTGTGCGCGATGGTCCTTCTTTTCAACGGGATGCAGAGCTCTCTCAGCCTCGTATACGACCGCGAAATGGGGTCTATGCGCCTGCTGCTAACCAGTTCGTTCCCGCGTTGGTGGCTTTTGTTTTGCAGGTTGCTCGGCTCAACCGCGATTTCCATCCTGCAGGTCTATACATTCCTGGCGCTGGCGGCATTGTTCGGGATTGTGTTACCGATGTCCGGCTATTTTGCGGTTCTTCCGGGGCTGGTTCTGAGTGGGCTGATGTTGGGTGCCTTGGGATTGGTCCTATCCAGTTTTATCAAACAGCTGGAAAATTTTGCGGGGGTGATGAACTTTGTCATCTTCCCGATGTTCTTTCTGTCTTCGGCCCTCTACCCGCTGTGGAAAATGGCCGAAAGCTCACCGCTCTTGCGTGACATATGCGCCGTGAACCCGTTTACCCATGTGGTCGAACTGATCCGGTTTCTGCTGTACCTGCAGATCAACTGGATCGCGCTGTTCTGGGTGCTGGTGTGGACGGCCGCGTTGTGTGGCGCCGCGGTCTGGGGATACGATCCGGCGCGCGGCCTGATGAAACGAAAAACATGAACATATCCGCCGACAAACCAAAGCGCCATTCGCTACTGAAAACCCGTCTGGGTCTGGGGGCTGTTGTCTTGGGGTCGGGCACGTTGTTGACGGCAGCGATCCTTTATCTGGGGATGCAAATGGTTGCCTCGCGGTTGGAGACTGCGCTGGCATCGGAAATGCGCATGGCGCGATATGCGACACTGTCCACTCAGATAGCCACGTTTCTGGTGATAGCGACTGAGTCCGTACAGACGGGACAGACTGCGGCCATTCGGATCGACCGCCTCGCCCCGATACAGGGGCAAATCGGCGACACTTTCGGCAAGCTGCACGCCGACGTCGCTGATGCGGTCACGGCGGCGCAGGGCTTCGGGATAGACGAGCAATCGCGCTATGGCACGCAGTCACTTGGCCTTGCCCGGATGGAGGCGTTGCTGGGAAACACGCTGGACGGGCTTGCAAATCCCGAAGCGGATCAGGCGCGGTTAAGGGCCCATATCGACAGTTTCGCCTCGGGGTTTGATCCCTTGCTTAGCCAAGCCGTGAATACCGAAATCTTGTTTCGCAACACCATTCTGTCAGGGATCGAGGAAACGCGTCTTACCCTGACGTGGATTGCGTTAGGATTCGCGGCCTTCGCGATCCTCAGTACCATCTGGTTCTATTTCTGGCTAATCCGCCCACAATTCGAACGGCTGGATCGTTTGCGAGGGGCCGCTTTGCAGATTGGACAGGCGGAATTCTCGCTCGAACTGCCGACCACCCAAAGGGATGAGATAGGTCAGCTCTATAGCGAAACAAATCGCATGGCAGCGGCCCTGAAACAGCGCCAGTCGGAGGTCGAGGCAGAATGGGCGAGACTCAATGAAACAATTGCCCGGCGAACAAAGGAACTAAGCGCGGCCAACAAAACCCTGTCTAAAATCGATGAAAACAGGCGTCGCTTTTTTGCGGATATCAGTCACGAGCTTCGCACGCCGCTCACCGTGATCATGATGGAATCTCAAATCGGACAGCAAGACAAACAAAGCGCACCTGAGGCGTTACAGGCCATCGAAACCAGCGCGATCAAACTGAACCAGCGCATCGACGACTTGCTTCGTGTGGCGCGGTCGGAAAACGGCGAACTGGCGTTGGAACCGCAACCGGTTAAGCTGGCTGATCTATTGAACACCGTGGCACGGGACATCCAACCGGACATCGACAGTGCGAATATGACGCTGACCATCGGGCCAATCCCCGATTGTGAACTGAATTGCGATCCGAACTGGATCCGGCAGGTGCTGCTAAGCCTGATCCGGAACGCAATCCGCCACGCCCGTGACGGTAAGACGGTCGCCATGACGACCAAACTGACCGCCGACACAATCGAAATCTCAATTGTTGATAATGGGCCTGGCGTCCCGGTTGACGCGCAGGGCGATATCTTTGGACGGTTTGTCCAGGGCGGATCGGCCAACAGCCAGGGCTTTGGTGTCGGTCTGGCATTGGCGCGCTGGGTGATCGAAGCGCATCGCGGCGCAATCTCATTGACCAGCCCCGTTCCAAAGGATCAGGCAATCGGGCTATCAAACGGTACAAATGTCTGCATTCGTTTACCCGTTGCACAGGCTTAGAGTGAACGTATGACCTCCCGATTGTTGATCATAGATGACGACCCAAAGATTGCTTCGGCCCTTGTGCGCGGGCTGTCGTTGCATGGCTATGTGGCCGAGGCCGAGAACCGCGCGGATCTGGGGTTGGAGCGGTTGCAAAGCGGTGCGTTTTCAGGCGCGATTGTAGACGTCATGCTGGGGGCTGACAGTGGTATCGAACTGGTCAGGTCCGCCCGGTCAGTCGGTGTTACCATCCCTATTCTGATGCTTTCGGCCCTGTCAGATGTAGATCATCGCGCCGCAGGGCTTGAGGCCGGGGCCGATGACTATGTCGTCAAACCCTTCAGCTTTGACGAGCTTGTCGCGCGGCTGCAGGTTCAGGAACAACGGGCCCAGGCACAACATCCCGAACCCGCTCGACTTTCACACGAAGACCGAACCATCAGCATCCGCGATACAGCCGTTGCCCTGACCGAGCGGGAATTTGATTTGCTGGTCTTGCTCAACAGCAGCGTCGGAACACCAATCTCGCGCGGCGATCTGTTTGACACGCTGTGGTCGCAGGAAGGCTCTAGTAACGAGAATGTGGTCGATGTCTATATAGGTTATCTGCGGAAGAAACTTAGCGAAGACGATTTTGGTTTTGAAATCAAAACATTGCGCAACCAAGGCTTCTGCTTGCAGGGCCGTGCGCCGCAATCCGATGACAACTGACTACCGACCAAAGTCTAAGACGCTCTTATAAATTAAGATTCGCTCTGGTGCCGGATACCTGCCAAATTGAAGCCAAGGACACTTTTGGAGGAGGACCCCGATATGGCATGGAACAAACCGGTGATCCGCGAGATTGAATGCGGCATGGAAATCAACATGTATGGCCCCGATCATGATGATGAGCGCGGCGGCGGCCTGATCTGATCACGGCCCGCGCGCCAACTTTCAAATGACGTTGCGCGCAATCATACTAGGGGCTGCTGCTGGAGGCGGCCTGCCGCAATGGAATTGCGGGTGTGAAAATTGCAATCTAGCACGTTGCGGAGACATTCCTGCTCAGACGCAGTCTTCGCTTGCTATCTCCCCGGACGGCCTGAACTGGGCCGTCCTAAACGCGTCTCCGGACATACGCGCGCAGCTGTCGAACACTCACGCCCTGTTCCCCACAGGGCTTCGACAGATGCCAATTCAGTCCGTTCTGGTGACCAACGGCGATATCGATCATGTGGCCGGATTGCTGACATTGCGGGAAATGCAGCCCTTTACCCTGTTTGCAACCGGCAGCATACATGACGTGCTTGCCCAGAACCCGATTTTCGATGCATTGAATGCGTCCGTGGTGACCCGATCTTCGATTTCATTGGACCAGCCGTTCGAGTTGGTTCCTGGCCTTCAGGCGACGTTGTTCCCCGTGCCGGGGAAAGTCCCATTGTACCTGGAAGGCGAAAACGTTCAAACCGATCTGATCGGTGAGCAAACAGTGGGCGTTGCGCTGAGCGCCGATGGGAAAACGGTCTACTACATTCCCGGTTGCGCGGCTTTGACGCCCGATTTGCGGACGCAGCTAGAGGGCGCAGATTTGGTGTTTTTTGACGGCACGCTTTGGCAAGATGATGAGATGGTGCGCGCCGGTCTAGGTCAGAAGACCGGAAAACGAATGGGACATATGTCAATGGACGGGCCCGACGGTTCTATCGCGAGTTTTGCTGATATGAGTATCGGGCAAAAAGTCTTTGTTCACATGAACAATACCAACCCTGTCTTACGTCCCGACAGCGCCGAAAAGTCCCAGGCGCAGGCCGCGGGATGGACAATCGGACAAGACGGAATGGAGATCACGTTATGACCCAAAGCCGCGACGCCTTCGAAGCCCGCCTGCGCCAGATCGGTGCCGAACGCTATCATGATCTCCACCCGTTTCACCACCGCCTGCACGGCGGCGAATGCACTGCAGACGAAGTTCGCGCCTGGGTCATCAACCGTTACTATTACCAGCACTCGATCCCCATGAAAGACGCAGCCTTCATGTCGCGCGTCGAAGACCCCGCGCTGCGTCGGCAATGGCGATCGCGCATCGAAGACCATGACGGAACAGACAACAACGAAGGCGGTATCCGCCGTTGGTTGCGGCTGGCCGAGGCCGTTGGGCTTGACCCCGATTATGTAGCCTCGTGCGAAGGTGTGCTGCCCGCTACAAAGTTTGCCGTTGATGCATATGTGCGGTTCGTGCGCGAAAAGACTCTGCTTGAGGCGGTGGCCGCATCTCTGACCGAACTCTTTGCACCCAAGATTCACGCAAATCGGATCGAAGGGCTGCTTCAACACTATGACTTCGCCGATGACAGTTCCTTGTCTTATTTCAAAAACCGGTTGAAAGAGGCGCCAAAGGATGTGGCTTTTGGCCTTGCCTGGGTTCTGGACAATGCTGACACCGCAGAAAAGCAGGATGCGGCCGCTAAAGCTCTGATTTTCAAAACCGATGTTCTGTGGTCGCAGCTGGACGCCTTGTGGGCCGCTTATGTCGACCCTGCACGGATTCCACCCGGTGCCTGGCAGCCCGGCATCGGCGTTCTGATGCGGCAGGCATCGTGATGTTGGCCCAAGAGATCCCCACACTGCCCCGGGGTGTGCGCCTGCACTATGACAAAGTGCGTGGCAAATGGGTGTTGCTTGCACCTGAACGCGCGGTGACTTTGGACCAGATCGGACACGCCATTTTAAACGAGGTGGACGGCCAGCGCAGTTTTGGACAGATCACCACCGCACTGTCCGAAAAATACAACGCCCCTCAGGATCAGATCGCCGAAGACAGTGGCGGTTTCCTGGACGCCCTGCGCGCCCGGCGATTTTTGGATGTGACTTAATGAATAGAGGTGTTCCTCCCCCTATCGCCATGTTGGCGGAGCTGACGCATCGCTGTCCTCTGTCCTGCCCATACTGTTCAAATCCGGTCGAAATGGCCAAACAGGACAGTGAAATGGACACCGACATCTGGACCCGCGTGTTCGAAGAAGCTGCTGCGCTGGGTATCTTACAACTTCATCTATCCGGCGGTGAACCGGCATCGCGGCGCGATCTGGTCACGCTTGTGAAAGCTGCCCGGCAAGCTGGGCTTTACACCAACCTGATCACATCTGCCATTGGGCTGTCCGAGCGTCGTTTGCACGAGCTGGATGAGGCCGGTCTTGATCATATCCAACTGTCTCTTCAGGGGACCGATGCTGTGATGGCCGACAAAGTCGGCGGCTATCGGGGTGGGTTTGATCGCAAGATGAAAGCGGTTGAGTGGATCAAGGCTATCGGCTTTCCTTTAACGCTTAACTTCGTCCTGCACCGTCACAATGCCCACCAACTGCCGCGCGCACTTGAGTTGGCGCAAGAAATGGGCGCCAGACGGATCGAGGTGGCGACAGTGCAGTTCCATGGTTGGGCCCTGCAAAACCGTGATGCCTTGATGCCGACGCGGGACCAGGCCCAGCAAGTCACCCAACATGTCATCGAGGCGCGGCAGGCTCTGAAGGGTGAGCTGGTCATCGACTATGTTCCTGCGGACTATCACGATGACTATCCAAAACGCTGTATGGGCGGTTGGGGGACAACGGGTTTGAATGTGACACCCGACGGGCAGGTTTTACCGTGCCACGCCGCCCAGTCCATTCCGCACCTTCAGTTTGACCGTGTGCAAGACAAACCTCTGGCCGAGATCTGGTACAACAATTCCGCCTTCAACGCCTATCGCGGAACGGAATGGATGTCTGAGCCATGCCAAAGCTGCGACCGCAAGACAATCGATTTTGGCGGATGTCGCTGTCAGGCGATGGCCATTGTTGGCGACGCAAACGCCACAGACCCGGTTTGCATCAAATCTCCGCATCACAAGGACTTGCAATCGCAGGCGAACCAGCATGCCGCAAGTATAGACGCGTCGTTTGTCTATCGCACGGCCCCCGGCAAAACACGCGAACCAGCCGAATAGAGACTAAACCTGGTCCAATACGGCCCCACGCGGCCCCGCTTGCAGGCTCAGGATGCGATCCGCGAGGCGTTCCGCCTCGGGCGCAGAATGTGTGACGAAAAGCGTAGAAGGCCGGTGCTGCGAGATCAAATCTTCGGTCAACGCCAGCATGGTTTCGGCTGTGTCGCGATCCAGCGAAACAAACGGCTCATCCATAATCAGAAATTCAGGCCGTCCGGCAAAGGCCCGCGCCAGAGACAATCGCCTTTGTTGTCCCAGCGACAGCTGGCCTGGAAACAACTCTCCTTTGCCTGACAACCCAACGGAATTGAGGGCTGCTTCAGCCTCGGCACTCTTTAGTCCCGGATGCACTAGCGTCAAATTTTCGAGCGCAGACCGCCAGGGTAGCAATGTCGGCTCTTGAAATACAATCGCCAGTCGCTCGGGGCGTGTAATCTGCCCGTCAAACGCATCATCGATCCCTGCTACCAAACGCAATAAGGTGGTTTTTCCAACTCCCGAAGGCCCGGTCAGGGCGACCGTTTCGCCCTGGGCAATATCAAACACAATTGGACCCAGAACAGACACGTCCCCGAATTGCTTTTGCCGGATGTGAATGTGGATCATGCAGCCCTCCACCGGCGGGCCTTGCGTTCTGAGGGTTGCAGGATCAGCCATTCGACCATCAGCATCACTGCGATGAACGAAAACGCATAAACCAGTACCATTGCAACATCAAACAGCTGGAAATAAAGGTGAATTTGAAATCCAACACCCGACGAACGCCCAAGGAATTCGACCACCAGAACGATCTTCCAAATCAACGACAAGCCAGACCTTGATGCTGCGGCGATGAATGGTGCCAACTGGGGAATGATGACGTGGCGCATACGGGTAAACCAAGGGATCCGATAGACATGCGCCATGGCATCCAAATCAGGGTTCAGCGCCCTGCCCCCCTCTCGCAGGATCGTAGCAACATTGGGGATTTTGTTCAGTGTGACGGCCGTAATCGCAGCGGCCTCTGTCAAGCCGATCCACAGATAGCACAGCACAATCAGGACCAACGCCGGCAGGTTCAGAAAGATCACAAGCCACGGGTCCAACCATCGATTGATGGCTGGCGAACACCCCATGGCGAGGCCGATAATCGTGCCCAACGTCATCGCCAAAGCAAACGCCCAGATCACGCGCAGCAGCGTCGCGCCAAGGTTGCGCAGCAATTCGCCCGAGGCCAGCTCTTGCTGAAACCGCGGCACCAGATCCCATGGCTGCGGCAGGATTTGCGGATCATCGGTTAGAAAGCCCGCAACGATCCACAAAGTCACGAGGCCGCCGATGGACAGAACAGGCGTTAGGCGCGTGTCTTGCATCCAGACCTATTCCACGTCCGCGAACAGACCCTGCGGAACCGTTGTGGCCTGACCAACAAGCTCGGCGCCACCTAATTCTGCCATCAACGCCAGCATCGTGTTGGCGGCATCTTCGTCAACCGGACCCCGATCAGGGATGCCCGCAATCCAGTCGGATTTAAGCTGTTCAAACTGCGCATCAGTCTTTGCGTTCATCCTTGGCCTGATCGCCTCCCACGCGTCTGGTGAGGTTGCCAAAAGCTGCTTGGCGTCTCGGCTTGCCGCGAACAAGCCCTGCGCCAGATCGGGATTGTCGTTCAGAAAGCTCTCTTTCAGATAATACCCCAGCAAGGGTGTGTCTGTGTCCAATCCCAACGCCTCCCCTGCCTGCTCGACCGAGATCAGCTCTTTCATGCCAGACGCTTTCATTTTGGCCAGAAAATGCCAGAAATTGATTGCCCCGGCATAATCGCCGCCCAATGCTGATTTGAAGATCAGCGGCGGTGCCCCGAACACCTGTTCGGTGTCTGCCTTTAGGTCCATATCGTATTCCTGCGCCGCATAGGCCCTCAGGATCAGCCAGGATTTGTCCAGCGGCCCGCCCGCTATGCCGATCTTCCCACCAGCCAGATCTTTCAGGCTGCTGGCCGCGCTGTCAGCTGGCACCACAACACCGCCGACCGCCTTGGAATATGGAATGAACACATAGTCTTTGCCAGCCGCCCTTTGGCGCGCCACCCAGATCCAATCCGCCACTGCCAGATCAGCCTCGCCGCCTTCGACCGCGATACGTGTCGCGCCATTGTCGGCAAAGGGCTGAACCTCAAGCGTAAACCCGTGTTTCTTGTCCAACCCGTTCAGCCGGATGGTCTCCAATTCCCAATTCACAGTGCCAATCTTCAGCACAGCGGCGCGAATTGTTGGCAGTGTGTCGGCTGACACAACGCCCGCCGCAAAGACGAGCGCTGTGCAAAAGGCGTATAGTGCTTTCATTGCCTTATCCTGATTTCAAACCACGCTATTCGGCCTTGCGGCTGACCTCATTGAGGTCTTTGTCCAACTTGATATCGAACTGATTGCCGCCTTTGCAGATCACGTCATCAAGGTCATAACCGTCGTCTTCCACCTCAATATCATCGGGGTCCATCTGGCACTCGACAGACGCCAGATATGCCTCGATCTTGCCGACAGTTTCCGCGTCTACCTCATCCGCCAGCGCCGGCGAGGCAACACAAGCCACAAGGGCCAATACACCAATCTTTTTCATACTTTGTCCTTTCATCATTGAATACTGATGGTCACTTTCTGAGTTTCGCCAGTGGACCCGGGGATACGAATTTCGTGACTGCCGGGTTTGATCGCTATGAACGACAACTCGGCAACGCCGGCCTTATCAAACTCGATACTGTCCACGGCCATCGGGCGAATTTCGATCTTGTTGATGACAATCTCATTCATCCAGATTGCCCGAAAGAACGAAGGGCCTTCGATGGCCAGCTCAGCCGATCCGTCTGCGGTGATCTCCAGCTTGTAATAGGCACCGGATTGCAGCACGACATCCTCACCCAACGGTTGCCCCGAGGCGAGCGTCAGCTGGATGGTTTCCCCGCGATTGCACTTTGCCAGGAGCCCTGCAAACCCCAGATCATCGCAAAGCGGCGCCGCCGATACCGGCCCGCCCAGTGTTGAAACCAGTGCTGCGGTCAATAGCTTCTTCATTCCCGTTCCTCCCAGAACATCAGTCAATCGTCACAACACCCCAAGGCTGTTGGCCAACCTGTACGGATTTAATCGCTTTTTCTGTCGCGACATCGATTATGGTTATGTCGTTGGAATTGCCGTTCGTTGTCAGCAGGTACTTCTCGTCGGGCGTGAAATCCAACTGCCAGACGCGCTGCCCCACAAGGATGTAGTCCAGAACCTCAAGGCTTTGCGCGTCGACAACGGCTACGCGATTTGCCGGACCCAACGCAACAAACAGACGCTTGCCATCTGACGTGACTTTGGCACCGACAGGCTGCAACCATTCGGGCTGAACACCGGCCACTTCAAAGCTGATCTTGCCGACAACCGTGGGTGTCCCGTCTTCAGCGATGTCCATGACGGACACCGTTCCGCCAATCTCTGACGTTACAAACAAACGCGACCCATCTGCCGAGTATTGCGCGTAGCGCGGGCGCTGATCGACCAGAATATTGTGTTTGATTGTATAATCCTCGGTCGAGATGAAATGCGCCATATTGGTGGTCTCAGACGTGTTCACCACGAATTTCGCATCCGGGCTCATCCCCATGCCTTCGGGTTCGACACCAACCGGCACCTCGGCCAGAACGGTACGCGTTTCCGTGTCCGTGACCGTCACAAGGTTGTCGTCCTCATTGGCGATGTACAGTCGTTTTCCCGACGGCTCGAGAATGAACAGCTCAGGGTCAGGCCCTGATGGCAGGCTCGGTAGCTCTTCGTACGTCTCGGTATCGAACACCCGAATGATATTGTCATCCGAGGCACAGACATACAGCTTGCTTCCATCCGGGCTGACCGTGATGCCGCGGGGTCTGTTCCCGCCCGGAAACTCGGTAATGACCTCCCACGTATCGGTATCGACGACGGTGATAGTGTTGCCTCGTTCATTCGAGACAAAGGCCTTCCCGGCGAAAACCGGACCCGCAATCAATGCGGCAAGAGCGGTGGATAACAATATGTGTTTCATAGCATCTCCGGTTAATCAAAAGCCGTGCATTTGGATTCCGCCCGATCCAGACCCATCGTATCGAGCGGGGAGCTCTGGTGCAGAAACCCGTCCTGAGGGCTGACGCTGACAGTGATTGACCCATCATACAGCAGGATCGGCTGGCGCAATTGTCCGTTCCAATCGCGAAACGTCACCTTTTGCCCCTTGAAGGCCGCCAGTTCGAACTCATCCGACACTGCATAGTCGCGCACACCGTCCGGGTCTGACGTATTCGCACGCGTCACCGCCTCGCCAATCACGCGCAATGCCAACCAGACATTGTAGTCTTCAGGTCTGACATATCGTCCAGTCAACTCTTCGAACCGGGTTTGATATTGCGTTGCGCCCCAAGCCTCATGCGCGCCATGGAATGTCACAGGGCGCAAGCCACCGGACCCCATAACCGGGCGCGGTGTCCAAAGGTGATAGGACAGGTATCGGCCGAAATAGTCGCTTTCGTCGGCCGCTATCACCACATCATGGTCACGCGCACCTTGCGTATCAATGGGTAGCTGACGCTGCACCAATACGTGGCCAGAATCTGTCCGTCGCGATCCACCGGTGTCTTCAAAAGTACGATCTTCGGAGATTTTTGCACCAAACTTGGTTGCCGAACGGCGATAGGCATCCGCCAGCTTCACATCATCCGGGTTCGATCCCGCCAGCAAGAACCAATCGCCCCATTTCTTCCAGACCGCAAACTGCGCGACAGCATCCGTGTTCATCGCGCGCGACGGCGCAATGTGCAGCAGGTTGCGCCGACAATTTGCGTCGCGCAGGTCAACTTCAGGCGCAGATGCGTTGAATACCAGCGCTCCAGCTTCGGCCGCCTTATCTGTCAGGCGCAAGACATCCGGGGCGTCGGCCAAAACAACAAACAGGCGAACCCCTTCGGCCAATAGCTGATCCATCGCGTCATCTGCCTGCTCAGGCGGAACAGCAAGATGAGCCGTTTCATATGTGTGGCCCAGAAAGCTACCGGTTGTGCCGTTATCCTCATCACCCAGAACGGCCCCTGCAAAACCCAAGTCATCTGGTTTCAGGTCATATCGCGAAATCGGAAGTAGCGTTGGATAGTCGATCCTCAGAACCGCAGCCTTAACGTCAATCGCCACGGCCGAAACTGCCGAGACGCACCAGATCAATGCCGCGAAAAGCGGTATCAAGCGATTGTTCAAGATCTCCTCCCATGGCCCGCGTGGTTGAGAGCGGGTCCCTAACAAAGGCGGACCGCCTTACAAAACGGAACCAATACTTTTGGCCGTGTTGTAAATCCAAGCCTATCAGCTTCATCATGAAGCTCGATTCTTATTTTTTAAGAATGTGCGTAGACAATTGATCTTGCTTCTGTTTCTCGCAGCCTTTGCCTGATCGCGAAGACTGGCCTTAAAGGTTTGCACCGACGGACCCCCGCGGCAACGTCAGAGGATCACGTATCAGTGACAGAAGCGGGTCAACGTTAGCGCTTTCTGGGAGGAAGCAGAATGAATCGACGAACCTTTGTTGCAACTATCGCGGCGGCTTCGGCGCCTGGCGTTGTCTGGGCACATGGCCCGACCCGCCAAAAAGTTACCCTGACGGCCGAAGTCGCAGCCCCCCCAGAAGACGTCTGGGCGGCCATCGGAAATTTTGACGACATGTCCTGGCACCCTGCGGTGTTTTCTACGGAAGGCGAACGTGGGAACGAGATTGACGCGACACGGTTACTGACGCTTGGGCAAGACGGCGGACCCACGATTGCAGAGGTTCTGTATAAACACAGCGCCGAGAAGATGAGCTATTCCTACCGGATAACGGCGGTCGAGGTCGAAGTTCTGCCGGTAACCAACTACTCGTCACATCTGACCGTAAAGCCCCGTGACGGAGGCGGATCGATCATCGAATGGCGCGGCGCGTTTTATCGTGGATACCCCAATAACGATCCACCCGCCGAACTGAATGACGAAGCAGCTGTGGCTGCCGTGACGGGCGTCTATCAGGCCGGTCTGGATGCTTTGGTCGAACGCTTTGGCGCCGCAAGCTGAGCTCGGTTTGGCATTGTTTCTAGCTGCGACCGCTAGCGCTGCGCCTGCAGACACTGCCTTTGTGACTTGCCAGAACGGTGAGGAACTAAGCCGCATCGACGTGACCGAGATGCACGAAACCGACCGCTGGCCCCTGCCCGGCAAACCAGCCGGTGTAGCGGTCGGTGCACATGGCGACCTGTTCACGGTGTCGGCCGGCAGCAAGACGATCCAACGCCTTTCCACAAAAACCGGCGATATATTGTCACAGATCGTGCTGGACGGCGGCCCGATCGGCATCGCGCGGGACCCGCGGCAGGGACGACTGTTCGTGTCAGATTGGTACAACGCCCGGCTGTGGGTCTTGGACGACAAGACTTTGGAAACACAAACGGAAATGACTACAGGGGCGGCTCCGGCTGGCATAGCCCTTTCGGGCGATGGGCGCTTGGTGGCCTCGGCTGACAAAGATGCCGATCAGGTATCGGTTTTCGATGCTAGAACCCTACAGCCGCTGCACCGTATTCCCGTAGGAACCCGTCCCTTTGGGTTGGGCTTTGCTCCGGATGGACGGCTGTTTGTGGGCAATGTGGGCAGCAATGACGTCAGTGTCCTGGATGCCGAAAGCGGTAAAAGACTTGCTACCGTTCCAGTTGGGGAACGACCCTATGGCATTGCCTTCGCCAACAACCACGCTTTTGTGACCAACCAGTATTCCAACACGCTCACCGTGATCTCGCTGGACACGCTCGAACCCGAGGCAACGATTGATGTCGGAGAGTATCCCGAAGGCATCGATGTCACAGCTAAAGGTGACCTGTTGGTCATCGCCAACTGGTTCGACAACACCGTCAGTTTCGTGGACCCGGATACTATGTCCGTGGTAAGAACATTGGAAACCTGCGATGGGCCCCGCGCTTTCGGCAGATTTTTGGAAGGAGGAAGACAATGAGAACTTCTTGCCTGATCGCGTCCCTGCTTTGCCTATTGGCTCTGCCGGCCTGGGCGTCGAACGAAGCATGGGAGAATGTGCGGGCGTTGCTATACGGCGACCGGGCCATGCTGAACGGCGATGATCTGATCGCCATTGATGCCCCCTATCGCACGCCGGATGATGCCCGTGCTGAATTGGCCGCGCAGATTGTAGCCCCCAAGGGGGTAAATGTCGCCAAAGTAACTCTGGTCTTGGATGAAAACCCGATGCCGGTCTCTGCCGTGTTCGAGTTGGAAAAGCCGCTGCCCAGTTTCTACTTTGACGTGACAATGCGGGTAAACGGCCCAACACCCATGCATGTCATTGCGGAAACCACAGACGGGCGACTTTGGGTTTCGGAAACCTTTGTCAAAACATCCGGTTTGGGTGCGTGTTCGGCACCTCCGGGAACCGATCCGGAACTGGCCATAGCGAACTTGGGTGCGATGGAGGCTGAGCTGGTCGGCCGTGTCCCCGCGCTCGATACACGCACCCGGCTTTCGAACCTTGGTGCGAACCGAGCCAACAAGATGGATCTGAACATCGACCACCCCTCGCACTCCGGAATGCAAATGGACCAGATTTCCCTGCTGTTCATTCCAATGCGCTACGTGGAAACGGTGGATATCGACCTTGATGGTGCCGGCTATATCGAGATGACCGGATCGATTTCCCTATCCGAGAACCCACGTGTCGGCATTTCGGTGCCAAGCAAAGCGCAGTCGGTGGATGTTACCATGACAGATACAGACGGCACGGTCAGTCACCTGCATAAAGATCTGGCGGGGTTCTAGATTATCCGCCTTCGGCCACTGGCTGACCGGGTTCGGGTTTCACCCGTTCGAGAGGGTAGCCCCACAAAACCCAACCATCGGTGCCTTCGGGCAGCCAATAGACGCTGCCATAGCCCCATTCGATGGCGCGCCGGGCAGCGTTCCAGCTCATCCAGCAATCCTCCAGGCAGAAGAAGACAACTGCTCGGCTGGTGTCACCGTCGGTCGCCTCTTCCAAACCCTTGCGGAAATAGTCAGCGGTGACATCGGCAATGGCCCCATAGCCTACGTTCGGCAACCAGATTGCACCCGGAATACTGTTACGAGGCTTGTCCCGCCAGATCGTGCCCTTGGGCAGCTTGGCCGGTTTCGGGGCTTGCGGCAGGACGTCGACAAAAACAGCGCTTTGCTCCTGCCACAAAGCATGCGCCTCTTCCGGGCCGATGGCTGCACCGCCGGTTATCTGGTCGGGCACCGGCGCCCGATAGTGATCCATTCGATAATCTGACGGTTCCGGGACAGTTTGCGCGGTCGCAGCGGTGGCCATTAGAACAAACGCCGCAAGGGCGCGGATCATTGTGACAGCTCCAAAACCTCGGTTCCAAGATCGTTGACCAGCGGAACACCCGCCTCGGCCAGCACCCCGTTGATTTCGTCCTGATTGCGACGGATCAGGGAATTCAGCTGCCGCTGCCACACTTTCTCACCCTGACGCACACCCATGGTAATACGATAGAACAGGCGCGGCGGCAGCTCTTCCTTAACCAAGGGGACCACTTTGAAGTCCGGATAGTCGCTTTTGACTAGCGGTCCGCCCAAAGGACCCCATAGAACAGCAGCTTCGATTTCACCGGATTGCAAGTCATTCAACATGTCAATTGCAGGGCTTTCGACACGGCGATCTACGAACAGATTATAAGGTTTGGCCTGTCCGATCAAACCATTGCGCGCCATGTGGGCAGCCGGGGGTGTACCCGCAATGATCCCGATCCGCCGCCCCTTTAGCGCGGGATCGTTCAGAGTGTCGACCTCTGCAAGTTCACCGTTTTTAGGGACGATCAACGAATAGGCGGACGTGTAATAATGATTGGTATTTTGTACCAACTCGTGCCCTTGCGCATATCCGATCACAACATCACAGCGCTTGGCAGCCAAGGTGTTCCGAATGAAGCCGGTGGCCTGAGGAAACCATGTGTATTGTACCGGAAGCTCCAGTTTTGCTGCGATCAGCTTGGCCAGTTTGTTTTCATATCCTGATCCGTCTTTGGAGGAGACGGGGAAATTTGCCGGGTCTGCGCAGACGCGAAACGCGTTTTTTGAAACCAGATCGGATGTTTGCGCGATACCGGGCTGCGCCTGGTTGATCCAGACCGCGAGCCCCAGCATTGTCAGAAAGGCGTTAGCCCATGCACGCATCTTCGTCCTCGCGGATCACATCCGATTTTGCTTCTTTCTTCGCGGGCCGACCGCGTGGGATCGTACCGGAACCATGGGCTTTCAGATAAACATAAATGTCGTCCAGAAAGCACATCACATTCGGGTTGTCGCCAAATCCGGGCATCACCGAATTTTCTGCCGCATTGATCACCTGCCGGCCATTGGTGACGACATCAACGAAGTCGTAATAATCCATATCCAGCGCGGATTGCTTCAGCGCAGGCGCGTAGGTCGAGCCTTCTCCGTCTGGACCATGACACACATGGCATTCCGCATGATAGCGGCGAAATCCTGAAAACGTCGGCCAGTCCACCGTTCCATCTTCTGCGACATTGAACGTAGGGACATCGTCATCCGTGAAAGATCGACCGTCCTCGGTGTACTCGACGGCTAGATTGTCGGCCGCTGCGGCCAGAGGAAGACAGATAATCGCAAAAGGGGCCAAAAGACGTACTGCTAGGATCATGAAATTCTCGTTTGCTGTAGCTGAAAGTCTGGCGCGACCATCACGGGCCGCGCCAGACACTATTTGGCTTAGTTCGGCAGTGCGAACACAGTTAGCTGACCACCAAGCGCGGTATAGTCGCTAAGAGCAGCATAGCCACCCACGGCGCCCAGACCGTCATTCGGATTGGTCAGACCAGCCGCAAGACCAATGCCGGCCCAGCCACCAACACCTGACAGGATGCCAATGTACTGCTTACCGCCATGTTCATAGGTCATCACGTTGCCGATGATACCCGATGGTGTCTTGAACTTGTAGAGTTCTTCACCAGTCTCGGCATGAACAGCCTTCAGATACCCTTCGAGCGTGCCGTAGAACACAACATCACCTGCAGTCGCCAGAGCACCCGACCAAACCGAGAACTGCTCGGGGATCGACCACTTGATGGAACCGTCGGTGTTATCCCAGGCTATGAAGTTCCCCATACCGCCATGGCTATCCGGTGCCGGATACATTGCCAGCGTCGCACCCACATAGGGCTGACCGGCGGTGTAAGACACGCGGAACGGCTCATAGTCCATGCAGACGTGGTTTGTCGGCACGTACATAAGCTCGGTCTTAGGCGAATAGGCAGCAGGCTGTTGGTCTTTGGTACCCAAAGCCGCCGGGCAGATACCGGTCGAGTTTACGTCCTCGCCGTTCTGTTCCGTCGAGTACTGAGCGACCACCGCCGGACGACCATAAGTTTCGCTGTTGGGGTCCATATCGACACCCGTGGTCCAGTTGACCACCGGATCGAATTTCTCGGCCACCAGCAGTTCACCCGTGACACGGTCCATGGTGTACCCAAGACCATTCCGGTCAAAATGGGTCAGCAACTTGCGCTGCTCGCCATCAATTTCCTGTTCCGTCAGGATCATTTCATTGATGCCGTCATAGTCCCATTCATCATGCGGCGTCATCTGGTAGAACCACTTGGCCATACCGGTGTCGATATCGCGCGCCATGACAGTCATCGACCAGCGATTGTCGCCGGGCCGCTGCGCCGGGTTCCATGTCGATGGGTTCCCGGTGCCATAGTACATCAGGTTTTCGTCCAGATCGGCTGAATACCAGCCCCAAGTGGTGCCGCCACCGATCTTCCACTGGTCGCCTTCCCATGTGTTGGTTCCGGAATCCGTACCCACTGGTGTACCTAGATGGGTGGTGTTTTCCGGATCAACCAGGATGTCTGAATCCGGACCCATGGAATAGGCACGCCAGACCTGCTCGCCCGAGCTCATGTCGTAGGCTGTAACCGACCCACGCACACCGAACTCACCACCAGAGATACCGACGATGACCTTGTCTTTAATAGGCAGCACGGTTGCAGTGTTGGTTTCCCCAATTGCCGGGTCACCATTTTGCACTTCCCAAACGACGTCGCCGGTATTGGCATCCAGAGCAACAAGCTTGGTGTCAGCCTGATGCAGGAAAATCTTACCATCTGCATACGCCACACCGCGGTTCACGGTGTCACAGCACATCACCGGGATAACGTCCGGGTCCTGCTTTGGTTCATACTTCCAAACGATCTTGCCGTCATTGGCCAGATCCAACGCATAGACGATGTTCGGGAACGGTGTATGGACATACATCATGTCACCGATCACCAGCGGAGAACCTTCGTGCCCGCGCAGAACACCGGTCGAGAATGTCCACGCAACCTGCAGATCCCCGACGTTATCGGATGTAATCTGATCCAGTGCGGAATAGCGTTGGTTCTTGTAGTCACCGGTCTGGATCGCCCATTGTTTTGAGTTCTCCATCTGGGAAACCAGGTCGTCATTTGCAAAAGCCGCAGAGGCCAGACAGATGGCGATCCCGGAGGTCAAAAGCGATAGCTTTTTCATTCATTTTCCTCCCTTTGGTGCGGCGTCTTCGCCGCTATGACACACCTCACCCTTGCCGGATTGCGGTGTCTTTACTTGCTCGTCCGTCAAGCCCCTCCTTGGGCTACACGACGGGCGAGCAACTCAGTGTCTCACGAGCCTTCGTCTTCAAAGGTCGCAAGATATGCGATTATGTTGACCCGGTCGTCTTCCTTGCGCAGACCAGCAAAGGTCATCTTGATGCCTTTGGCATAGTCGCGCGGCTTGGTCAGAAACACGTCCAGTTCTTCCGGCGTCCAGACAAGCCCTTCCTCGGACAGCGTCATCAATACCGGAGAGTACCCAAAGCCTTCGACGGTGGCCGCCTGACGGCCCACAATCCCGTTCAGCATAGGCCCAACCTTGTTTTCGGCACCCTCACCAACGGCGTGGCAAGCTTTGCACTTGCGAAACACCTTTTTGCCCGCCTCGACATCTCCTTCGGCGCTTGCAATTACCGGTGCAAGCATCAGACATGCTGCTGATATTACTGTTCTTAACACTCTCGATCTTTCCTTGCTGTTTTCATTAGCTGAGACGCTCGGCGTGCCATGCGACATGGTCCCGCGCAAAACTGTTCACGAAGAAGTACGAATGGTCATAGCCCTGTTGAATTCTGATCTGTCCGGGCTGGCGGCGCTTGGCCATCATGTTAGCCAACGCTTCGGGTTTAAGCAGATCCAGGAATTGGTCGTCCGCACCCTGGTCGATTAACAAGTCACCCTTCCACCCGTGCTCTTCCAGCAACAAGGTCGAGTCGTGCTCGGACCAGGTGCTTTCATCATCTCCAAGATAACTGCTGAGTTGCTTTCGGCCCCAATCAGATTGCGTCGGATGCGCGATTGGAGCAAAGGCCGACAGCGATCCGAACAAATCCGCGTTGCGCATGGCGATCGTCAGCGCACCGTGCCCGCCCATGGAATGACCAGTAATGCCTTGCTGATCCTGTACAGGAAAGGTCTTCAGAACAATTTCACGCAGTTCCTCGACAATGTAATCATACATCCGGAAATGCGACTTCCAGGGTTCGCGCGTCGCATTGACATAAAACCCGGCCCCTTGCCCAAGGTCATAGGCGTCATCATCCGCCACGGTGCTTCCGCGCGGGGACGTGTCCGGGAAGATCACCGCAACGCCGTAATCTGCAGCTGCCTCTTGGAAACCACCTTTGGTCATGGCGTTTTCGTGGGTGCAGGTAAGACCAGACAAATACCACAACAGCGGAACAGGCCCTTGCTTGGCCTGCGGGGGCAGATAAATTGCAAAAGTCATCTCACAATCGCAGGTCTCCGACTGGTGGGAATAGACGGTCTGTTCCCCCCCGAAGCTGCGATTTTGTGTGATGACCTTCAGATCCATATCAGTACTCCACGACCGCGCGGATCGATTTGCCCTCATGCATCAGGTCAAACCCGTGGTTAATCTCATCAAGACTCAGCTTGTGGGTGATCATCGGGTCGATCTCGATCTTGCCGTCCATGTACCAATCGACGATCTTCGGAACATCGGTACGACCCTTCGCCCCGCCAAAAGCTGTTCCGCGCCAAGAGCGCCCCGTCACCAGCTGAAATGGCCGGGTTGAGATTTCGGCGCCAGCTGGTGCAACACCAATGATGATGCTTTCACCCCACCCTTTATGGGCGCATTCCAAGGCCGTCCGCATCACGCCAACATTGCCCGTCGCATCAAACGTGTAGTCCGCGCCGCCGCCCGTCAGCTCGACAAGATGCGCAACCAGATCACCGTCAACGGTCGAAGGGTTCACGAAATCGGTCATGCCGAAATGCTTCGCCATCTCAGCTTTGCCGTCGTTCAGGTCAACTCCGACGACCTGATCACTGCCAGCCATGCGGCAGCCCTGTATAACGTTCAGGCCAATTCCGCCTAAACCAAAGACCACACAGCGCGACCCGATTTCGACTTTTGCGGTGTTGATCACCGCGCCGATGCCGGTCGTGACGCCACACCCAATATAGCAAATTTTGTCAAACGGCGCATCCTTGCGCACCTTTGCCAACGCAATCTCGGGCACCACGGTGTGGTTGGCGAAGGTCGAGCATCCCATGTAGTGATGGATCGGCGTTCCGTCCAACATGCTGAACCGGGTGGTCCCGTCCGGCAGCAGTCCCGCACCTTGTGTAGCGCGCACTTTCTGACACAGGTTTGTCTTTGGATTCAGACAGTATTCGCATTCCCGACACTCAGGCGTGTAAAGCGGAATGACATGATCGCCAACCTCAAGGGTGGTGACACCCTCGCCAACCTCAAGCACAACACCTGCGCCTTCATGGCCCAAAATCGCGGGGAAAATACCTTCGGGGTCATCACCCGAACGGGTAAATTCGTCAGTATGACAAAGGCCAGTCGCCTTGACCTCGATCAGGACCTCACCAGCCTTGGGGCCTTGCAACTCAACCTCCATAATTTCAAGAGGTTGCCCTGCCGCCACAGCAACTGCCGCGCGTGTTCTCATGTTAATCTGTCCTCCCATTCCCGAACACAAATAGAATCCGGGTGTTTAAGCCGAGTATGGCGGCTGGCACGCCGTTCAAACAATTAAGACAATGGTGTGTATTGGGTTGAATGGACTAAACGCGCAGGTTTCGTACATAGTGTCAGTGTGGAGGAGACCCGCGATGTCGATCGGCAAGCATATCGTGATGGCGTTGGCTTGGTTCAGCGTGGCAAATCCCGGCTTTGCTGCGGATTTTTCCGACCCAACCTGGCCCTGCGTGCAACGCAAGGTCGAGGATTTGTCGATGGGGCTGATGTGGCCGCACCCGGTCAACGGCACTGATACATCTGAGCTTCGGCCCGAGATTGACGAAATCGCTGGTCTACTGGCCCTGCGCCGCATTGAACTGGACGAGTTACAGCCGCAGGTGGCTGCGTTTGCGGCGCGCCATAAGGGTAACCCTGATGTTCTTGGGCTGGTGTTTCAACAGGTTTTCGACACCCTTTCGGACCGACGTAAACGGATCATCGGCGGAATAGGAGAGTTCTCGCTGAAACAGATTGATCTGGCCGGCCAGATTGACCTGGCTCGCGCAGAAATGGATCAGGCGCTAACCGCTGAACCGTCCGACTACGACACAGTCGACGCGCTTGAGGAACAACTGGATTGGGATCAGCTGATCTACACGGACCGCCAACGATCAATAACCTATTTGTGCGAAACCCCCCAGATCATCGAAGGCCGTCTGTTTTCCATTTCCCAGATGTTGCAACAGCTTGCGGCGGATCAGGGGTAGAACATAGTCGGCCAGAAGAAGGAGAACATAGATGAAATCCTTGATCTTTCTTCAGGCGGCCTTATTCGCGCTCTTGCCCTTACCAACCCTTGGCCAAAGCGTGCTGAGCGGCGTTGACATGACACTGCCCAAAATGACGCAAGCGCAATTGACCCGCGCCGACGTAATCTCACAGCTGGACGCAGCAACACTGGACAGCCCCGCTGATTTCACCCGCATCTGGCTGAACAATCTGGATCTTTCCGAGTTGGATTTCGGCAATGCAATTCTGCGCGCAACGTCGATGAACGGTACAAACCTGTCTGGGTCGAACTTTGATGGCGCAGTCCTTAGCCAGGCGTGGATGATCGGCGCAAACCTGACGGATGCCTCGCTTGTCGGGGCGGAACTGTTTCAGACACAGCTTGGCCGGGCTGATCTGAGCAACACGGATTTCACCAATGCCAGAACTGCCGCCGACTTTACCAAAGCCAACCTGACAGGTGCGATTTTTCGTGGGGCTGATTTCTCGGCTGATATGCGAAATCAATCAATGGGCCTGATGCGCGGCGTCCTGACATCGGCGCGTGGCAGTAATGTTGATTTCACCGGCGCCCGTATGTCACGGGCCGATCTGGAATTTGCCAAACTGCCCGGAGCGAATTTTACCGACGCCGATATGTCGATGACCACGCTGGGCGGCGCTGACCTATCCGGCGCAATTCTGACAGGGGCCGATTTCACAGATGCGGACCTGACAGCCACCCGGCTAGTTGATGCGCGAGGCTTAGACCAAACCAATCTGGATGCCGCTAAGAATCTGGATCGCGCTTTGCAGTGAGAGCGGAGTACTATTCCCACTCAAGTTCGGTAAACGCAACGGTCGCGTTGCGTGGGTTATAAGCGTCAAAAAGATCCCAGTGTTCCGCCTCGCTTTCGGCGATCGTTTCCACCGCGTCGCCCAGCCGTTGACCCTGATCAAGGGCAGCGCGGGTATCTGTTTCGAGCACGTTGAGGTAACGCAACATATCCGTTGCCCCGTCTGGCCAGTCCAAAACCGGGCCGCCATGTCCGGGAACAATCTGCTTCACCCGCATCTCGGTCATTTCGGTCAGAACCTCTTTCCAACCGATTAACCGCCCATCCAGTGCCGGGGTGTGTTCATGAAAAACCAGATCGCCAGTGAACAAAATGCCGGAACCTTGATCCAATACGGTCAGATCGGTTCCGGTATGCGCTGTGGGCCAAGTGCGGAGCGTCAAAATTCGATTCCCCAGATCAATCTCGTCTTCTGCGTCCACCGATTGGTCGACCGTGATTGATCCCACTCCGATCAATTCACTGGCGCCTATCAAACTGCTCAGGCTTTCAACATAGTTGAGACGCCGATCCAGTAATGCGCGTTCCAGCCCAGGATGGGCCACAACCAATGCCCCTGCTTGCGCCAAAGGTGCTGTGCCCAGCACATGATCGGGGTGCATATGCGTCAAGATCACATGGCTGACTGGTTTTTCCGTTCTTTCCCGGATGGCGCGCCAGATCCCCTCGCCCATCCAGGGGGCGGTGCCCGTGTCAATCACCGCGACGCTGTCGTCGCCAATCACAAACCCTATATTTGAAACATCCCCAAGATTGGCTGTGTCCGGCTCTTCGATGCGCCCACGATGCACATAAACGCCCGGAGCAACCTCAGAAAAATCCAAAGCTTTGCCAACGGGTTGGCACCTCGCAGTGCCCTTAGTCTGATCCAGGTTTAACAAAGGCGGATCAGCCGCAAGGCCTTGTTCGCATATTGCCTGCGTTTCAGCCTCATAGCCCGGCAAAAGTTGCTCTCGACAGGGCCCGGCGGTGACCTCAAGACACACCGCAATCACGGCTTCAAACATGGCGCATCCTCCACTTTGGACCTTGGCACACTCAATCGTGAACACCACACAGCCTTTGGTCGGCGTATATTTTATTGGGGTTTTGTGGCATATTCCCCGAACCGGTTGCCGGAGGAAACAACATGGCCAGACTTTTTGCACCCGCTGTGGTGCTTTCATTGACACTGTCCCTGCCCGTTTGGGCGGAGCAGTCGGTCAAGAACCCTCTCACAGAAAGCGAGACCTGGCAGGACCTGCAATATGACGTCGTAGGAGACGCGCAAATTGGCGAAGCCGACGCGCTTTTGACGCTGGACGCCCCCTACCGGGCCCATGATGCAGCCACCGTGCCAATTGTTCTGAAACAACTTGATCCCGATGCGCAGATCACTGCGGCAACGGTTGTGATCGACGAGAACCCGGCCCCCGTTGCTGGCGTGTTTTCATTTTCGCCAGCCATGGGCGAGTTGGATTTTGAAATGCGGGTCCGCGTAAACCAGTATTCCAACATTCGCGTCATCGCAGAAACGCCGGATGGTCTGCATATGACCGGCCGATTTGTCAAAGCGTCGGGCGGATGTTCAGCCCCGGCCAGCAAAGACCCCGAAGTTGCGTTGGCGTCGATGGGAAAGATGAAGTTGCGCAGTTTCGGCGAAGCAGCGCAAATCTCGACGCCCCGTCGTGAGGCTCAGATCATGATCCGCCACCCGAACTACTCGGGTTTGCAACGTGATCAGGTGACGCAGCTGTTTATTCCAGCGCATTTCATCGACCACATCGAAGTCTGGCAGGGTGAAGAGCTGCTGTTCACAATGGATGGTGGGATTTCGATTTCTGAAAACCCGGCGTTTCGCTTTGCCTACAACGACAACGGAACAACGATGTTCACGGTAAAGGCCACAGATACCGAAGGAAACAGTTTCGAAACCGATCTGCCTAAATCAGCGTCTAGCTGACGCTACAGCCTGAGTCTTGTTCAGAAACAAACTACCTCGGCCTCGGCCTGCGCGCGGCGCAGGTCTGCTACCATGTTTTCGGCTAGTACCGCACTTTTAAAGAACGCCATGCGTTCACCGCCAACCCGCCGCATGGAAAGAACCGTTTCTGCTTGTTCATATCTTTCATAGGGCAGGATCGAGGCGATCAGATCAATTGAACAGGAACACCGGTCCAGCATTTCGCGGGTCTGACCATTGGTGACCATGCAGGCAAAAACGTAATCCGCGCGGGCGGCCGTTGGGTAATCGTTTAACCGTTCGGCCACACTTTGGGCTTGCGCCGCGATCGGCCATCCAGCGTACATAATCGCAAGGGCACATACACCTTTTTGAAACAGGTTGGAGACCAGCAGAGAGCTGGCATTACGCGATCTTTTACGGCGCGTCTCAAGTGTTTTTCGGCTGAAAGACGTTGCCTGAGTCATTCCTGACCCTCCTGCAAACCCTCAAATGTCATCTCCGAACGGTAGACAGCATCGTCGGCGCCCTCGGGCCCTGTTTCCGCCACGAGCCGCAGATACCAGCCGGGAACCTCCTCTGACACCGTCACGCTCAGCACCAGATCACCAAATCCCTGCATCCGATCCCGGTTTGGATCCTCTGCAAAGGGGCGCATGCGGATGGTTCGGACAGGCACGGTTTCCCCGTCAACAACTGCTTCACCAGCCTCCACTTCGGCGGGTTGGACCAACGCATCCTTCACACGGTTGCGAATGTAGAATGGGCTGCCTCCGGCCGCCTCGGCCATGTCGCGAATGGTGCTTTCATAAAACACCATGATCATCGGGTTGCCGATACTGGCCGGAAACACACCCATGGCGCGGTGTTTTTCATCCTGCCGAAACTCCAACCGGGCCATCTCGCTGCCATCATCGGCAAAACTCAGCGCTATATCGCCGGTGTCCCGTTGGGCAGCTTCAGGTTTTAAGTTGTTTGTGACCGTGCGCTGATAAACCAGCTCTTTGTCCCGGTCTATCTTGTCCAGAACGCCTTCCTGAAACAACAAGTCATAAGCCTCCTCGCCATCTACCGAGGCCGCAAAGACCGGATAACAACTCAGGGCGGATGTGATCAGCCCAAATAGTAATGTCCTCATGAGTCTTCACTTCCCTGCTTTGAGAGTACGTCCTTAACCACCTGAGTCACCGCCGACTTTTGTCGGTGTCGAAGCCATGCCTGTCAGGTCACGATGCACTTTCCACACGATCAGCGACCGCAATCGCGACAGTTTAACCGGTTTGGTCATGACCGACACATCATGCCTTAGTCCCGCATGGCGCAGGCTTTCGCTCCGATCCGCAGTGATCAGAATGGCCGGAACGTGGGTCTGGGTCATCTCTCGGATCTGACGAATAGCGTTGACGCCTGTATCACCATCATCAAGCTGATAATCGGCAAGAATAATATCCGGCGGCATACCCATGTCGGTCACAAATCGCATCGCTTCTTCAGTGGATCGGGCCGGCAGAACGCTTGCACCGTTTTGTTCCAGCCAGAGCGTCGTACCAAACAGCACGTCTTTGTCATTTTCGATGACAAGAACGATGTGATCCAGTGACATGTCATCTGTATGCGGCAGCAGATCCAGCGGCTCGATCGCGCCCCGATCCGCCTCTACCCTGTCCATTTCAATACTGAACACCGACCCAACGCCCGGTTTTGACCGCAGCGACAGTTTGTGACCCAGCAGGCGGCACGCCCGATCCACAACGGAAAGCCCAAGCCCCATACCGGACCCAAACGTTACGTTGTCGGCCCGGGTGAATTCTTCAAACACCCGGGCCTGATCTTTTCGGGCGATACCAATGCCAGTATCCCAAACCTGAACAACAATCTTGTCACCACGACGGCGACACCCCACAAGCACCCTACCGCCGGGCTCGGTATACTGAATCGCGTTCACCACCAGATTCTGAATGGAGCGCAGCAGATAAACGGAATCTGAATGCACAAATTCCGAGCACGACACCACATCCAGCCGCACGTTGTTTTTCTCGGCTACCAGCGCCTGGTCGCCATGAATGCCTGCGATTACCGATGCAAGGCTGACACTGGTTGGAGAAACCGTATCCGGATCGGCCGTTTCCAGACGCGAGATATCAAGCAGCGAATGCAATAGCTGTTCGGCCGATCCAAAGGCGCCATCCAGACGATCCATCATTTCATGCAGATCGGTGTCGCGTGTGATCTCCATAAGTGTCGAGATCATCAGCTTTGCGGCATTGATCGGCTGCAAAAGATCATGGCTGGCCGCCGCCAGAAACCTAGTTTTTGATGAAACCGCTGCCTCCGCTCGTTCTTTGGCGACCCTCAAAGCTTCTTCGACACGTGCCTTTTCTTCATACTCGCGGATCAGTTTTTCATTCGCCCGCGTCAACTCGGCTGTCCGTTCCATCACACGGTTTTCCAGTGTCTCGGTTGCCCGCGCTTCTAGTGTGACGTCCTTCAATTCAACAAGAAAACCACCATCCGGCAGTTGGTTGGCCTGAATGTCCAGAACGCGATCAGCCCCGTCGCGAACCCGTTTGCGCAACCAGCCTCTGCTTTTAAGCTCGTGCTGCCAGTTCCCAACCTTCAGTTCGTCATCTGCCTTGATCAGGCCACGGGCCCGCATGAGATCCAGAAGGTTTTGCACCGGCATGCGAGGGCGGAGTAACGGGTGCGGCAAGTTCAAAATCTCGCGAAACCGCGCATTGTGCATCATGATCTCGGTGTCAGCAGAAAACGTGCAAAGGCCCGAACTCATGTTCTGAAAAACCGCCTGCAGATAGTCTTCCTGCCGGTCGATCAGGGTTTCTTTTTCGTCGCGATTGCGACGCACAACCGAAGTAATATCGGTCAACAGAATAACAACGTTTTCGGTCGATGTGTATTGGGCGCTCAGCTTATACCAACGGTCGCCCAAAAGCTCGATCACCTCGCTGGACACAAGGCCTGTGTGGCAATTGCTGAGCAACGTGTCCAGCATGTCCGACACACCCCGGTCTGACGATACAAACTGTCCGCTGTTTTGAACCAAGGTGAAAAACTGCGCCAGATCCAGACCAGGTGACACAAGCTCGGGAACGTCGGGAAAGATTGTTTGGAACAGATCGTTGCACAGATTTAACTGACCGTCAGTGAACAGCGCAAACCCTTCTTCCATTGAAGACAGCGCTTTGACCAGGCTTTTGCGCGTCTGCTCCCGCTCATACCGCGCGCTTTCCAGCTCGGTCGTCGCCCGTTCCAGATCCCGGCTTTGCTCCATAACCCGTTGCCGCAATTCAATGGCGGACTGAAAGGCACGGAACGCTGACGGGCCGACATCTTTCTGGCGGTTGGCCCGTCGCACCAGCGCATCAATGATCTTGGCCTGCTTGGCAATTTGAAGTTCTGCAGGATCTTCCGGGTTCAGCATGGTCAACTCAGATCCCGCTTTTCCGGTTCGAAAAAGGCGACCCCGACAAATGTCTGGTTCATATGAACACCGGTTTGCTGTTCGCCATATGTGTTGAACCCGATCACGCGTCTGGACTGCAAGACGTCAGACACCTGCCTGCTCAGCTGCTTCTGTTCGATCTCCAGTTTGCGCAGCACGCAATCGAAGCCCAGAATAAAGTCAGGTGAGTTCCCGGCAGGATCATGAATGTTCAGCCCCGCCTCAAGCGTCTCAATAATCTCTTTGCCGCGCCCCAGTGTCATGATCAGACCGTCATCAATTGCGGCCATGAAGGAAAGGGCGCACCCATCTGTCACTTCGCGGATCGCCCGCACGTAGTAGTTCAGGTTCTGACGCAGCAACATCGGGTTTTCCGCAAAGACCTGCGGCGACAACTGGTCCGCCGGACATCCAACAAGCCGCGCGTATTCCAATGCAGCGGGCGCACCGTTGATCTCATAGACCAGCCGCTCTTCCGGGTCGGCATCCGTAATGATGATCTCCGATCCGATTGGTAAGAAATGATCAAACCCAATGCCTTGAAAATGCAGATTTGTTTCGATCAGCAGGAGCACCGCAGCATTGGTACGCGCTTTGCCGCCATGCAACACAAACGTCTCTTCATATTGCAAGCCGTCACCGGCAGAGCCACCAAAAATCGGCAATCCATCGAGAACGGTTTCCAGCGTGGATACAAGCAAATCCTCTTGTTTGGACAACCCGTCCGAAAACATCAGGGCCAGTCGGTTCCATCCAGCGGTATGGCGGAATTTTTCCGCTTGCCGCTGTGCCTGCGCTGCAATCTCGGTAGAGTTCAGGGGCTTAATGTTCTCAAAAAGAATTGATGAGCACCGAAAATTTGCCTTCGGAAAAGAAAGCAATAACAGTGCATCAGATTCATATCCGTTTTCCGTAATCTGGCCTGCGGTGGTGCACCCGAAAACCGGTACTCCGGCCAATTTTCGGGTCAAACACTGAGTTACTTCCGCCGGATCAAGCCCGTTGGGAATGAACGCCAGCACGAAACAGGACAAATTGCTGTTAAAATCTGCGCATGCTTCATTGACAGCAGCGCTCGGATCCGAGGCCTGAGAGCGGCCGATTCCGATACTTTGTGGTCCATGCTTCAGATCTCGCATTGGCAGCCCTTAGTGTTGCAGAAAGGTTTTCACCTCCGGTTCATGTCGTGTCTGCCGTGCCAGAACCGAGTCGACTAAAACAGCAGCCTGAGTTCTGTTGCGAACACCAAGGCGGCGCAGCAACGCCGTGATATGCGCCTTTACGGTAGCTTCGGCCAGAGTCAGCTCATAAGCGATCTGTTTGTTCGATTTGCCAACGCAGATAAGCTTCAGGATACGCACCTGTTGCGGCGTCAGTGTCGAGAGTTCCGGGCTTGATTGATACACGTTGCTTTCAGGTGCCGGCACCTCATCCACGCGGCTGTATTCGGGAGGGACATATTTGCGCCCGGCTGCGATCTCGCCAACGACGAATTTTAACGTCTGCGCCGAAGCGTCCTTAGGCAAGAACCCCATCGCACCATGGTCAATCAGCGAACGCACCAGCTCGCTCGAAGCAAGGGAAGAGATCACCAAAACCGGTGCAGCAGGCCACCGTTCCCGCAATTGTTGAAACCCGGAAATGCCCGTCACGTCAGGCAGCTTCAGATCGAACATAATCAGGTCGGGTTTGAAACCGCTGCTTAGCACTTCGAAAGTTTGTTTTAGCGTTCTGGCTTTTTCGATGCGGCAATTCTCAAAACTCAACTGCAGCGCGGCCGCAAGGGCGTCGCCATAAAGTGGATGATCATCCACGATCAAAACGCTGGACACGTTGTCCACCGTTTTGGGGTCTCCCACCGTATACATTTCTTCTCCTCCGCAGGGAAAGGTACAGCAATTCTGTGCCGTTTCAACTGTTTCAGGAAGAAACCGGATGCCAACATGTCGTTGTAACTTCAAAACTTGTTTACTGTTTCAACCCAGCGCGCAGGAACAGCCGCGCAAAGCGCATCAGATTAGGTTCATCGGATTTAGGGTCGAAATAGCGACGGTCGAAATCCCTGATCAAATCCAGGCGCTGTTGTGTCAGGCCATCGCGCCGGGCCATCGCGGTCGCTGCCTGACGTAACCCAGCTGCCTGACCTTTTCTCGCAAATCGCCGCAAACGACGCGCGAGGGGATCGAACATGCCAAAGCGTTGCAACGCGCCTAAGCCAGTCAACCTGCGGCCAGACAAACCCAACCCAACAACCGCGACAAATACCACAACCGCCAGCACCGCGGCCGGCCAGCTGGGTAACCTGGCTGCGGACGGCAGAGGTGCCAGCTGAGACACCGCACTTTTCGCCTTTCCGCTGACCGACCCATAGGCAATCCGTTGCGCGGAAATGGTGACCGCCCTTTCTTCGCGCGCAACCGTGTCAAAGTAACTGAATTGCAAAGGCTCTACGATACCGGACACGTCATTGGTTGGCCGTATCGTCCACCGCCAGAAAGCGTAGGTAACAGGACCTTCCGGGGTCAACTCTACCAACCGTTTCTCGGGATGCGCAAAGATCATGGCAGAAGGCGACTGCAAGTCAGGCATGGGTGGGATCATCTCGGGCGTCGCGCCCAATGCCTCGAGCCGGATGACACGCAACACGCCTTCGCCGGGTGACAGCTGATCCGGCGCATTGGACCATTGGTCCGAGATCTTCAGGTTGCGCACCGGAAACCACCAATTCGTTGTTGCCGGGGCTTCGGTCACATCGATGGTTAAAGGTTCCGATTGGATTTCATGTTCGAACCAATCATCACTTTCATCTGTCAAAGTCAGCTGATGCGTGAACCGCCCTATCGTCAGCGCTCCGGGCCGCACTGGATAGATTGCCATGCGTCTGGTGAGCACTTTGAACTTCCGACCATTGATACGTTCCTCGGACCAGTTGTCCGGACCTAGCTGCGCCCAGCTAAACCCATCAAAATCCGGCTGGATCAGCTGTTCTCTTGTGATGTGTCGGCGGTAGACGCCGCGGATGGTCAACAAGATCATCTCATGCGTGAAACGCGCTTCTGTACCGTCTTCGACCGACACTTCAATCGAAAGATCGGATGGAAGCACCGTTTTTGACTGCGCCAGCACCTGCAAGGGCATCGTCAGACAGAGCAGGACCAGCCATTTCATAGCGGATCCTCCGGTTCAGGGGGTGTTAAACCCAGTTTCTCACGGCGCTTATGTTCCTGCGCAATCCTAGCGGCCATGAATTCGCCGGGCACGTCGGACAATTGATTAAGCCAACGCTCATCCGCGACCATGAACTTGTCATCAAAAATCCGGCGCACACCCAGGCGCCCGCGACTGTCCAGTTCGGCCAGTCCCAGCATCGTGTTGGAGTTGGTCACATCGCTGCCCGTCCCCGCCGCGCGCGCATCCCCGCGCGCAATGAAACTGTCGGCTTTGGGGCCTTCCTTGCGCTCAGGAAACAACCCAAGTGCCGCCGGATCGATCTGCAGACCTGCAAAATATGCGGCCACCACGTCGAAATTTGCCTGCGCGTCAGGGTCACCTGATTGTATGGCCTGATCGTAAGCTTCAAGCCCGGCGGCAATACGACCGCCAAACACCTCGGCATTGCCTAAGTTGTACAGATCGCCTGCTTCTTTGAAAGCCAGCGCAGCAGCATCAAAACCCTGGGCACGATACAACGCCACGCCTCGCCAGTCTGGGTCCTGAAACACCCGCGCAGAAAACGTGTTGAACCCAAGCGCCAGCGCAACCCGTCCGAAAGGCGCCGCGCCACCCAAAGCGTAGGCCAGCGAGATCAACGCAACGGCAAAGATGGCGCACCATTTCATGGCTGGTCCCTCCAGAACAAAAACAACAGCGGGAACAGTGCCAGTACAAGTAGATATCGCCCCAAATCGTACCAGAACAGAACCGGATAGTCGGCTTTCTCAAGCCGTGTCGAGGCATCATCGGACAGCCACCACCCCAGATCATCCGTCTGATCTAAGGTGAAAACGGCTCCGCCACCGGCTTTGGAATGGGTATCTGCCTGCGCATCGTTTTCGCTAAGAACGACCAAAGACACCCGTGCGCCGCGCTCAGCCAGCGCGGCTGTTTGTTGCAGCGATGCGGGCCCCAAACCTGCACCATCGGTGAACAGCACCACATCACCGGCCAGTATGCCTGCCTCTTCGATCCGTTGCCGGGCCAGGGCCAGGGCCCGCTCGGGGCGTGAGCCTTTGTCGGGCACCGTTTCCGCGCTGATCAGTGAAAAGGTCTGACCAAGCTGGCGGTGATCCGTTGTCATGTCGGTTGCTACATAGGCGTCACCACCGAAGACAATGATCCCACCGGGTCGGGACCCGAGTGCACCCACTCCAAACCGGCCCATGGTCAACATCTGCGGCCAGCGCTCATCATTTGTCACACTTGCGGATGCGTCTACTAAAAACAAAACGCCATCCAGATTGCGATAGGTCTGAGCGTCGCGCCGCTCAAAAGCTGGCCCTGCAAGCGCGACCAGACAAATCCCTGCCGCCGCCAAAAAGGCAATCGTAGCCAATGATATCGAGGACCCTTCGACCCGACCGATAACCACCATGGCCTTCATAAGCACCGGGTCTGTCACTTTATCCCAATTCCCAAAACCCGGGACGCGGGACAGGACCCACCACGCCAAGACGGCCAGCCCAGGCAACAAGCCTAGCCACAATGGTCGCAGCAGAGTGACATCCCAATCGCTCATGCCACCTGCCTCCATGTCGCCAGCAAAGCCAGTGCGGCGGCCAACGCCGCAGGCCAAACCCAATAGTCACGGTAAATTTCGGCAGACAGGCCAGCACTGTCGGTGGCTTCCAACCGATCCAGCGCTTGCGTTACCGCGACCAGATCGTCGGTTGTCTTCACCCTAAAACTCTCGCCGCCGGACACCTGGGCAATTGCCCGCAAGGTTGTGGCGTCCACAACGCCGCGTTCCCCGACCTCGGCGTTTTCCAAATCCTTTGGCCCCAGCGCGATGGTGTGAACGCGCACGCCCATATTGGCAGCCAATTCTGCCACGCCACGGGGGTTGGTCGCACCTGCATTGTTGACCCCGTCCGATAGCAGGATCACGACCCGAGACGCCGCTTGACTATCGTCCAATCGTTTCAGTGCCAGACCCAGCCCATCCGAGATATTCGTTGCCCGCCCCGAGATGCCGATGCTGGCCTCTTCGATCCGGCGCGCGACGGCTTCGGTGTCAAAGGTGAATGGCGTGGCATAGTAAGCCTCGGAGCCGAACACGATCAGCGCTACCCGGTCGCCGCCTCTGCGCCGGGCAAAATCAGCACCTACCGTTGTTACAGCCTCAAGCCGGGTAATCGGCTGCCCATCCAGGAAAAAGTCGTCTCGCACCATCGACCCGGACAAATCAAGCACGATGGCCAGATCCCGACCCGACACCTTCAGGGCGCTGACCGGCGTCAATTCACGCGGGCCGGACAAGGCGAACACAATCAGAGCCCAAATGCCCCAAAGCATCAACCTGTCCAGAACAACGGCGCGGCGCGGGTCTCGCCTTGGGCTGGCGTCCATCAGCATCCCGCCGATGCGATCAGGCACCGGGAAACCGCGTTCCAATACAGGGCGTCGTGTCAGAATACGCGCGATCAACCAAGGCAATGGCAGCAAGACCAGCATCAGCGGATCGGCAAGTTCATACACGGCGCGCGACCTCCTCCTCTAGCTGGTGCAGATTTGGTCCACCATCAGGGCGGTACAAGTCGCCTTTAAGCGCCGCATAGCGCGCAGCATCCTGATGCCGCAGCTGGTGCAAAAGGGCGACCCTGCGACGCGCCTGGGTCCATTCAGACATGTCCGGGCTTGCCTCATTGCTGTGAGCAGATCGGTCCCGGCTACGCTGGACGCTCAGCAAACGCAATAAGGCCACGACACAAAAGGCGGCCAATGCTGCCATACCCGCTGACAAGGCCAGTTCAGCCAGAACCCCGCCGGCGGCGTCGGGAGGCAAGCGAATGTCCCTGAGGCTTGCCAGCATTGTGGCTTCGGACAGTGCTGTTTCGCTCATGCCGCATATCTTTCCGAGAACGCCGCCGAGATGCGACGCCCCGTTGTATCAATGGGATCGCTTGCATTCAGAACCAAGGCCGCATGTGCATCGATTTTTTGGTAGATGTCGCTGTCTTCCGACTCGGACCCATCCAGATAAACGCGTTTTTGCTGACCATCGGAGAATCGTATCGGATACCAACCCCGCGGCATTTCGCGGGTCTTGCGCTCGGTGATCAGAACAAGCCGCGGGCTGCGGCGATGCGCCAGCTGATCCAAACGGTCCGCAAGAGCGTCGCCAGGCTGATCAAACCCCGAAGCGATGATGATTTCGGAACCGGGTGGTGTTAGACGTTCGGCACTGGTCAGCGCCTGTGCTAGTGTGCGGCCTTCGTCCTGCCCGGCTTGTATGGCTGTCAGGCTGCTGGCATGGGCCTGAACCAAACCGCCTATTACGTCCAGCATGCCACGGATTCTACCACGAGGTGGAATGATGACAGGCGTGCCCGCAGTGATTGCCAACAACCCGACACGCCCGCCGCTTTCGATCAGATGCCAGCCGATCAGAACCAACGCTTCGGCGGCCGCGACGGACAGAAAGGCGCGTTGCATCCCCCAAAACATCGGCGCGCGAAAGTCCGCGACCAGCAGGGATACCCTGTCCCGCTCCTCTTGAAACTGGCGGATATGCAGGCGCCCGGTGCGCGCGGTGGTGCCACGATCGAGATGACGTATGTCGTCACCCGCCACGTATTCCCGCACATCTGCAACCTCGACACCCTGCCCGCGTTTGCGGGTCAGGAACCCTCCGGGCAAGGCCGCGACTGGCGGCTTTGCATAGGCCGACAACGCCACGCGCCGCAGCCCAATCAAGGCCTCAGACGACAGGCTCACTCCCGCGTGTGACAGTGCCTCGGTCACAACGGTTCGACCGTTTTCAGGATGTCCGCCACCAATTCGCGCGGTCTGCGACCATCCGCAACCGCCCGCCATGTCAGAACCATCCTGTGCGCCAACGCATCCGGTGCGACAGCCGCTACATCTTCGGGCAACGCAAAGTCACGGCCTCTTAGATACGCTCGTGCCCGTGCTGCTGAGGCCAGTGCCAGCGATCCACGCGGCGAAACAGCATGCTCGACATGAACGGCAAAGGAACCTTCACGTGTCGCGGAGACAAGCCGCACGATATAGTCCCGCAATTCGGGTGCGAGATGCACGGCGCGGGCTTCTGCCTGTGCCAGGCGAAGCTGGTCCAGCGTCATTCGCTGAATGTCCGGTGGGCCATCCTGAGTCTCGGCAATCACCAGATCCAGAATCTGACGCTCGGTCTCCAGATTCGGCAAGCTTAGGACCACGTGCAACAGGAACCTGTCCAACTGCGCCTCTGGTAGGGGGAATGTTCCGTCATGCTCGATCGGATTCTGCGTGGCGATGACCAGAAAAGGATCTGGCAGCGGATGTGTTTGGTTACCAACTGTGACCTGATGTTCAGCCATGGCCTCCAACAAGGCCGATTGCACCTTGGGCGGAGCCCGGTTGATCTCATCAACCAAAACCAGAGTGTGAAAGACCGGCCCCGAAACAAATTCAAACCGACCATCCTGCGGTTGATACACCGGCGTGCCGGTCACGTCGGACGGCATCAGATCGGGCGTACATTGGATACGGGCAAAGCTGCCCTCTACGGCATTTGACAACCACTTCACTGCACGGGTCTTGGCCAGCCCCGGCGGGCCTTCGACCAGCAAATGGCCGCCTTCCAGCAGAGCGATCAGAAGGCATTCGACCAAATGTTCATGTCCGACGAGCCCTTGTGAAAGGTATCCGGACAACCCCGCGACGGCGCGCGGCGGGTTTTCTGGTCTGGTGTCCATTTGTCCTCCCTGCGGCCCGAAATGGGTCGCGTTCCCATGATCAGGCTAACCGGAGCGTCCATCCAGCAAAATATACCCGATGGTATTATCTTTGAACCTGAATGGACTTTGTGCAGCCCTCGTCGAGAAGAACAGAAAACTGAGGATCCGCCAGCGTTGCATCGGTCTGGGCCCACAAATGATCGTACTGGCGGTCGATGTACTCTATGAAGCCCGGTTCAATGGTCTGGTCTACGGGCGCCTGCGCGACAGCGTGCAACATGAACACGTCAAAGGCGCACAGACCTTCTGGGTTTGAATTCAACAAGGCCCGCATGAAATCATGCGAACTCCATGCAAATCTTTGCAGGTTCACCGGTGTTTCCTGCAATTTTGACAGATACACGGCGGCCTTGTCGTAAAGGAGTATGTCCATTCCAAACGTGTAGGACTGGAACAATTCTTCGATAAGGATCGACTTGTGAAACGCGGTCTCCAATAGGTTGGGACGACCATGAGCAGGTTGTTTGACCACAATATGCGTTCCCTGCCCCCGGCGACCGAAAAAGGTCTGGGCCATGGCGGGTGACGTCACCACATAGCTGCGTCCGCTGGGCAGGCCGAGCTGATGAATTTCGCTGAGCCAGTCCAGATCCAACGACAACTCTCGGTTCGGTGGATATCCGGAATACAGACGCAGAACCACAGTTCTACCTGTTCCACAGTTTCGTGCTGTCTGACCCGCATATCGCATAGGCGCGGGGTATCCAAAGCTGTGTTTCAGCAACGCGCGAAATGCGTTCAGAATAGCCAATGTCTGCGGATGCGGCGGTTCACCCACTAGGCACAATGAGGCACCAGCAAGATCCCGGCCATTGATATGAACCGGAATTGCCATATCGCGGCCCACCATGGTGGACCGAAGCTCGTACCCCCATCCGCGCTGCGCAAGCTCAATATAGTCGCGCTTTTCCGCGTGACCTGCCCCGGCCAGAGCGAGTGTGACGAACAACAAGACAATAATACGCCGCATGCAAATCCTCTTGGAGAGGCAAGCTAGCGCGCATGCTCGAGGACGTCCATTCACAAAGGCTGTACGGTTGATTTCGGCGCTGGCCCGAACAGGCATCCAATCCGCTACGGTCCGACCCGTTGATGCGTGATGTCGGCATCAATAACACAGGGCGTTGAGGTGCCCAACTGCTTGGCCAGTGCGCTTGAAAAAGACACTGTTACGATGGCTTTCTGCAGGATTTTCACTTCATTCAATACGAATGTTTCAACTTCCGTCGTGCTGGTCACGCTTCCGAACGGAGAGCGTTCTGTTTCGACCAAGGTTCCGGTCCAAAAGTTCAACCCCCGCCTGGCCCAGTTTACATCGGTTTCCCAGACGGTGTTGAATTGTCGAAGGTCGAACGGTGCCGTCAGCGCAACAGGCTGGGAATATAGGACTTCCTCCTGTGGCTCTGCTTCTATTTCAGCGCGAATTTCAGCGGTACAGCCGGAAACCCCGCGGACCTGAGAATGCCCTTGCCACGTGCCGGTCTGCGGTACGATGTCGGCAGCGGAAGCGCTTTGCGCCGACGCAATACCAAACGCCAGAAGCATCGCCAGAAACAACAACAACGCCTTTCTTGAAGTCATATCAAAGCTGGTGCGCAGCTTTCTGCGCCTAAAAATCAATTGTCTGTTGTTTTGACTCTGTAGCATTTGTTCAAAACCTTTTTGCTCAATTCAGTCTTTATGTCGTCACCTGCATGACCACTTCAGCACTACGCGTATTTCCGGAATTGACTGTCTCTTCCCGCCGGCAAGAACAAAAAAGTCATGTCCGCGACGACCAGACGGGACACTGCCGCCGTAGACCGCAACGGAACCTACCCTGCAAACCGCCGGTCAACGTGTTGGCAAATGTCTTGGAAAACGAAGCTAAAATTTGTATTCTGGATACAAATTAAAGCAGGTCCCTGAACGTCAAAATGTCAAGTAAACGCGCAATACCCAGACAAAGCCTGCCCGATGTGATTGCCAACGATCTTCGCGAACGGATTCTGGCCGGTGAATTGATCGAAGGCGAAACAATCAGGCAAGAAGCGCTGGCCGTTGACTACGATGTATCCCGCATGCCCATTCGCGAAGCGTTGAAACGGCTGGATGCGGAGGGTCTGGTACAACTGACCAACAATCGCGGCGCATCGGTGACCAAAAGATCTTTGTCCGAGATCGGGGAGATTTTTGATCTGCGCGTTTTGTTGGAAGTGGATTTGTTCAAATACGCAATCCCAAACATGAGCACGCACGATTTCGACAGATGTGCGCATCTTTTGGACGAAATGGAACGCTCCTATGACGCTGACGATGTCGGGCGCTGGGGCGCCTTGAACTATGAATACCACTCGGCGCTTTATGCTGCCGCTGACCGAAGTTTGACCAACGAAATTCTGCAGCGGATCAACCTTCAATCCGACCGCTATGTCCGGATGCACCTCAGTGTGATGGAGCAACGAGAGCCCGCCAAAGCGGATCATCGTCAGCTTTTGTCACTGGCACAAGCCGGACGCGTCGAAGAAGCATGTGATCTGCTCACCCGGCACATCCAACGCACCAAAGATCAACTGCTGGAAATGGTTGTCGCAAAACGTGGCATCCGGGAACCTGTTTCCCTATGACAAGGGATACAGGCACGCAACCTGATGCGCCGTGCCACTTAGCTCGGGCGGTACCGATCGGCACTCATCCGTGGCCAGCCAGCACCTTTGGGCAAAGGCACAGCCTTTTGGAACGTTCATCGGCGACGGCAATTCACCCTCCAGCTTGATCCGGTCTTTCTTAGCTTCGGGGTCCGCCCGTGGAGTGGTGGACAAAAGCGCTTTGGAATACGGATGTCGAGGGGTCGTAAACAGATCTTCTTTTGCGGCCTTTTCTACTGCGCGGCCCAGATACATGACGATCACATCATCGGCGAAATGCTTCACCACAGACAGGTCGTGAGAAATGAACAGGTAGGCCAGGTTCAGCCGTTCCTGCAATTCCACCAACAAGTTCAGAATCTGAGACTGGATTGACACATCCAGCGCCGAGACAGGTTCGTCCAGAACCAAAACTTTTGGATTCAGCATCAACGCCCGCGCGATGGCGATCCGCTGGCGCTGACCACCCGAGAACATATGTGGATAGCGGTCATAATGTTCTGGGCGCAGGCCAACCAAATCCAACATCTCACGCGCGCGCGCCTCGCGCTCATCTGCTGTCATCTCTGGGCGGTTGATGATCAAAGGTTCTTGCAGAATCTGCCCGATCCGTTGGCGCGGGTTCAGTGAACCATAAGGGTCCTGAAACACGATCTGCACGGTTTCGCGCATGTCACGCCACTTTGATGGGGTGATGTCGACGCCATCTATGGTCAGACTGCCCGAAGTCGGCTCTTCGATCATTGTCACCAACCGCGCAAGCGTGGATTTACCACAGCCGGATTCTCCAACGATCGCCAGTGTTTTGCCTGGCTGCAGATCGAAATCGACGCCTGACAATGCCTTCACGGTGGCCGGTTTCGACAATAACCCACCTTTGACCGTATAGAACCGGGCAAGGGCGGTCGCCTGTACGATGGGTGCAGTCATGCCAATTCTCCGGCTGCTATCTTTTCGACATGGTGGCAGCGCGCCTTGCCAAAGTCTTCGCCATGCGGAACAGGCGGCGTTTCTACACAGGTTTCGTCGGCGAACCTGCATCGTGGTCCGAACAGGCAGCCTTTGGGCCGGTCAAACTGACCCGGTACAACACCCGGAATGGTCGGCAACAGCTTTGACGTGGCGCGTTCCGGCAACGCGCTGAGCAACGCGGATGTATAGGGATGGCGTGGCGTGCGGAACAGGTCGCTGACTGTCTGTTCCTCGACTTTTTGACCTGCATATTGGACCTGTACCCGTTCGGCCGTTTCAGCAACCACGCCCATGTCGTGGGTGATCAGAACCAACCCCATACCCTGTTCATCGCGCAGCCGAACCAGGAGGTCCAGAATCTGCGCCTGAATGGTCACATCCAGCGCTGTTGTCGGTTCGTCCGCGATCAGCAGCTTGGGCTTGCAGGCAATTGCCATGGCAATCATCACACGCTGGTTCATGCCGCCCGACATCTGATGCGGAAACGTGTTCAGGCGACTTTCCGGCGCCGGAATTCCCACCTGATCGAACAACTCAATGGCACGTTGATGCCTATCTTTTCGGTTCAGACCCAAATGAATGCGCAGAGCTTCCTTGATTTGGAACCCAACCGTGAAACAGGGATTGAGCGAGGACATCGGTTCCTGAAAGATCATCGCCATATCCTTGCCGATAATCTTGCGTCGTTCCTTCGCTGAAATTTGCGACAGGTCGCGCCCTTCAAAACTCATCTCATCTGCGGTGATGGTGGCGGTCCAGGGCAATAGACCCATCATAGCCAACATCGAAACGGATTTACCCGAGCCGCTTTCACCCACGATGGCCAGTAACTCGCCTTTGTTAACGGACAGGTCGACCCCATCCACTGCACGGAATTCCCCGGATGCGGTAGCAAACTCCACCGAAAGGTTTCGGATCTCCAAAAGGCTCATGCAATCAGCTCCGCTTCAGTTTCGGGTCCAGCGCATCGCGCAGCCCGTCGCCCATCAGATTGATGGCAAGCACCGTGACTAGAATGGCCAGACCGGGGAACGTCACCACCCACCAGGCGCGCAGAATAAACTCGCGTGCTTCGGCCAACATGGTGCCCCATTCAGGTGTGGGCGGTTGCGCGCCCATACCTAGAAAGCCAAGTGCGGCCGCATCCAGAATAGCCGTCGAAAAGGACAAAGCCGCCTGCACGATGATCGGTGCCAGACAATTCGGCAGAACCGTGATGAACATCAACCGCGATCTTCCGGCACCTGCAACCCGCGCAGAGGTGACATAGTCCTTCTGCCGTTCCGCCAAAACCGACGCGCGGGTCAGACGCACGTAATGCGGCTGAAACACGATCGCGATGGCGATCATCGCATTGGTCAGCGACGGGCCAAGAATGGCGACCAACACCAGCGCCAAAAGCAGCGATGGAAAGGCCAGAATGATGTCCATGACACGCATGATCAGCGTATCGACCCATTTGGGCGCAAAGCCGGACAGCAAGCCGATGATCACACCACCCGACACGGCCACGACCACCACGACGATCCCGACAAAGAAGGAATAGCGCGAGCCCATGATCAGACGAGACAGCATGTCCCGACCCAACGGATCGGTGCCCAACGGGAACGCCCAGCTGCCGCCTTCTTGCCACGCCGGGGGTTGCAGGATGTGGTTCCGGAATTGCTCGGTTGGGTCATATGGGGCCAGCAAAGGGGCAAAGGCAGCACAGAAAACAAAGGCCGCAAAGACCCACAGGCCAATCACGGCGCCACGGTTTTCGCTGAAGTAATACCAAAACTCGCGCAGCGCGCTGGGGCGGTTTTCGGTCTTGGTCGGGGTTGCGGAAAGCTCTGCCATCACCGCCTCCGGATTTTCGGGTTGATGATGCCGTAAAGAACATCGACCAGCAGGTTCACCAGCATGACGATCACCGCAATCATCAGCAGACCGCCCTGCACCACCGGATAGTCCCGGCGGAAAATACTGTCGACCATCCACTTGCCGATCCCCGGCCAGCTAAAGATGGTCTCGGTCAGGATTGCCCCGGCCAGCAAAGTGCCGACCGACAGGCCAATGACCGTAATCACAGGGATCAGGGCATTGCGAAGCGCATGCAGCCCATTGATCCGCGTTGGCGACAGGCCCTTGGCACGGGCTGTTCGGATGTAATCCTCACCCAAAACTTCAAGCATGGCGGATCGGGTCTGACGCGCAATGACGGCCAGAGGAATGGTGCCAAGAACAATCGTGGGCAAGATCAGGTGCCGAACGGCAGATTGAAATGCACCAGCCTGACCTGACAACAAACTGTCGATCAGCATAAAGCCGGTGACACTTGGAAAATAGTAAAGCAGATCAATGCGACCTGAGACCGGTGTCCAGCCCAGATTGCCGGAAAACACGATGATCAGCAGCAGCGCCCACCAGAAGATCGGCATAGAATATCCAACCAGCGCCGACGACATCAGCGCGCGGTCAAAGAACTTGCCGCGATTCACCGCCGCGATCACCCCGGCGGGCAATCCCAAAACCACCGCGAAAATCATCGCACAAATAGACAGTTCCAGTGTTGCCGGGAACAAAGCGAAGAATTCGTCCCAAACCGGTTTCTTGGTGACAAAGCTTTCGCCCAGATCACCCTGCATGATGCCGGTCAGATAGTCCCAGTATTGTTGCAAAACGGGTTTGTCGAAGCCCAGCTTCTCGACCATTTCCTGATAGCGTTCTTCGGTCATGCCACGTTCACCGGCCATCACGATGATCGGGTCACCGGGCAGCACACGGATGAACATGAAGGAAATCAAAGTCACCCCAAGGAAGGTTGGAATGAACATGCCCAATCGGGATATGAAATAGCCAAACATCAGCGACCTATGATTCTGAGGTCTTTGGGAAAGCTGGTCAGAGACCGGCAACCATCCTCAGTCACCAATACATCATCTTCGATGCGAACGCCGAAGTTTCCAAGATCGTAAAGACCCGGTTCGTTCGTCCAGACCATGCCAGCGCGGATCACCTGGTCGTTCCCGCGCGTGATATAGGGGGCCTCGTGTACATCGCGGCCCAGCCCGTGGCCTGTTTTGGTTCGAATGCGATCGGCGTAGGGCGATGCTTCAAGGACATTGATCACAGCGTCATCAATGTCATGAGCGGTCACGCTAGGGCGGCAAGCCTCGAACCCAGCCTGATTGGCCCTCAATACAGTATCATAGACCGCCCTGCCCTCATCCGAGACCTCGCCGACAAAAAATGTTCGGGTGATATCCGCCGCAAACCCGTGCTTGCGCGCACCAAAGTCAAAAAGCAGCGCATCTCCGGACTGTATCTTGTAGTCAGCCCTCGCTTTGCCATGCGGTTGGGCTGAGTTATCGCCAGCCGCGACAATCGGCGAAAAGGCCAGTGAGGAAGCCCCTTCGGCGAACAGCGCCTGTATCAGCGCCTGCTCAATCTGTTTTTCCGTTTGGCCGATACGCACATCAGCAATGACCCGCTCCAACGCGCGTTCTGAGATATCGATGGCAGCTTGCAAAGACGCGATATCGTCTTCCGTTTTGATGATTCTCAGACCGGAAATCTCGCGTTCAGCATCTACGATCTGCAAGTTCGGAAGTGCCTTTGTCAGCGCCTTGGACACGAACACGCGCATGACTTGGCCTTCGACGGCCAGTGTTGCCATCGGCAGGTGCGCCGCAAGCTCTGCAAACGCGCTATCATACCCCGTTTGGTCACGCCAATCGAAGACCGCGCCGTCAAAGCCGACAAGATCCCAGGACCCCAGTTCAAGATTGGGAACAATCGCGGCTGGTTTGCCCGAAGCGGGGACGACGACCACAAAGGGTCGTTCGTGACTCATGAAAGCGTGGCCGATAGCGCGGGTGAAATTCGGGCCGGGCACAAGGGCCACAGCATCGACTGACATGTCCTTTGCCAGTTGGGGCGGCTCCGGTCAGTGAGTGGTGGGTTATTCGACGCTTACACCGTAGAAGATGTGACCACCCAAGGGATGAACCTTGTAGCCCTGGACCTTGTTGCTCATCGGCATATAGACGACCGAGTGGGCGATTGTTGCCCAAGGCGCCTGATCCTTAAAGACAACCTGAGCGTCTTCATACAGCTTGGTGCGTTCGGCCTGATCAGTGGACTGCTTGGCCTCGAGGATCAGGTCCTCGAACGGCTGATGGCACCATTGTGCGCGGTTCGATGCTTCGCGACCGTCACAGCCCAGCAAAACCGCCAGGAAGTTGTCCGGATCGCCGTTGTCACCGGTCCAGCCCAGTAGTACCGCACCATCCCGGTCCAGGTCTTTCGAACGTGACAGGTATTCGCCCCATTCGTACGACACGATTTCAACGTCGACGCCAACCTTTGCATAGTCAGCCTGGATCAGTTCCGCCATACGGCGCGCGTTGGGGTTATACGGACGCTGCACAGGCATCGCCCAGACCTTCATCTTCAGGTCTTTGACACCTTCGGCTTCCAACATCGCTTTGGCTGCTTCGGGATCATAGGCGTCGTCAACGATTGCGTCGTTGTAGCCCCACATAGTTGGCGGGATGGGGTTCTTGGCGACTTGGCCCGAACCCTGGAAAACCACATCGATGATCGCGTTTTTGTCGATCGCCATGTTCAGCGCTTTACGCACTTTCGGATTGTCGAACGGCGCGATGGTGGTGTTATACGCAAGGTAGCCAACATTCAGGCCTTCCTGCTCCATCATGTTGATGTCTGCGTCATCCTTCATCGCCTGAATATCGGCGGGGTTCGGATACGGCATGATGTGGCACTCGCCCGCTTTCAGCTTTTGATAACGAACAGACGCGTCTGGCGTAATCGCGAAGATCAGATTGTCCACATCCGCAGGTGCTTTCCAGTAGTCACCATTGTTGGCATACCGGATCACGGCGTCCTTCTGATAGGCCAGGAATGAGAACGGGCCCGTCCCGATCGGCGCAGTGTTCAACTTTTCAGGCGTACCCGCTGCCATCATCGCATCGGCATATTCCGCCGACAGGATCGAGGCAAAATCCATCGCCATATTGGCCACGAAAGGGGCTTCGGGCTTGGACAAGGTGAACTTCACCGTGTAGTCGTCGACTTTCTCGATGGATTCGACCAGATCAGGCATGCCCATGCTCTGGAAGTATTCCCAGGTTCCGCCCGACACCTGATTATAGGGATTGGTTTCGTCTTTCTGACGCATGAACGAGAAAATCACGTCGTCCGCGTTGAAATCACGGGTTGGGGTGAACTCGTCGTTGGAATGGAATTTGACACCCTGACGCAGCTTGAACGTGTATTCCAGACCATCATCGCTGGCTTCTACACTTTCCGCCAGTCCGGGGACCACGTTGGTGGTTCCGGTCTCAAACTCCAGCAGACGATTGTAGATCGGATGCGAAGACGCATCGAAGGTCGTACCTGCGGTGAACAGCGCGGGGTCAAAGCCTTCCGGCGACCCTTCTGAACAATACACCAGCGTATTTGCCTGTGCGGCAAAACTGGTGAGTGCTGCAACTGCCGTGGCAGCCAACATTGTAAACTTCATTGCTTCCTCCCGTTTCAATGGTCCAAGCCCTGACCCATGACCGTTTCATACGGTCCTTGCGGTGTATGCGGGCGATGATTCAGTTCGGACTCTGCGTTTTGTATCCAAAATACGTTATCCATTGTCAACTCGTTTACTACACGCCTTAGGTGTTTACCAATGCCCGTCGCCTGCACGAGGTACCCCTCACAGTTCGGAGCTTGCTGTCCCGCTGCTGTCAGTTCAGCCACGTAGTCTGTGGCCGATTGCAGCGCACGAAGACCTCACCAAACCCGCCGCCAAAGGCTGTAGGGCACATAAAATTTCGCCAAGTGTTGCGGCGCCAATCCGCAGGCATTCATGCGTTGTTTAGATGCGCTTTCGGCGTACGCACTGCGCCCTGATTTACCAATCTGGATCGCCGCACAATCATGTACCCAAAACTGATGCTTTTGAATTCCCGTATTTCAAAGCTTGCAGGATCAGAAAAGGTAAGTCTTTCCGCACACTGAAAATAGTTGGCGCATGGTTGTTAATGACACCTATCAGATTGAATCGCAAGCTGCAGGGATCCAACGCAGCGTGGTTCATCAACAGAACTCAGCGCATCGGATTACTTGGAATGAAAACCGCGCGACAAAGACGCGTTCTCAGGCTTTGAATAGTGCAGACGGGTTTGAGGATCATGTCGAAGCCTTGCGAAGTTGGCTCTGGCGTGACCCCGGACGCAGCAGGGAAATGACATCTTCCGCGATTGCGATCAGTACCGGCACAAGAACCAGCATCAGGGCCGTTCCGAACAATTCACCGAAGGCCAAAGAAACCGCGGCTGGGATCAGATACTGCGCTTGTTCCGAAGTTTCTGTCATCAGGGGAAGCAATCCGATGACTGTCGTCGCTGTGGTCAGGAAAATCGCACGAAAGCGACCGACGCCTGCACTGTGCAATGAGCGATCTACGCTCTCGCCCTCCGCGCGCGCTTGATTGTAGCGTGTGATCATCACCAAACTGTCGTTTACCACGACCCCGGTCAGCGCCAGCATTCCGAAGAAGGAAAAGACCGACAGCGTCACACCCATAATCAGGTGCCCGACCGCTGCGGCAACAAAACCGAATGGCACGATGGCGAGGATGACAAAGGGCTGCCAGTAGCTTTTTAGCGGCACGGCCATCAAGACATAGATCAACACAGCTGCCAGCAGCAACGCGCGCTTTAACCCACCACTAATTTCCGCTATTTCCTCCAGCTCGCCCGCGGCCAGAACTTTCACACTTGGATAACTCGCGTGCAACTCTGGAACCAATTGCTGGAATACGGCCTGCCCTACCTCTTCTGGTGCAACAATTGACCGGTCGACCGATGCGGAAACAAGGTTCATGCGCCGACCATCCCGACGATTGATCGCCCCTGACACATAACTGCCCTCGATGTCCGCCACCGTTTCCAAAGGCACCCACGCGCCGGTTTTACTGCGCAACCGCGTCTGCATCAGATCCGCCAACGTGTCCCGATTTTCACGCGCGTTCTGGACAACAACACGCACTTCGGACCCCTCGCGCCGAACCTTGGAGACCTCAGACCCGCCAAATCCATACCCGATCTGGCTGGCCAGAGTTTCGGCGTTGAAACCCAAGTTGCGCGCGTCTGGACGCAGGCGCAGTTTTAGCTCGGGCTGTCCGCCCACAAGCCCGTCCCTTAGATTCGTCACTCCGTCGATCTCGGATAAAAACGTCTTCATATCCGCACTGGCCCTTCGCAGCAGGTCATCATCCTTCGATACCAGCCTGATCTGGAACCCTCCGGCCAAGGCTTCCGAACCGGTAAACTCTAGCTCTGTTGCGCCTTCAACGTCTCCAACGCGTTTCTGCCATTCACGCACGACATCAAGAATTTGCACGTTGGGACGCTCGGCCACCGGCAGCATTTCCGCAAATATCTGGGCGCTACCGGCGCTGCTGATGATAGTGAAAATGGTTTGAATGGGAGGTTCTCGCATGCCAGCGCGGTCCGCCAGCTCGATGTTCAACTGCCCGATCGTCGCTTCGATCCGGTCAATATTGGATCGGGTCAGCGCAAAGGGCGCACGTGCATCCATTTCAAGGTTCACGGTAATCACCTGTCCGGGCACATCGGGGAAGAAAACTGTTTTGACTTTATCTTTGACCATCAGCCCGATGCCAAGCAGCGCAGCCGCGACAAACAGGATCAATACCGCATAACGTTGGCGAACCGACGCCACGAGGACCGGGTAGTAAATGCGATCCCTAAACCAGATCAAACCGCCTTGCGCCCCGTCCTGAATGCGGCCCCAGATCCGCGTCACCAGATACCGCCTCTCCTGATCCAACGGAATATGCGCCAGATGGGCCGGCAGGATGAATTTACTCTCAATCAGGGAAAAGATCAGCGTCAGAATGACGATACCTGAAAACCCTGCCAGCACTTTTCCCAGCGGATTGTCGATCAGCAGCATCGGGAAGAAGGCGGCAATTGTGGTCAGAATACCAAACACTGTGGCGACGGCCACGCGATGTACGCCACGCTCAGTGCCTTTGATCGGGTCTTTTTCCTTGCGCCGCTCTTCAAAAACGCTTTCGCCAACGACAACGGCATCATCCACCAAAATCCCCAAGGCAATGATAAGGCCAAAGGTCGTGACATCGTTAAGCGAATAGTCCAGCCATTTCGAACCCGAGACAGCGATTGCCCCCATGACAGAAATCGGAATACCCATCGCCACCCAGAAGGCCAGTCGGACATTCAGGAACACTGACAGCATCAAGATGACCAGTATCAAACCCTGCACGCCATTTGACCGCAAAAGTGCCAACCGGTCCGCTATGTAACCAGCGCTGTCGCCCCAGATTTCAGCCTCAATTTGCGGAGGTAACTGACGGCTGAAATCTTCAACTGTACTGCGCACAACGCGGCTTATGTCCAGCAGGTTTTCCTTTTGACCGATCAGCACTTCCATGCCGACTGTTGGATTGCCGTCCAATCGAAACAGAAAATCATCATCCAGAAAGCCGTCTTCGATCGTGGCCAAGTCACCAAGCGGCACGTTCGATCCGTCATCTCGCTCTATCACCGGCAAAGCGGCATATTCCGGCGCGTATCTGGCGCGGCTGTCCGCCCGCAAAAAGATTGTACCACCCTCGGTACGCAAACGACCGGCCTGAAACGGCGGCGAGTTTTCGCGAATAGCACGGGTAACGTCCGCGACTGTCAAACCATAGTGCCGCGATTGCTCTGGATCGATTTCGATCCGCAATTCACGCGGGATCAGCCCCCAGATATTCAAGCGTGATAACTCGGGTTGCGCCAGCAAGTCTTCCTTGAGCCGTTGCGCCAAGGTCTGCAACGTAGCCGGGTCGGCATCGCCGTGCAGGTTCACGTAGAGGGCCGGGAAATCAAAGCCTGATGCCTCGATCACAGGACGCCGCGCCTTTTCCGGCAGATCAGTCAGCCCATCAATTCGAATACGAACCCGATCCAAAACCGCCTGAAGTTTTGCCCCGCCAGCGCGGCGCACCGAAATCGTGCTCAGGCCATTTTCAGACTGCGATGTAATGCTGCGGACACCTTCCAGCCCCTCCAGCGCTTGCTCGACCTTCTGCGTCACCAACTCATCTACCTGTTGGGCGGTAGAATCTGGATATCCGATCGATATCGTAACGCTTTCAGGCGGAATCCGTGGAAACCCTTCGATGCGGATGTTCATCAGGGTCTGAACACCAAGGAACAAAATCAACGCCATCATAAGGTTGGCGGCGACGGGGTTGCGAATGAACCAGGAGACAAGGGCGTGCATTGATCAACCCTCGGCGTCCAACGGCGTCACATGCTGACCCGGCAAAAACGAGGCCAAAGGCGTCCGTGCAACACGCCACGGCCCTCCCCCATCCGGGGCTGGAATTGTCACAGTACCGTCTGAACGAAACAGAATACTGGGCGTGATCCGGCGCAGCAAATCATCGGCATCGACCAACCACACATAACCTGCGCGAGTCATTGCACTGTCGGGAAGGGTCAACGTCTCGTCGATCAGACGGCCGGGAATAGACACACGCAGATAGTCCCCAGCCAGGATTTGATCGTTTGGTTCCGTGACTTCCAGAAAGACCCGCATCTGACGCGTGTTCTGGTCCAGGAAGCCACCCCCGCGTCGAATATGCGCCTGCCCCAAAGCCGCGCCATCGCGATCATAAAGCGCGGCCAGCTTGCCCGAAATCGGGTGTTCCAATAGCTTCCAGTCCGCCTGGCTGAACTCTGCGACAAGCTCAAACTGACGATCGTCTGAAAGGTGGAGCAGCGCCTCGCCCGGCGCCACGGTTTGACCGAGGCTAGCAGCCCGACGTGTCACAAAACCCGAAAACGGAGCCGTGACTTCTGTGTCCAACAATTCCTTTCGGGCCGCCTCTAGTTTTGATTGTGCCGAAGCAACCGTCTTTTCCTGGATACGCAACTGAGGAAGCCGCAGGGAAAGCTCGGTCGGCGGGTCTATTCCATCCCTTTGGAACTGTCGGCGCGCAACCGTGACATCGTTTTGCGCGCGCAATAATGCAAGCTGCGCCTCTTCAACTTCCCTTTCTGCCGATGCAACCGCGCTTTCGTATTGAGCTTTTTCAATCGTGAACAAAGGATCACCCTTGGCAACCTTTGATCCCGCTAACGCGCTTTCATGAACCGCCACTATTCGACCTGTCACGGCAGATCGCAGCTCAGCATCCCACCTGGGCCGCACTTCGGCAAATGCTGTGATCTCGGCACGTACTGTTGCCTGATCAACCATGAGAACGGAAACTGCCGGAGGTCGCGGCGGCAAATTGGATTTCTCGACATCGACTGTGTCTTCGACTTCCAGAAGCACCAAAATGACGCCAAGCAAAATCATGGCCGCGCCCGCTATCCAAAGCCATCGCACAACCGGTTTTGCTTTCGGTTCAACTGAATCTGCGGACATTGAGTGGCCTTTCTATTCCAGACGAAATTGCCCACCGCCTTGCAGATAATGGGTTTCCGCTATATAGTATGAACGATCGTTCGTTCAATAATGATGGTAAAATAATGCCCGACTCCAAGGCCACAACAAATCGAGACAAAGCGACATCCAAGCGCCGAAATCAGATTCTGGAAGCCGCGGTCATGTGCTTCTTGGAAAAGGGCTATCACCAGACTGGTGTGCGCGACATCGCGGCCCGCGCAGGTATTAGCCTGGGAAACCTCTATAACCACTTCCCCGGCAAACACGATGTATTGGTCGAAATCGCACAGCTGGAACGGAAAGAAGTGGGCCCATTCCTTGAAATGCTGATGAAGCCTTCACCAGCACCCAAGGTTCTAGACGGGTTCATAGGTGCCTACGCGAAATACCTGTCTGCACCTGAGAACGTGATCTTAAGCCTGGAAATCACCAGCGAAGCCATTCGCCAACCGGATATCGCAAGGCTGTTTCTGGATACCCGCGAAAACCTGATCGCAACATTAGTTACCCTGGTCGAACGCGGCATCGCAGAAGGTGACTTCAGATCTGTCCCGAACGCCAACCAAGTCTCGCATTTGATCATCGAGATACTGGAAAGCAGTGCAGAACGCAGCGTGTTCTCAAATACTCCGATGCGAAAAATCGTTGGAAGCGTGCGGGATTTCGTATCAGCGGCGCTACAACCGCAATGACACATTCACACAGCACGACGCGTTCTGGTCCAGTATGTCCTTCGACGCCTTTGAGGTTTGCATATCGGGACCTTACGCCGGGAACCAAGACCAGGGCACTTATGGTCTTCCAAAAGTCCTGCTCATATATTTGCCAAAACTCGAGCCAAAAAATAACACATTCTAGATGTCAGTTTAGGATTAGTGCTTTTGTAGTAGTAGGTAAGCTGGGTAATGGACGGTTCAACAATCAACGGTGATGTTCAGGGTTACATTTCCGGAACAATCAAATGGTTCTCACCTGAGCGCGGATATGGCTTTGTTGTTTGCAACACCACAGGCAAAGAAGCGTTGCTGCATCAAAACGCAGTATATGACTTTGGACAAAACTCGATTGCTGCTGGATGCTCTGTTGACGCAACCACATGCATAACGCCCAAAGGACTGCAGGTCGTCGAGGTTTTGAGCTTGAACGCAAAGCCCCCTGCAAAATGCGAAACAAGTATCGTCATTGATCGGAAACCCGATATCTCAAAAACCTTTGAACCCGCACGGGTCAAATGGTTCTCGTTGGAAAAACGATACGGCTTTGTAAATGTATTTGACGATAAACGAGATTGCTTCCTGCATGCCAACATCCTGGAAGATGCCGGGCTCGGATCTGTGAACGTCGGTGAAGCACTGGGTGTAGAGCTTAGCGAAAGATCAAACGGTCGTGTTGTTGTGGCCGTGAAGTCTTGGATCTGACTAGGGCCGAGCTTGCACCGAGCGCGCATTTTCCGGCCAGCAAGATATCACAGCGTATCTAGCGACCAAAACCAAACCGGATCTTCGCCGTTTACCCTGCATGCGCCAGAGAAAGAGACGTCTGCAGATCACCCGATTTGTGCACAAAACACTTCGACAAAATGCTGGCAGCTTTTGGTAACCAAGGCATCGTGACGAGTTCCTCGGCGTCATCAAAGCGCGTACCCGTCTAAACGGATCCCAACGCCAGTGTGATCAGGAAAAACACCGTTGCGGACAGAATGGCAGCTGCCGGCACCGTAATCACCCAAGCTGCGATGATGGTCATAAAGTGAGAGCGACGTACGAGCTTGCGACGTCTACGTTCTTCCGGAGCATAATTGGGCCTTTCCGGCATCGTAAGGCGCGCATTTCGAATGCGGCGTTCAGCATCCCATTCACGGAAGAACCCGACACCGAACACACCTCCGACCGCGATGTGAGTTGAACTGACGGGCAGCCCCAGCCAACTTGCGACAATCACCGTGATCGCAGCGGACAGAGCCACGCAATAGGCACGCATCGGGTTCAGTTTGGTAATCTGACTCCCGACCATGCGGATCAGTTTGGGTCCAAACAGGAACAAACCAAATGATATCCCGAAGGCCCCGATCACCATGACCCAGAACGGAATGCTCACAGCCTCGGTAAAGTTACCAGACTGCGACGCTTGCACGATCGCAGCAAGCGGGCCGACAGCATTGGCGACATCGTTGGCACCATGGGCAAAACTGAGCAGTGCAGCAGAGACAACCAACGGAATACCAAACAGAACCTTCAATGATTTGTTGCGGTTTTCCAGCCCTTCGGATTGCTTGCGGATGACCGGGATCATCGTCACCCACACCAAGGCCCCAATAGCCGCACCGATCAAAAGCGCTGTTGGCAGGTCAATCTTGATGATCTTCTTCAGCCCCTTCAGCGCCAGATAAGAGGCAAAAGCCCCGGCCATGATCCCGACCAGCACCGGCACCCAGGTGCGCGCGGCCGCGATCTTGTCTTCGCGATAGATGATCCGGGATTTGATCAACCATAGAAACAGAGCGGCAACCGCCCCACCCAATACAGGCGAAATCACCCAGCTGGCTGCGATTTTGCCCATGGTTGGCCAGTTCACTGCGGCAAAGCCAGCCGCTGCAATCCCAGCCCCCATCACGCCGCCAACGACGGAATGCGTGGTCGAAACCGGTGCCCCGACCCAAGTTGCAAGATTGACCCAAAGGGCAGCCGACAAAAGGGCGGCCATCATGGCCCATATGAAAATCTCGGCGGTGCCCATGCTTTCAGGCGCGATGATGCCCTTGGCGATGGTAGAAACCACATCTCCGCCAGCAATCAGCGCCCCGGCGCTTTCAAAGACGATGGCAATGGCAATGGCGCCACCCATGCTCAGCGCATTTGCTCCAACAGCCGGACCCATGTTGTTGGCAACATCATTCGCGCCAATGTTCAGTGCCATGTAGGCACCAAAACAAGCGGCGACGATGACGATCATGGCGTTGTTGGTTTGCCCAAAGAACAAAGCGGCGGCGAGACCGGCCAGAACCACAAAGACCAGCGAAATTCCTGGGCCGACCATTGGCCTGCCAACGTAACTTGTTGCCGTCTCGAGATTGGAAAAGCGGGCGAGATCGCGATCCAGCGTTTCAAGGTGACGTGGATCGCCTTGTTGTTCAGTCATCTGCTTCCCCAAAAAGATTTGCGCGTGTTTAACCGTCGCAGGGAAAGAAAATCAATCACTAGCTCTGATGTTTTTGATCAAAAGCCCCGACTGCGGAGAATTTGTCGGTGCTTTGGTTCCTCAGTCACAAAAGCCTCGGCCCGCACTATCATTGATCATCGAATTTATTCGGCCTTTTACTGGCCTCCTCATGCGCGTCAGAAAGGGGCTTCACTGGTCGGTCACACAGAAGGCCAGCGAACCCGATTGACTGACCAAAATCACGTCAGCCCACTTTCCAATGTACGGAAGTCGTTTTCCAGCCAAGGGAGCTTTGCGTTCATTGGATCGCAAAAGTTCTGCTTTATCAAACGGCTCAGTACCTTGTGAATCAATAGAGAAGTGGAAGCCGGGTAAACATCCGTTGTGAACAGCGACACTGTGCGTACAAAGTTTCGTCCCGGAAACGGCAGGGCCTTTACGTTGCGATGGAACCGCTCAGCGCGCCTATAGCTGGCGGCCGTGGTTATTGCCCAACCGCTGCCCTCGGCGACAAGTCCAACAATCGAATGATTGCATTCCAGTTCGAACCGGTTTGGCAGGCTGAACTTGCTGCGTGTCAGCTGTATCTCAATCTGCTTGCCGATTGTGTAATCGCGCGAGTAGCGCAGGAACGGCAGGTCCGACTCAGGCGCCAACACATCCTCGGCACCACCTTGGAAGCTTTCGGGCAGGATGACGATAAACGGATCGCGCAACAACGGATATTCGACCAACCCATCCGTTTTCCCAGCGGGTCGTGAGGCCACTCCGGCATCTAGTTTGTGTTCTTGTAGTTTGGCCGTAATTTCATGGCTTGGGCGGGTAAAGTGACGGAAATTGCAGCGCGGCAAAGCATGCGCCAGAAATCGAAAAAGCTCGGGGGCGACCTGATTGTCGAACTCATCGATCAATGCCAGCCTGAGGGCAGTCGCATGTTGCCAGTTCCCAGATCGAATTTCCGCTTCGCCGCGTTTCAGCGCTGTCAGCCCCTCTCTCACGTACCGCGAGAACACTTCACCCGCCGGGGTCAACCCCATGGGACGGCGACTATGATCCACTAATTCGACACCCAGGGCGGTTTCCAGACTGCGCATGTGATTGGATACGGTGCTGATCGACAAGCCCGTCTCGGACGCGACCTTTTGGATGGATCCGGACTTGGCAATCAATTGGAACACTTCCAGCCAACGGAGGCTCAGGGATTTTGGCAATTTCTTGGTTCCTGATGTTTCGACTTATTCGAAAAAATCGAAACAGATTATCTTCGGTGCGGCAATGATAAATCTACAGAACCACGCGCCACGCCCCAAATTTAGACCTCGATCTAGCTGTATTTGCCATAGAGGAGCGGGCACCTTCTGCAAGTACTAGCTTTGTGCATTGGCCATCTTCGGATCATACGGCGACGGCTCGATAACCTTAGCACGCTTAAGCCGCCCGCACATGTCGATCTCTAACGCATTTCCTATGGCCGCGAAGGGCGTATCGACAAAAGCATAGGCTAGGTTCAATCCGGTTCGGTGACCCCAATCACCCGACGTCACTGCGCCAACGACATCAGACCCATTCATCAGTGACGCCCCAGGATGGGCAGGCGCGTGTGCGGCATCAATTTGCAACGTCACCAAACGCTTTTGCGGCCCGCTTTCCTGCCTTTCGAGCAGAGCCTGTCGACCAACAAATTCATCCTTGTCCAGTTTTACAAACCTATCCAAACCCGTTTCAAACGGATCAAACTCGGTGATCAGATCCGCTTTCCAATGCAGAAACCCTTTCTCCATCCGCATGGATTCGACCGCGCGAGCGCCGAATAAGCCCATTTCAAACACCTCACCAGCCTTTTCCAGCGCCAGATAGGCCGCGTAAAGCGACGCATTTGGAACATGGATTTCATAAGCCAGCTCACCAGAAAAGCTGACATTCATCACTGTGGCTGGGGCGATACCCACGAAACACTCCCGAACGCTAAGCCACGGGAACGCTTCGCGCGACCAGTCACCGCGCGCGCACGCGGACAACACTTTTCGGGCGCGGGGACCTGCCAGAACAAGGATCGTCTGATCATTTGTCAGGCTTTGGATTTGTACGTCTTCGTCAGGGTTCAGGTGGTATGACAGCCAATCCATATCATGGGCTTCACTTGCCGCTGCCGAGCCGTACCAGACCCGCGCTTGACCCCGATCGCTGGCCGGTATGTTGGCAACTGTCGCCTCGGATTTGACCATGCCATGGTGGTTCAGCAGATATCCCAGCCCCATCCGCCCATCGCGTTTGGCAACGGTTCCGCACATCAACCGATCCAAAAAACTGTGACGGTCTGAACCGGTGATTTCGATCCGGTTGAATCCATTGACCTCAGCAAGCGCTACATTTGTCTGCACGTTCTTCACTTCGGCGGCTACAAGATCGAAAGCTTCGTCAAAATCGAAACTCAGAGAGGTTGTGAAATCCGGATAGGGTTTGATGTATTCGACCCGCTCCCAACCGTTGACGACAGTGAATTCTCCGCCTTTTGCAGCCAGGACCGGTGTCAAAGGTGTCGTCTTTGCTGGCCGACCAGCGGGCCGATGCTCATGCGGGAAGTGGAACCGAAACTCGTTTTGGTAGTCTTCGATAGCTTTCAGTGCCGTTAGCTCAACATTGCAGTGCCCGGCGAACCGTCGGGGATCGAGGCACCAGGTGTCATAGCAGGCTTCACCGTGTACGATCTGCTGCGCCAACAACCATCCATGCCCACCGCCTTCACCAAGCCCCGCGCGCAATCCAATGATGCAAAACGCGTTGCGCTTGCCCGGGATCGGACCAACCAGGGGTGCCCCGTCGATTGTGTAGGTAATGGGTCCGTTGACCACCGTGTGTATGCCAACCTCCATCAACGCAGGCATCCGCGCAAATGCCCCTTCCAAAACATCTGTCACCCGATCCAGATCATCTGGGCACAAAGCGTTGACGAAGTTCGGATCGATCCCGTCCATACCCCAGGTTTTACAATCCTGCTCATAGAACCCCAGCAGCAACCCGTTCTTTTCCTGACGGCAATAATAGTCGCTGATGGGGCATCTCAGCAGCGGCATCCGGTGGCCCGCATCACGAATGGCGGGGATGTCTTCGGTCAGGAAGTACTGGTGTTCCATTGATGCGACCGGATGATGCACACCCATCATCGCGCCCACTTCATTCACCCGGTATCCGCCCGCATTGACGACAATGTCACAATCGATGTCACCATGCTCGGTCTGCACTGTCCACGTATCGTCGTTGTGCTGCGTCAGCCCAGTGACCGGAGCGTTGCGATATACTTCCGCCCCGGCCTTTCGCGCGCGCCGTGCCAGCGCCTGACACAGCTGCGCCGGATCAATGTCACCGTCCAACGGGTCCCATAGTCCGCCAATCAGGTTCTCACTAGAAATCAGCGGATGACGGCGGGCGCATTCCTCGGCGTCGATCACTTCGAAATGCACATCCATTCCACGCGCCATGGACGCGAAATGATGGTAGCCTTGCATCTGCGCCTCGGTATTGGCCAAACGAATTCCGCCATCGCCATGATGGTAGTTGATCGGATAGTCCGGGTCGTCGGCCAGTTCTTTGTACAGTTGGATCGAGTGTGTTTTTAGGCCGACCATCGTTTGGTTCATGCCGAAATTGGTGACCTGCGCAGCAGAATGCCAAGTGGTACCCGATGTCAGTTCGTTGCGTTCAACCAAAACCACATCTGTCCACCCTTCTTGTGTCAGGTGGTACAAAGTAGAACACCCGGCGATGCCGCCACCGATGACAACAACTTTAGTGCGCGTTTTCATCTAAACCGTCCCCGTTCGTTTTGCTTAGTCTTGGGAACAAACCTTACCCTTCGGCAACGCGGCAGTTGCCGGTTTCGGAAAATCGAAACTGCGATTTTAGATTTCGAAATTTTCACAGCTGCTTTTGCCCGTCGGGCAACGTCGTGCCTATCGTACTGGCAGAAACGAGGCAGGAGAGGCCACAGAATGCCGTCGGACAACAACCGAAGAAGCGGGCGGAAAGCCCGATTGGTGCAGCGCGCGGCAAAGCCGGAAGTTGACCCATGCTCGCCCGGCCAGATCGGTGGAGCCTTCAAGCCTTTGACCGAGGCCGAGATTGGTCTGATCTACGATACAGCGTTGAGACTACTTGAAACTCTGGGGATGGGCGAAGTACCCGAGAGGCTGCGCAAAGACCTGCTGGCGGCAGGCGCGCTTGGTGGCAAACAGGACCGAGTCACTTTTCCGCGGGCCATGGTCGAAGACACCGTTCGCATGGCGGCGAAGACCTTTGTGCTGCATGGCCGGGACGAAAGTCGTTCGATTGAGGTTGGTGGTGATCGTGTGTTTTTTGGAACAGGTGGGGCTGCCGTGCAAACGCTGGATCTTGATACCGGCCTTTACCGACCCTCCACGCTGGCGGATCTGCACGATTTCACACGCCTGCAAGACACGCTTAGCAATGTAAGCTGGTTCACCAGATGCTGTGTTGCCACCGATGTGCCCGACGTTTTCGATCTTGATGTGAATACTGTGTACGCGTTGGTCAGAAACACCACCAAGCCGATCGCAACATCCTTCACGCTGGCGGAACACGTCGCCCCCATCGTGGACATGCTGAACATCGTCGCCGGAGGTCCGGCCAAGTTCTCGGAACGCCCCTTTCTGAAAGCCCACATCAGCCCGGTCATCTCACCCTTGCGGTATGGGGAAGATGCGGTGGACGTTGTCTATGAATGTGTCAGGCACAACATCCCGATGTCCTGTATCACTGCGGCTCAGGCCGGCGCGACCGCACCGGCAACGCTGGCCGGATTCCTGGCGCAATCCCTGGCCGAGACGCTGGCCAGCCTTGTGATGGTCAACGCCATCAAACCGGGCTATCCGATGGTTTTCTCAAACTGGCCGTTCATCGTGGACCTGCGCACCGGGTCTTTTGCAGGGGGCAGTGGTGAAACCGCTATTTTGAATGCGGCTTCAGCACAGATCATCAATTGGCTTGGGTTGCCATCTGGCGTCGCCTCATCGATGACCGACGCCAAGGCGATCGACGCGCAATACGGCGTGGAAAAAGCCATGACCTCGCTGGCGGCGGCACTGGCCGGTGGTAATCTGATCTATGAAAGCTCGGGTATGACCGCATCGCTTTTGGGGGCAAGTTTCGAAGCCTTTGTTCTGGATGATGAGATGCATTCCCACACTTATCGCGCATTGCGCGGGATCGAGGTAAACGCCGAAAACCTGGGGTTTGAAGCTATCTGCCAATCAGTTTTGGGAGACGGGCATTTTCTGGGCAGCACGCATACATACACTGCGATGGAGCGGGACTATTTCTATCCGTCCTTAGCGGACCGCCGTGAACCCAGGACATGGGAAATGGACGGCGCCAAGGATGCCTGGACCACTGCACGCGACCGGGCGCGCGAAATTTTGGATACCTATCGCCCCGAATATCTGACCCCCTCGCAAGATGCAGAAATCCGCAGCAAGTATCGCATTCTGATCTGACGCCCGCAAAATCATTCCCTTTGCGGAGTTCACCCGATAGGGTCGGCCGAAGCAAAAAGGGGCACGAGGTACGCATGGCCAATTCCTTCTTTCAACCGGTATCGGCGATGGAGCTTGCCCGGTTTGCTGGTGTCCCAACATTTATGCGCCTGCCCGTCCTGACACCGGATCATGAGCGGTTCAACGAGGTCGATCTGGGGATTGTCGGAATCCCCTGGGATGGGGGCACGACCAACCGGCCCGGCGCGCGCCACGGACCACGGCAATTGCGCGATTTTTCAACAATGATCCGGGCCATGAACCCCGTCACAGGTGTTAGCCCGTTCGACCTGATCAACTGCGCAGATTTGGGTGACGTCGCACCCAACCCGGTGGACATCGACGATACACTTGGGCGCGTAACGGAATTCTATGCCGGGCTGTGCGACAAGGGTATCACTCCGCTAACCGCTGGTGGCGACCATCTGACAACCCTGCCCGTTTTGCGCGCTTTGGCGACGTCGGGGCCATTGGGGTTGATCCAGTTCGACAGTCACACAGATCTGTTTGACAGCTACTTTGGAGGGTACAAATTCACCCACGGGACACCGTTCAGACGCGCGGTTGAAGAAGGGCTGGTTGACCCCAAACGCTTTGTGCAGGTTGGCATTCGCGGGACCGCCTACAATACCGAAGATATCGAATGGGGTGAGGCCCAAGGTATTCGCATCATCCGCATAGAAGAACTGTTTGACAGGGGCATCGACGACGTCATGGCCGAAGTACGGCGCATTGTCGGGTCCGCGCCTTGCTACTGTACCTATGATATCGATTTTGTTGACCCGACCTACGCTCCGGGCACCGGAACGCCAGAAATTGGCGGGCCCAACAGTTTTCAGGCTCAGCAGGTTATTCGCAAGATGTCCGGGCTGAATCTGATCGGCGCAGACCTGGTTGAGGTGTCCCCCCCGTTTGATCCCAGCGGTAGCACAGCGTGGCTTGGTATCTCGTTGATGTTCGAATTGCTATGCGTGCTGGCGCAGTCCGTGGATACTCGCCGCCCTAATTAGCGCTTACATTTTCGGCGATCATCGAGATCATCTCGAACATGACGGCGGCAGCGGTCAGCGCCGTGATATTGTTGGGGCTGTCCTTGGTGGGCATCATACAGACGACATCTCCTCCGACGATGTTCAGGCCCCGCGCCGCGCGCAGCAAACCAACCGCTTCATCGATATCAAAGCCTTTCTCGCCGGGCTCCAGATTTGACACCGCTGGCGCCACCGTCGGATCAAGGCAATCCAGATCAAACGTAATGTACACGGGTCGGTCGCCCAGAACCTCGCGCGTTTGCGCGACGACATCTTCCAAACCGCGCTGACGGAATTCCCGCATCGTCACGATGTTGTATCCGTAGTCATATGACGGTTGCAGCCAATCCAAACTGCGCGGGTGACCTCGTAATCCAATCTGCATGGAACGGGTTGGGTCAACCTGGCCTTGGTCGGCCAGGTAAGCCCCCCAATGCGCCGCAGACTTTTTGGCACCCAGGAAGTGGTCGACCTTGGTAAACACATCCGTATGGGCGTCAAAATGCAGAAAGCTGACCGGCTCGCCGCCGGCAAGATTGCCCCCTCCAAGCGCCTGAACAATCCCGCCTGTAATCGAGTGATCCCCACCGATGGAAACAGGGCGCGCACCCGCCGCGTCGATATCCTTGTAAAAGGCTGTGATACGTTCGATGCAGTCTTCGTTGTCATTGGCACGCGGAAAAGGGACATCCCCCACATCCGCAATCCGGGCACTGTTCCAAGGATCGATTCGGAACAGCGAGTGAACCCTGCGCTGTACGGCAGAGACATTGCGTAAAGCCCTGGGCCCCAAATGCTGGTCGCGCTCGGTCGTGCCGTTTCCAGTTGAGTGTGGAACCCCGACCAGCGCAATGTCCTGATCTTCAGGGCCTACATGAGGGCATCTGAACAAGGTGGGCACACCCCACCAATAAAGATTGTCCATCATGGATTTTTCGTAACGATCAGTCATGATTGGTCTCAGCAGAAATCAAATGCGCCCCCGGAGAAGTCCGGAGGCGCAGAGCATTTTAGATTTTTTCGTCTTCGCGCCTGAATGCGCCTTGCACGATCCGGTCCATCACCATGGCGAGGAACAGGATTGCAAAGCCACCCAGCAAGCCGGGTCCTTTGGCCGCATATTGCAGCGCTTCAAGGATTTCCTTGCCAAGTCCTCCGCCGCCGATCAGCGAGATGATAACGACCATAGACAGACACATGAGAATGGTCTGATTCACGCCGGTCATGATCGATGGCAAGGCAAGCGGTATTTCAACATCTTTCAGTAACTGCCACTTGGATGCGCCAAAGGCTACGGCCGCCTCTTTAATACTGTCTGGCACCCCGCGCATACCCAACGCGGTCAATCGTATGACCGGTGGCATACCGAAGATGATCGTGGCCAAAATTCCCGGCGGGTTGCCGGTTCCGAAAAACGCGATAATCGGGATCAGATACACAAAGGCCGGAAGCGTCTGCATCAGATCCAATACCGGTTCCGCCGCTCGGTACGCGCGTTTGGATTTCCCAAACCAGATCCCCAGCGGGATCCCGAAGACAACACATAAAAATACCGCGGCTCCGACCAGGGCGACCGTCTCCATTGCGACTTCCCAATATCCCAGCAGTGCGATGTAGGCCAAGGAAGAGGCCGTGAAGATTGCCACGCGTGGACCCGCCGCCCGCCATGCTGTCACGCAGATAACAAGCATGACAACCGGCCATGGTGACCCGATCAAGGCAATGGTCAGCGCATCAAGAACCGATCGAACACCTGCCACGATCCCATCGAAGACATCCCCGCCAGCGGCGGCGGCAGCATCAATCTGGGCTTCCATCCAAGAGGCCAGCGCCGAGAACAACGTACCATTTCCTTCACCCAAGATCAGCTCTGACACTGCCAGTTCGGGAAAGGCATCCAGCATGGCCATGGAAGAATTGACGGTGAATTTGTACACGATCAGCGGGCCAATGGCGGCGACCAAAACAGCACCAAGAACCGTGTTGTGCATCGAGCGGCCGCTTTCAGTACTTTTGGGATCAGTCCGCCAGTTGGCATATTGCTTTTCGTACACCCGATCAGAATAAAAACCCTGAACCAACTTGAAGACCAAGAGCATCAGAAGCCCTGTAACCAGGATTCCAACCGCTTCGGATTGTGCGGACAGTGCTTTCTCCATGCTGGAATCCGCAGCCTTCTGGATGTTTTCTGCCAGTTTGGAAAAACGCTCTATATCCGCTTTCTCCGTGGCTTCAGCGGCGCGCGCCAACAGCTCATCTGCCCGCTCCTGCTGACGCGCCGCCCGTTCTGCAAAATCGGCTCCGGGATTTCCCCAGGCACCACGCCCAATCTGAACCCACGCGATGATTTCAAGGATCAGGAACGTCCAGAACATTCCCCAAATCGCCCGAGATGCAGACCAAAACGGACCCAGGACCGCAGCCCATTTGTTGAAAGTATTGGGAACGGCACTGGTGGCATCATGAATCTTGTGAAACGCCTTGACGTAATAGTCCCCGTTGGGACCTGCGAATTCATGGATAGAACGGTCCAGCGCTTCGCGATCGACTTCAATATCCGAGGCAGCTGTGACCTGGATTTCACTTGTTGTATCAGTCATTTTTGCCCCCTTGGATTCCGCGCAACAGTCGTGGTTTGGTCACAACACCTACGTCCTGGCCTGCATCGGTTATGACCACCGGCATATCCGTATCAACCGCAAGGTCGATAAGCTGGTCCAGATCGGCCCCTTCATCTGCCCTGGGCGCACCATCCAGCGAGCCGGAATAACTGTCCATCGGCGCCATGATCGAATGCGCCTTAACAAGCTTCAGCTTCGATATTCCCTGCACAAATTCGCGAACATAGTCGTCCGCCGGATTCATCACGATATCTTCCGGCGTGCCGATCTGCACAATGACACCGTCCTTCATGATCGCAATCCGGTGTCCAATGCGAATGGCTTCGTCCAGATCGTGCGTGATAAACAGCGTTGTCTTCTTTAGCTGAGCGACCAGAGCCTTGAACTGATCCTGCAGTTGCAATCGGATCAACGGATCAAGCGCCGAGAAGGGCTCATCCATCAATAGAATTTCAGGGTCCGATGCCAGCGCGCGTGCAATCCCCACACGTTGCTGCATCCCACCAGACAATTCCTTGGGCAGCCGATCTTCATAACCCGTCAGATCAACCAATCCCAACGCATGATCAGAAACGGCCCATCTTTTTGATTTCGGGACCTTACGGATTTCAAGCGGATACGCCACATTGTCCCGCACCGAGCGATGCGGCATCAATGCCATGTGTTGAAAAACCATTCCGATCTGCTGGGCACGAATACGTCGAAGCTCTGCCTCTGATATTTTCGAGACATCATGGCCGAGAATTTCGATCTTCCCCGCTGTCGGCTCGATCAGCCGGTTCACATGTCGGACCAGAGTGGACTTGCCAGAGCCCGACAACCCCATGATACAGAAAATCTCGCCCCTTGGCACTTCGAACGTGGCGCCCTGAACGCCGACGACACAGTTGAATCTTTCCAGAACTTCGGGCTTGCCGATGCCTTCGCTTCGAACGGCGGCCATGGCTTCTTCGGTGCGCGCCCCGAATATCTTCCAGACATCGGTGAGCTTCACGACTGTTTCGGTCATACTTGTCCCTTTGATGCACAACAGGCCGCCGGTTACGTCCGGCGGCCTGAATCTGTTTCAGTTCTGATCAGGTATGATCACTCAGACATCCAACCCAGAACGGCATCTTCGTTTGCTCCGACCCATTCCTGCGCGTATGCCAATGGTTCTTTGCCATCAATCACCAGAGCATAGGTCATGGCTGATACTGTATCGGTATCAAGTTTCATGTTTGCCAACATAGTGGCGACTTGCGGGTACTCTTCTTCAAGCGACTTCGCATAGTGCAGATGCAGATACGCCAGATCCCAGGCAACGCCCGCATCGGATTTGGCCAGCCAATCCGGATCATCCGTCGGCTGGATCACATTCCACTTGGCCGCGTCATATGCTGGCTCTTCCAAGACTTGCAGGTCATGCAATTCGAACACGTAGTGTGGCGTGTAGCAAAAGCCGACCCATGCATCCCCAGCCTTGATCGCATTGTCGAGGTTGGCATAAGCAACCGTTTCATCAATCTCGGTGAGTTCGAAAACCTGATCATAGCCGTAGGACTTCGCGCGCACTTTTTCGACATTGGTTGACGCCCATCCAGGCGCGCCAATCCACAATTCACCCTGACCATCCCCATTGCTGTCGAACAGAGCCGCAATATCCGGGTTTGTCAGGTCATCAATCGACGTGATCCCGTTGGCCTCAGCAGTGGCTTTGTCCACACACATACCCTGGAACGCTTCGACACCATTGCCGTTGAACGTCACCGTGCCTTTGTCTTTGACGTAGGTATCGTGCAGGTTTTGCTGATTTGGCATCCAGACCTCAGGGTGCACATGCATCGCCCCTGAATCCATAGCTTCGAAAACAATCGGGTTCGTACCGTTCTGAAGCTCTACTTCCAGGCCAAGATTCTCTTCAATCGCGACCTTAAGGATATGCGCCGTTGCATTTACCGACGGCCAGTTGGGCACACCAATTACAATATCAGCCGCAAATGCCGGCATGGCGATCGCAACAGATGCGCCACCCAATAGCATCGAAATTTTGTTCATTCGAGTTCTCCACGTTGGACTTGTACAGCGCTCACTTTCGGTCGGTCAGAACCGTAGGGCGCTTTGGTTATGTCGAAAACACTTGTGTTCTCTGTTTTGTTTGTTGCTTGCAGCCCGTTTGCCTGCCAAGCACAGAAATTGAAACATGTGGATGCCAAAGCCATCAAGAGTGTCTTGCCCGAATTTACGAATATCCGGCATTCCCGAAACAAATATTCGGTTTGATGAAACTCACTGGACGAAGAAAATTGCAATTTGGTGAACTTTGGCCGTCAATTTTCATTAATATCAATCTGATATGAATTGCCGGGCCCTCCCAATCCAAAATCCTCCACATCGGACTGAAGCGGTGTATCGGCAGGTTTGAAGCAGCAACGAGACATCAGTATGCGCCTTTTGGGATACCCAAACCCGTTGAGGCAGCACGTGCCCTGCTGCACGCCGCGTATATCGGACTTTGCTCTTCACCGCCTGGCGGCTAACCTGCCGCAATGGATCAAATTGCTCAGCTGGCCGATTGGATGATGAACGAGGGCCGCCGGTCGGGCGATCCAGTAAAAATCGTATCTCACTTCTGCGCGTCACTTATTGATGCCGGGGTTCCACTTTGGCGTGTCAATATTGGTCAGCGGTTTGCGAACCCCCTGCTGATTGCCTGGGGCGTTGTCTGGACACCTGACGGCACGGAAAGCTACGACGTGACGCATGAGCGTATGCTCACAGATGGCTATGTCGGCAGCGCATTCGAGTATGTTCTGGAACACAGGCACCCTTTGCACAAAAGTCTGCGCGGGCTGGATTCGGAAACCGACCATGTCTCATACTTGGAGTTCGCAGATCAGGGCGGCACGGATTACTATGCAACCCTTCTGTTTTACGGAGACGGTTCGCTGCATGGCTGCACATTCGTCACACAATCCAAAGATGGGTTCTCGGATCAGCACCTCAAGATGATCGAGGGCGCGTTGCCGGCGCTTTCGTCGGCGATGGAGCCCATCACAATGCGCAAATCGTCCGAAAGCCTTCTTCGCACATATCTTGGGAATGGACCCTCCGAAGCCGTGTGCAACGGGACGATCAAACGCGGAGAACGCACATCTCTGGAAGCGGTTGTGATGTTCTCTGACCTGCGCGGGTTCACGGCGCTCACCGATCTGGCAGATGAAGATGACGTATTTGATGCGTTGAATGGGTATTTCGATAGGGTGGTGCAGTCCGTTGAGTCCCATGGAGGAGATGTCCTCAAGTTCATGGGTGACGGAGTTTTGTCCATTTTCACCATCGCCACGCCAGATGATCGTACCCAACAATGCCTCCAAGCGGCGCGCGCTGCGCAAAGCGCGCTCAACGGTCTTTCTGCACTGAACAAGCATCGCGACCAGCAGAACAAACCACCATTGGATATCGGTATTGGCATCAACGTAGGTCAGGTCAGCTATGGCAATATTGGCAGCCCGGGCAGGCTTGATTTCACAGTCCTAGGTGGCGCCGTCAACGTCGCAAGCCGAATAGAAGGTTTAACCAAATCGCTGGGGCACCGAGTATTGGCGACAATTGCAGTCGCTGAAGCTGCACCAGATCTTTTTTCCGAATGCGGGCTTCACAGCATACGCGGCGTCGCCCGCCCGGTCCAATTGTTTGGACTGATCGAGAGAGGTCTCTGACCGTGCAAACCACTTTCCTTTACACTGGTTGGTGAGGCAGGCGGAAGCGACTGCGGGCGACCGCCGCCGCGTTTCGCATACTTCGGGCAAACAGGCTGACATCGATTTCAGTGGCGATGAAACTCGCACCGACGGCGCGGCATTCAAGTTGGAGTTCTGTGTCCAGGGTCAGGATTCCAGCCGCCTTGCCCGACGCAACGATCTTTTCCAGTGCCCGCAGAACAGCATTCTTCACTTCGGGCACGCCGGGCCGACCTATGAAACCCATATCGGCGGCAAGATCGGACGGGCCGATAAATACTCCATCCAGCCCGTCGGTCGCTAGAATATCGTCCAGCGCGGCCAGACCTCTTCGGTTTTCGACCTGCGCCAAGAGACAGATTTCATCCCGCGCAGTCTGAAGGTAATCTGGAATCGCCGCGAAGTCTGAGGCGCGGGCCAGAGCAGAGCCCACACCGCGAACCCCGTGCGGCGGGTAAGTCACTGCGTCTACAAGGGCTTGCGCCTGTTCGGCGCTTTCCACCATGGGGACAAGAAGGCTTTGCGCGCCCGCATCCAGCAATTGCTTGATGATCCATGGCTCTCCGATAGGAGGCCGAACGACGGAGTGAGTGTCCCGTGCACAAATGACCTGCAGCTGCGCCACAATTGACCGGAGGTCATTTGGAGCGTGTTCTCCGTCGATCAGAACCCAGTCGAACCCGGCGCCCGCGCTGATTTCCGCGATGTAGGGATCGGCGAGGCCAAGCCAGCATCCCAGCTGAAGCTCTCCTTCGGCGATTGCGTGTTTGAATGAATTGCGCGGCGCAGACATGGGAAACCTTCAGGCAAACGAGACGGCAACGTCGCCGAAGGGACCGAAATCGGCAAAGATTTTGCTACCAGCAGGGCACTCAATGGGCCGAATGAAACTGCCCGACAGGATGATATGTCCGGCCTCGATCCTTTGACCATACTGCGCCATGCGCCGGGCGAGCCACACAACGCTCTGCACCGGATCATTCAGCACCCCCGCGCCCAGGCCGGTTTCCTCGACCTCGCCATTGCGAGAGGTGACGGCCCCGACCCAGCGCAGATCGAAAGCGTCAACCGCATGCCGCTGGGTGCCCAAAACAACACCTGCATTGGCCGCGTTGTCACTGATCGTGTCACACACATTGCGGGTTTTCCCGGTGACGGCATCGACGCGCAGGATCCGGGTATCCAGTATCTCAATCGAAGGGGCGACATACTCGACCGCTGCCAGCACGTCTTGGCGGGTCAGGTCCGCACCCCCTATGGCGGATTTCATGACAAATGCTATCTCGGCCTCGACCCGCGGCTGGATGAACCGGTCTTTGGGCACTATCGCGGTGTTCCCGAACACCATATTGTCGAACAGAATCCCACTGTCAGGGATATCGATGTTCAACGCAGATTGCATCGCTTTCGATGTCAGCCCTATTTTCCATCCAACAACCTTGCGGCCCTGCGCAATCTTGGCGCGGTAGATGGCGTTTTGCACTTCGTAGGCATCATCCAAACCCATCTCGGGATGCCGCAGAGAAAGTAGCCCAATCTGCTTACCGGTCTCTTCGGCGCGCAAAAGATCAGCGGCGGCGGTCGCGTGGTCTGCGGGCGTCATACCACTTCGTCCTCGATGGTGTTGCGCAGGGTCCCAATGCCGTTCACCTCGACCTCGACCACGTCGCCGGGTTTTAGATACTGCGGAGGGTCCAGCCGCGCACCGGACCCAGTCGGAGTGCCGGTGACAATGATATCGCCCGGCTCAAGCGTCATGAATGTCGAAATGTACTCAATCTCGCGCCGGATTGGGTGCATCATGCGGGACAAGACATCATCTTGCCGGACTTCTCCATTCACCCGCGTGACGATGCGGGCGTCGTCCAACTGAGCAGCGTCGGTGAAAGGGACAAGCCATGGGCCGATCGAGCCGGACTTGTCCCAGTTCTTACCTTGGGTGACGTTGAATTTCGCATGCCGCACCCAGTCGCGGATGGTGCCTTCGTTGCACAGCGTCAGGGCTGCAATATGGTCATAGGCGTCATCTTGTTTGATGCGCCGCCCGCTCTTGCCAATGATGATCGCCACTTCGCCCTCATAATCAAGATGGTGGCTTTCGGGCGGGCGTATCATGGGGCGATCATGACCGGTGAACCCGCTGGCAAAACGCGGGAACAACGACATGAACTTGGGCTGTTCGCTGCCGTCCTTGTATTCGGCGTTTCGATCCGGGAAGTTCACGCCAACGCAGAGGATACGTCGCGCATTGGGCAGAACCATCTCGTATCGAAAATCGGTATGGGTAACCCTTTTCCCGGCAACTGCGTCGGCAAGCGCACCGAGCCCGCCTGCTTGCACAACGTCAAACAAGCTCGGCCACTGCGGGAAGGCGTCATTCAAGGCGATCATGCCATTGTCGGTGACAGCGCCATACAGAGTCTCACCGTGGGAGGTGTAGGTTGCAAATCGCATTGTCATACCCCCGCGACGACGTTGAAACCGTAGTTGCATTTGGGTTCAAGGAAACCGTCAAGCATTTGACGCGATCCCGAACGCTGGACAGCCGAGTTTACGGCACAAAAGCTCATGGTGCGATAATCGGGCTGGCGTTCAGCGCGGAATCTTTGGTTTCCACACCAACAAATGTCGTCCCGTGCTTGAACCAGCTTTCAGGTGCTGCGGCGCCCCAAAGCGTCTGGCGCTGCGGGTCTTTCAGATCCCACTTAATGGGCTCCAGGTCCGGGTCGACCGTTTGATAATCCGAACAATAGATTTCGATCCGGTGGCCATCGGGATCCAGAACATAAAGGAAGAACGCGTTGGAAATGCCGTGACGGCCAGGGCCGCGTTCGATGTTGTCCACATAGCCGGTGGTCGACATTAGATCGAGCAGGTCGATGATGTTAAGCGGCGTCGGCACCCAAAACGCTACGTGGTGCATCCGTGGACCGTTGCCGTTTGTGAAGGCCATGTCGTGCACACCGCCCTTGCGGTGCAGCCAAGCTGCCCAAAGCTTCTTGCTCTCTTCGTCCTCGGTGTATTCGGTGACGCGAAATCCAAAGTCCGAGTAAAACTCCACCGATGCATCAACATCATGGCTAAAGCAGTTGAAATGGTCGATACGCAGCGGTTTGACACCGCGATAGAGCGCGTATTTCTGGTGGATCGGCTCCAACCGATCCATCTGGTGGTAGAACTCCAGCGGAATACCCATGTTGTCCGAGGTCAAAAGCGTGCGCCCCTGATATGCGCGCTGGACCCATTCCGTCGGGCGGTCCTTGCTATCGAAATAGGCCTTTGCCCGGTCTAGATCGTCTTCGTCAAAAGTCTTGAAGCCCATAACCTCGACGGTGCCGGGTTGATCGGATTGCTGCAGGATCACGCAATGATGCCCGCGTTCCTCCATCGCGCGTAGGTAGATGCAACGGTCATCTTCATCCGTGACCTGAAGACCAAGGATCTCGGTATAGAACTTCTTTGACGCCGTAAGGTCTTTGACGTTCAGGCACACATGGCTCAGGCGGATCGTATTGAAATCAGGATATAGATTTGGGGCAGGAACGGGCATCGGTGCCTCCTATCGAATGGGGAAGATGGTGTTGGGCTGGCCAGTGCCGACTGACGGGAATTGATCAGACAAGATCGCGCCAGTCTTTTGCGGCTTGGACGGGTAGGCAATCTCAAATGGCTCATCAACAAATGTCTGTTGGTTGCCCATCACAGCGCCCCCAGTTTGGTGATCTTGTGGTGCCCCGTGGCAAAGCCGATGTGTTTCTGCTCCATGTAAAACTCAAAGGACCAATCGCCCCCGTCACGACCAATACCGCTGGCTTTGACGCCACCAAAGGGTGTCGGCAGGTGTCGGACATTTTCCGAGTTCACCCAGATCATCCCGGCCTCTAATTTGTCCGTGAAGCGCAGCGCGCGGGTCAGGTCATTGGTCCAAACATAGCCGGTCAGACCGTAAGGAATGTCATTGGCAATCTGCAGCGCCTCTTCCTCGGTCGAGAACGGGATCGACGTAAGAACTGGCCCAAAGATCTCTTCTTGCGCGATCCGCATCTGATTGTTGGCGTCGGTAAACAGTGTCGGGCGGACAAAGTACCCTTCTTCCCCGACAGTCACGCCCCCGGCGGCAACGGTCGCGCCATCTTCGCGAGCAATGTAGAAATAGTTGGTAACCTTTTCAAAGTGCTCTCGGTTGACCAGCGGGCCGATCTCGGTTTTTGGGTCCAGAGGGTGACCTACTTTTATGTTGTTCACACGTTCGATCAGCTTGGTTTCGAACTCTGCGCGGATCGTGTCCTGCACCAAAAGACGCGATGACGACGTGCACCGCTCGCCGTTAATCGAATAGATCATAAAGATCACCGCATCGAGCGCGCGATCCAAATCGGCATCCTCGAACACGATGACAGGGTTTTTGCCGCCCAGTTCCAAGTGGTTGCGTTTGAGTGTATCTGCACCCTGCTTGGTGATCAGTGATCCTGTGCGGCTTTCACCCACAAAGGCGATGGCCTTGATCAGGGGGTGTTCGCAAAGCGCCTTACCGGCGCCTTCGCCAAATCCGTTTACGGTGTTGAGCACCCCAGGGGGCAGCCCCGCGTCTTCGGCGATTTCCACCAGTAGGCGCGCAGTCAATGGCGAAGCTTCTGCGGGTTTATGGACTACTGTGCATCCGGCCGCGAGCGCTGGTGCGATTTTCCATGTGGACAGCATGAAAGGTGTGTTCCACGGGGTAATGACCCCCACGGGGCCTATTGGAACCCGGGTCGTGATGTTCATCAAAGTCGGTGATTTCAGGTGTTGCCCGTCTCGCGCTTGCACGACCTGATCGGCGAAATACCGAAAGTTCTCCGCCCCACGCAATGCGGCTTTGGACATGAACTTCAGCGTCTGTCCTGTGTCCCAGCACTCGCACAACGCGATTTCCTCGGCCCGCGCTTCGATGCCTTCGGCAATTCGGATCAGAATTTCCTTACGTTCACGCGCCGCCATATCACGCCACGCTGCAAAGGCTGCGTTGGCAGCCTTGGCCGCTGCGTCGATGTCGTCGCCAGTCCCATGGGCTACATCACAGATCACGCTTTTGTCTACGGGCGAGATGGTTTGGAACACCCCTGCTTCACCCGCGACATCCGCACCGGCGATCCGATTTTGGATGCCGGTCTCTTGGAATCGCTCAAGATAGCCATTCAACTTGGTAACGTTTTGTTCTAGCTCGCTCATGCGGTGTTCTCCAGATGATCTCGGACGTTGCCGAATTTAGGGGAGAGATCGGCGTCGATGTCCCGGATTTCGGCAGACAAAGCGATGGAATGGGTCCGCATTGCAGGGGCTACAAAATCCTTGAGCGTTGCGAAAATACGGGTAACGGCATCCTTCTTCACGTCATCGGAACGGCCAGCGCGCAGACGGATGGACAGGTCGATGAACCCATGCTTTGGATCCCCGTCAGCCATTGCTACATGGTCAACACGAGTTGCGCGAACGCGAATGCCAGGTGTTGGAAAGGTCTCGATTTCAGCCGCAGCGCTACGGATAACCTCGCACAATGCGCCCATGTCCACGACCTGTTCAAGGTTTGCAGAATAGTCGATGTGGAAGTGCGGCATATCATTTCCTTAACATGTTAATTATTGTTAAGTTAAATAATATGGTGCTTGGTTGTCAAGACTAAGTTTACGGTGCATTTGACATTCCAGACAACTCCCGAGGTTTCTATGACATCCACACTCCCGCCGACCAAACGATCCCTTCCGATCGCACTGATCCGCGCGCGCGAAGGTGTGATGGCCCCGATCCGAGAGATGCTGGCCGAAACGAGGATCACGGAACAACAATGGCGTGCCCTACGGGTTCTTAGCGAATACGGCCGGTTGGACGCGAAAACGCTCGCCGACCGGTCCAGCCTGCTGTTTCCCAGCCTGACACGGATCGCAGCAACTCTGCGTGACAAAGGCCTTATCACACAAACCCGAGACGATGCGGACCGCCGCCGGCAATTCATCGAAATCACGCCCGAAGGTCAGAAGATAATCGACGACCGGGCGACCCAAGCCGCACAAATTGTGGACGGGTTCAAATCTGCTTTGGGGGCTGAAAACTATGAAACTCTGTTGGATTTGCTGACCCTTCTTGACCCCGGTCCTGCAGACTAATCGGCGATGATGCCCTCATCACGCCAGGCATCAAAAATCTCCAACGCCTTTCCGGCGAATTCCGGATCGTTGATGTGGCAATCGAGCCTGTGGGAAAAGACATTCGAAGGCAGGGTCGCCTGAAGCTCATCCAGGAACTGCGCCAACCCCTCTTTGTCATGGAGGTCTGCGCCCTCACGGTCCCATTCGCCGAGGCCGCGCTCGGGCAAAATCATTGCGACGGGTGCCTTTGCTGCTACCAATTGCCTTGAATGGGCGCGCGCCACCGCTTTCCGTTCATCCACATTCAACACAATCGAGGTCAGCAGCCGATTGTGTTCGTGCTTTAAATGATCGGCCCATTTCTGCGGCAAGGGTTGCCAGCCCACAACATCCACCAGATCATAGCAGCCGGGTGCCACGATCTGCGGCGTTCCGCTGGCCCCCGCATTGGTCAGCCGATCTGCGCCAGCTGAAATGTTGGACCCGTTCACGTGATTGCCCAGCTCTTGCGTGCAGAAATCGAACACACAGGCGAACGCCCCTTGCCGTGCGAGGCTTTCAAAGGCCCGCCCACCCATACCGGTGGCATGAAACACTGCGACCTCATACCCACGCGCTTCCAACGCTGGTTTCAACGGGATCACATATTTCAGCGCCGAAGTGCCCAGCGACATCATCCCGATCAGGGGCTTGTCTGGGTCCGGCTTCTCAACAGCACGCGCAGCGCCCAAAACCGCACCAGCGGCCTGCGACAGGGACGCTTTGCAAACCGAATTCAACCCATAGAGGCCACCCGCCCACAGGATCATCTGGATGTCCGCCGCCAGACGGTCTGCCGGAATTAACGGGGAAAACGACACGGTCGATACGATGTATTTAGGGACACCCAAGGGCAGCGCCGAACAAACGTCCAGTGCAAGATCGGTGCCCATCGTACCGCCCAGCACAATCACGCCATCGAATACGCCCTCGGAGTAAAGCCGCGATGTCAGAAGGCTGGCCCCTTCCGCCATGATTTGCATCGCGTGATTTTCGTCACCGCTGTCAATGGCGGCCTGGATCGAACTGCCACCTTCCTCGGCCACATCGTGTTTGGAATGGTCCGTAGGCTGTGATGGGTCACCCAGAACGGAAACGTCCATAGTGACAACCGTGCCGCCCTGTTCACGGATCACATCTGCAAGGAAGCCCAGCTCATCGTCTTTCGTATCGTAGGTTCCTACAATCAGAATGGTTTTGTCGGTCATACGAGGCCCCTTACAACTTGATCCAAGCCGTCTTCAGATTGATGTATTTCTCTATGGCATGCAGTGATTTGTCGTGCCCATTGCCGGATTGACCCACGCCACCCAGCGGGACAGTTCCGTCCGCGCCGCCATAGGTGTTCACATGCATGACGCCGGTGCGGACATCGCGGACCATGCGGTGGGCCCGGCCAAGGTTCGATGTCCAGACACCACCCGCCAGGCCGTAGACAGTTGAATTGGCGATCGCGACCGCCTCATCGTCATCTTCGAATGGCGTCACACCCAGAACCGGGCCGAATACTTCTTTCTGCGCGAGGGACGCGTCTGGCCGGACACCGGTAACGACGGTGGGCGCCATGTAATAGCCATTGGTTTCGGCCAAGACTCGTTGACCCCCGGTGACAATCTGACCGCCTTCGGCCACCGCCGTGTCGACAAATCCAAGATTGGCGTTCAGCTGCGTTTCCGAGTTGACCGCACCAATATGAGTCTCCAGTTGCAAGGGATCGCCGACGCGCATGGCCTCCGCTGCTTTTGCGACTTCAGCGACAAAGTCATCATGGATTGACGCCTCAACCAATAGGCGCGACGCAGCAACGCACACCTGACCCGAATTACGAAAAATACCGGCTGCTGCGACCTTCGCTGCTTCTGCAAGATCGGGTGCGTCTGCGAAAACGATATTGGGGGACTTACCGCCCAGCTCCAAGTAGACGCGTTTTATGTTCGAGCGCGCCGAATACTCCATCAACCGCCGCCCCGTCCCACCCGAACCAGTGAACACCAGCACGTCGACATCCATCGACAAGCCCATAGCCTCGCCCACGATCTTTCCTTCACCGGTCACCGCGTTCAGCACTCCTGGCGGCAACCCCGCTTCGAGCGCCAGATCACACATGCGCATTAACGAGAGAGAGGCCGTTTCGGCAGGTTTCAGAACCACCGAATTGCCCATCGCCAGAGCGGGGCCCAGCTTCCAGGCTCCGATCATCATCGGGAAATTCCATGGGATAATTGCGCCAACGACCCCCACGGGTTCTTTGTGGATCAAGCCCAGAATATCACCAGCCGTCGGTGCAATTTCACCATAGATCTTATCCAGCGCCTCGGCGTAGTAGCGGATTGTCCCAGCAGCCGATCCCGGCTCAGCCTTGAACGCCATACCAATCTCGGTTCCGTTGTCGCGCACCCCAAGTACGGCCAGTTCCAGCGCATGTGCTTCGATCAGGTCGGCCCACTTCATCAGAACCTTCTTGCGGGCTGCAGGTGGCTGCCCTGCCCAACGGCGATCCTCAAAGGCTGCGCGTGCTGATGTTATCGCGGCTTCCATATCCGCCACTGTCCCTCGGGCCATAGTTGTCAGCACTTGCCCATTTATCGGCGACACAACGTCCATCGTCGCGCCGTCAGATGCAGGCAAATGCCGTCCGTCGATCAAATGCGAAAAACTTGGGACTAGCTCAGCGCGAAGCGTGTCGATCTTATTCTGGTCCATCAGGACTACCTCAATTGGCTGTCATGCATGTCGTGATCTTCCTCGGGCTGGTACGCGCGCCATTCCTTGATCAACGTGCGAACATGCAGCGCCAGCACCAGTAAGATCATAACAAAGAGGATGAAGGAGATCGGACGGTCGATCATGTCAAACGGCGTCTTGAGGCGGGGCAGCGCGGACCGCAGCTTGACCTCCATGATACCACCAAGAACCATTCCAAGGATGATCGGCACAATCGGCAGGTTCAGACGTTTGAGGATCAGGCCCAGCACCCCAAAACCTGCCGCAATCATACAATCGGTCAGTGAATTTCGCAGCGAATAGACCCCCACGAAAGACAAGAGCAGGATCAGCACACCCAGGAACCGTGTCGGGATCCGGATGATCTTGGTCAGCAGGTTCGTCGAAAACAGAAGAAAAACCATCACAATGACGTTCAGCGCGATCAGCGCGAAATAGAGCCCATAGACCAGATCAATATTGTTCTGGAACAGCTGCGGGCCGGGGATGACGTTGTGCACATAAAACACTGACAGCATCATCGCAGTCAGCGCTTCTCCCGGGATGCCCAGGGCCAGTAGTGGTATCATCGCAGCGGCGGGCACCGCATTGTTGGCCGCTTCGGACGCAATCAGCCCCTCGGGCGAGCCTTTACCAAAGTCATCTGGCGTTTTGGAGGTTTTCTGCGCGTAGGTGTAACTCATGAACTGGGCGGTGAACTCTCCGGTGCCGGGTATCATCCCAAGAATGACACCAAAGCCCGAAGCGACGGTCGCGACCCGTTTGTGTTTCATCAGCTCTTTGATGCCTGCGGTCATCTTGCCGCTCACCGGCTTGGCGTCCGGGCTGTTATCCGGCGCCGTCAACAAAAAGAACGCCTGGCTGAGGGCGAAAAGGCCAAGTACGACAACGATCAAGTTGACGCCCGAGCTGAGGAACGAAAACCCAAACGTGTATCTTTGGGTGTAGGTCACGGCGTCAAGACCAACGGTTTGCAGAAAGATGCCGAACATCGCCAGCATTCCGGCCGCAAATATCTGCCCGCGATGGGCCAGGATCACGAGGATAATGCCCAGTAAAGCCGCCAAAAAAATCTCTCGTGAGCCAAACATAGGCGCGATAATAGCCAACACAGGCGAGAGGAGGATCAGGCACCCGATCCCGAAAATCCCTCCCCAGAAAGAAGCGCTATAGGCCAGTGAAACAGCGCGATGCGCTTCGCCTCTTTTGGTCATGGGATAGCCGTCGTACGAGGTCAACGCATTCACTGCGGTGCCGGGCGTGTTGATCAATACAGCAGGGATTGCCCCCCCATACATTGACGATCCGTAAATTCCCAAAAGCATCGTCAGGCCGACAATCGGGTCCAGCGAGAATGTAGCAGGCAGCAGGATGGCAATCGCTACTGCCGGGCCCACGCCCGGTATCGCGCCAATGATCACGCCGCCGATTGAGCCCACGAACAAGGCCAGCATCACGTCCCAACGGGCGAGCATTTCCAGTCCTGCAAGTAGGTTTTCCATCATTTGGTCCGATCAGAAATAGGTCAGCATGAACTGGCGCAATCCGTCCGGCAACGCCTCGTAGATGAGGCCGCCGGGCAGGTTCACTTTCAGCAGCGTCTTGAACAACAGAACAATCACGACGGCTGCGGCGGCCGCAGCGATCAAGGTCGAGGCACGCCGATAGCCAACGCGCCGGGTCAGCGCGATCGCAAACACGACGGTTGTCAGTAAATACCCTCCATAAGGAACGACGGCCGCGTAGGCGATGAACCAACCCGCATATTCAAGCGAGGTGATCCACAGCCAAACCTCTCTCCACCGGCCAGGGATACGTTCGGACAAAGCCGACCCTAAAAGATGGAAGGCTGCAAAAAACACCATGCAGGCCAATGAGACTGCAGGCCAGAACCGTGGTTGGGCGAACAGTTTACCACCATTCTTCCAGACGGTTTGATCGGCCAGTTGCAAAAGCAGAAAGACGGAAACGATCAGAGCGATCCACGCAAAAACGATATCACCGGGTCGGCGGTAGCGTTTGAAGAGGGATTGCAGTGTTTTGACATGCGACATGACCGACCCCAATGTGATCGTAAAACAATATGGCCGGACGGTTTAGCTGCCCGGCCACTTCGTCTGGTTTATTCAGAGAGCATCGTGTCAATGTTACCCAGTGTTTGGATGTCCTTGTTGATCTGATCAACGACATCTGCAGCAGGCTGCCAATAAACTGCGGCACCGGTTTCAGCTGCCAAGGCTTGTGCACGATCCGACATCACAGTCTCTTTTGCCACCGCAATGATCTTATCCTGAACATCCTGAGGGGTGTCTTTGTGCACGAACAGACCGTTCCAGAGAGAGACATCAAGACCCGGTGCCAATTCCGCTACGGTCGGCGTGTCGGGTGTCAGAGAAATCCGATCAGACCCGATCGAGGCCAGAACTTTCACGTCACTCAGGCAGGGTAGGATCAGCTGCAAAGTGGTGTTGATCACGTCCACATCACCCGACGCCAAAGTGTTGCAGTCCAAAGCATCAAATGCTGCATCAGAGGCGTAGGAAAAACCCATCTCCTTGGCCAGCCCCATAGTCACCTGCGTCGGAACAAGCGGCGCTCCGAAATGTCCGAGAACCACATCGTTTTCCTGCGCATGTGCCGCTAGACCCGCCATATCGTCATAGGGGGCGTTGCCACCGGCGGCGATAACAAACGGATAGGTCAGGAAGTTGCCAAGTGGCACGAAGGGATCAGGGTTCAGTTCCGGAATTCCGATCTGGGGACCAACAGTCGGGATCGCGATAATGAAGGATCCAACCGTATAGCCATCAGCCGGTGCATTCGCGACTTCAATGGCACCAGGGAACGGACCACCGCCACCACCGGGCTTGTTCACGACCGCTGTCGGAACTCCGTAAGCTTCCGAGAAATCCTCGGCGATCATGCGCGTCAAGACGTCTTCAAGATCACCCGGAGGCCACGGCACGACAAACTCAACAGGTTTTTCCGGATACTCCGCCTGCGCCACGCCTGCGACAGCCGTCAAAGCCAGCGCCATGGCGGTGATTGATGTGGTGAATTTAGGCATTTTTCTTCTCCCCGCTGTCGGTTCATATATTAAACCGTTGTTTCGAAAAAAAGGTTGCCATGTTAATAAATACCTGTCAAACTTTTTTTAAGATGACAGGAATTGACTGCTAATGTCCTCAGCAACCAAAACACTCGAGCTTCTGAACCATTTTACAACTGACCGACCCGAGATCGGGTTGTCGCAGCTGTGCAGGCTTGCAGGGCGGGATAAAGCGACGACCTACCGGCATCTTCAGGCCCTTGAAATGGCTGGATTTGTTGAGCAAAACCCACTTTCAAAACAATACCGCCTCGGTCCGGTCGTGTTGCATTTAGCGCATGTGCGCGAGGCTACAGTGCCTCGCAAAGCCAGCGCTCGGGCCGCTCTTGTGGCCCTTTCTGATGCAACGGGTGAGACAGCCCATGTGACGGTTCTGTCCGGCAAAACGCTCTATGCGCTGGACGACTGCGAATCCCCTCGCCACGGTATTCGCGCGGTCGTCGACATCAACGTTTTCCCGCTTCATGCGACGGCATCCGGCATTTGCGCTTTGGCGTTTGGACCAGATGAGCTTTTTGATTTTGCGGTCACTAAGTTGGAAAAATTCACCGATACCACACCGAGCACTGCGGACGAGCTATCCGAGTTGATCAGCTCTGCGCGCGAGACGGGTCTTGGCCGCGGGAACCAAAGTTTCGAAGTCGAAATCCTTGGATTGGCCGCCCCCGTCTTTGATCACACCGGGTTGCTGGCCGGAGCTGTTTCCGTCGCCAGCGTAGCGTCTCGGTTCACGTCCGAGTTGGAACAGGTCACTAAATCTGAACTTATCGTCGCCGCACGCGAGATCAGCCGCAATTGGGGCGGTACGCTGCCCAGCCATATCGAGGCCGCTTGGGCCAACTCCTTGAAACAACCGCACTCAATGGAAACCACGTCATGAAAGATTCAAATTTCCTGAAAGAGAACAACGGTCGCCTGATGTGGCATCCCATGACATCTCCGAAGGACAGCATCGACAACCCGCCAAAGATCATCACTGGTTCGGATGGCGTTAACATCACCGACATTGATGGCCACCGGGTTGTGGATGGCGTTGGTGGATTGTGGAACGTCAATCTGGGGTATTCATGTCGGCCCGTGAAGGATGCGATCACAGCGCAGCTTGACCGGTTGCCATACTATTCGACCTTTCGCGGCACCTCCAACGACGTCGCAATCGAGCTGTCCTATGAGTTGGGCGAGTTTTTCAAACCCGATGGTCTCAGCCGGGCGTTTTTCACGTCAGGCGGGTCAGATTCCGTTGAAACTTCCCTGCGTCTGGCGCGCCAATACCACAAATTGCGTGGCGAACCGGGGCGGGTAAAATTCCTGAGCCTCAAAAAAGGCTATCACGGCACCCATGTTGGCGGGGCATCGGTGAACGGCAACGCCAATTTCCGTAATGCCTATGAGCCGCTTTTGCCGGGCTGCTACCACATCCCGGCCCCCTATACCTACCGCAATCCGTTTAACGAGACAGACCCTGAGCGACTGGCCCAGCTTTGCGCCGCTGCCCTGGAGGACGAGATCGCCTTTCAAGGCGCCAACACCATCGCCGCAATGATTATGGAGCCGATTCTGGGCGCAGGCGGGGTCATTCCTCCACACAAGTCCTTCGCCCCGATGGTTCGCGAGATTTGCAACAGGAATGGTATCCTGCTGATCACTGATGAGGTGATCACGGCCTATGGTCGCACCGGCGCGTGGTCCGGCGCTCGGCTCTGGGGTATTCAACCTGACATGATGTGCACGGCCAAGGCCATCACCAACGGGTATTTCCCGTTCGGAGCGGTGATGCTGGGCGATAAGTTAATCGAGCTATTCGAAGACAATCCCGATGCCAAAATCGGTCATGGCTACACTTATTCGGGGCACCCTGTGGGCGCGGCCGCAGCGCTCGCCTGTCTGGCCGAAACCAAACGACTGAACGTGATCGAAAACGCGGCTGACCGAGGCACACAACTCTATCAGGGGTGCCTGAAGCTTATGGAAAAACATGATATTATCGGCGATGTGCGCGGCGGATACGGGTTGATGACCGCTATGGAAATGGTATCAGACCGGGGCTCCAAAAAACCCGTCGATGCAGCTACCGCGTCGACGGTGCAAGAGACCGCCTACCAAAACGGCGCGATGGTCCGCGTGTCGGGACCTAACCTAATTCTCTCCCCGCCGCTCGTGCTGACGGAAACTGACGCCAGTGCCATTCTGAATGCGCTCGATGCTGGCTTTAGGGCTGCCTGACGGCGAACCGGAAACTCTCAGCCTGCCACAACACCCTGTCGCTGGACTCCAAGCCCTGCGATGCCCAGCTCGACCTTGTCGCCGGGTTTCAAATAGGTCTGCGGGTTTTGACCCATGCCAACACCGGGCGGCGTCCCGGTCGAGATTACGTCGCCCGGCTGCAAGGACATGAACTGGGACAAATGCGAAATCACATTAGCCACCCCGAAATGCATCGTCCGCGTAGAACCATCCTGATAACGGTGGCCGTTCACCTCAAGATACATTGGCAAGTCTTGCGGGTCCGTGACCTCATCCCGTGTGACCAGCCATGGCCCGATCGGGCCGAACGTGTCCGCCGACTTGCCCTTGACCCACTGGCCCGAGCGATGCAGCTGAAAGTCACGTTCAGACAGGTCATTAATCACGCAATACCCCGCGACATGATCCATGGCATCAGCCTCGGAGACATATTTTGCCTCTGTCCCGATGACAACGCCCAGCTCAACCTCCCAATCGGTTTTGACCGATCCGCGCGGGATTTCAATTGTGTCATCGGGACCCATGATCGACGAGGTCGCTTTGAAGAAGATCACCGGCTCGGCCGGCAGATCCATACCCGCCTCAGCGGCGTGATCGGCGTAATTCAAACCGATGCAGACGAACTTGCCCACGTGGCCAACGCAGGCGCCGATGCGGGGCTGTCCATCGACCTTAGGCAAGCCGTTGGGATCAAGCTCGCGCAGCGTCTGCAGCCCTTCGTCCCTTAGAACATCACCCGAAAGGTCATCGATCACGCCCGACAGATCCCGAATTGCACCGTCATCGTCCAACAGGCCGGGCTTTTCCGCACCTGGTGCGCCATAGCGTAGAAGTTTCATATCGTGATCCTTTTCAACTCAGATCGTCCAGCCGCCATCGATGGCAAAGGGCTGTCCGGATGTATATTTGCTTGCATCGCTTCCAAGATACAGCGCAAGTTCCGCAATTTCGTCTGCGGTTCCAATGCGTCCCATGGGTTGCCGGGCAATGAAATCAGTCATGGCTTGTTCATAGTCGCCCGTCGCCCGCAAACGGTCATGCAGACTGGGGCTATCGACCGTTCCGGGGCAGATCGCGCTGCACCTGATGCCTTGGGTGACGAAATCAGCAGCAACTGATTTGGTTAGGCCAATAACAGCCGCTTTGGACGCGCAGTAAGCGAACCGATTTGGCACACCTTTCAAGGACGATGCCACCGAAGACATGTTGATGATCGACCCACCGCCCTGTTCAAGCATCCCTGGCAGGGTTAGCCGGATCAGCCGGTACATGGCTTTGACGTTCAGATCAAAACTGAAATCCCAGTCCTTTTCCTCACAGTCCAGAATTGACCCTCCGGCAACGTAGCCCGCGCAATTGAACAGGATATCCAGATTGGGCAGGCTTTCGACAGAAGTCCCTACGGCCGCTGCATCGGTGACATCCAATTTCAGCGCGGTGACACCGTCGATTGCGTCCAGTTCGGCCAGAGACGCATCGTTGATATCGCTGGCGATCACCCGCGCACCTTCAGCGGCAAAAAGCGCGGCGGTTGCCCGACCAATGCCTTGCCCAGCCGCCGTGATCAAAGCGGTCTTGCCGGACAAGCGATTTGAGGGGGTAAACTGTGTCATACCTGTTCTGTCCTTCACACTTTCTCCAAAAACAATCGATCGGGATATCCCGATAACAGTCAGGCCGCAGAAAGCGGCGGATCGACAGCCTGCGCAACAATCTCGCCCGTGCCGGGATGGACCGGGTGACCTTTGACCACAACCGGGCAGCCTACGGCCAGCGCCGAGGCGGTATCCGTGCCCGCAGTTGAGAAAGCCAACGGGAAATTTGATGCGCCAAACACCGCGATCGGACCCAGCGGGCGTTGGATCATGCACAGATCAGGGCGCGGCAAGGGCGCTCGATCCAGCAACGCCTGGTCGTGGCGCACGCCCAGATAGTCACCCTGTTCGATGTGATCGGCAAGAAAGCGCAACTGGCCTACGGTGCGACCAAGCTCGCCCTGCAGACGCGCCTCGGGCAAGCCGGTTTCCTGCGTACCGATCTCGGTGATCGCGTCGCCCCGGGCGTCAATCTCATCGGCTATTAACCGGAGCAAACCCGCTCGTTCCGCCCGCGCGGACCATCCGAACGTCGCAAAAGCGTCTTCGGCTGCGGCAACTGCTGTGTCTACTAGTGCCGGTGTGCCAACGGCAAAATCATAGCTGGGGCCGTGGGCAGGTTCCGACGCAAAGGTCGCGTCTGAACCGATCCAATCGCCAGAAATCAGGTGTTTCCCGGTCAACATTAGAAGATCTCTCTCAAATCAAGCCACGATGGGCCAGGTTTCGCATCAGATGGGACGCCCCAAACCGCCATTCGGGGCATTCCGTGGACAGGCGCACGGTATTGGTCAGCGCGCCCAATTGATCATTAGCAATCGTGACGACATCACCCAGCTTATGGGTGAACCCGCCGCCGGGCGTATCCCTGTCTTGTGTCGGTGCAAAGAGCGTACCCAGAAACAGCATCAACCCGTCGGGATACTGATGATGACGGCCGATTGTTTGCTGCACCAAATCTGTTGGGTCGCGACTGATCTGGGACATTGATGATCGCCCATTCAGGGCAAACCCATCCTGTCCAGTGACAGTCAAAGTCAGTTCAGCTTTGCGCACGTCGTCCAATGTGAAGCTGTTGTCGAACAGGCGGATCATTGGCCCGATCGCACACGAGGCGTTGTTATCCTTGGCCTTACTCAACAACAGAGCTGATCGCCCTTCGACATCGCGCAGGTTCACATCGTTGCCCAAGGTTGCGCCTTTGACCACGCCCTGCGAACTGACCGCCAGAACCACTTCGGGCTCGGGGTTGTTCCAGGTTGAGATCGGGTGCAGACCAACTTCGGCGCCATAACCCACAGAAGACAGCACCTGTGCTTTAGAAAACACTTCGGCATCCGGGCCGATGCCAACTTCCAGATATTGGCTCCACAGCCCCTCCTCGATCAACGCCTGCTTCACATCGGTGGCCGCGTCCGAACCGGGGATAATGTCATTCAAGCTGTCGCCAACCTGCTTACCAATGCGTTCGCGAATGGCCGCTGCCTTGGCAGGATCACCTGCGGCCTGTTCTTCAATCACGCGCTCGACCATCGAACCGGCGAAGGTGACCCCGCAGGCTTTGACCGGTTGCAAATCACATGGCGCCAGCCAGTGATGCCCTGCCTCAACTGGACCTAGGGCTTCACCCGGCGCGCTGCTGACGTAGTCCGCCGCATCATCGCGCTCGAGAACGTCGCGCGTCGTCGGCGCGGTTTTTGAGGTGATGTCCAGCACCTGACCACCGCGCAATGTCACAACACATGGACCAACGCCCGAGCGTTCAATACGCCCGAGCCACAGCCCGGCAGGATCGAGGTTCAAAGTCATCCGTTCAATTCCTGAGATGGTAGGCCCGCGCAGCATTCCCCCCAAGGATGGCATCGCGCTCGGCTGTTGTTAACGCGCTTAACAGCGTGTCGGTGGTATCCAGCCATCGTTCATACGTGCTGGCCAGGGTGCAAACCGGCCAGTCACTGCCCCAGATCAAGCGGGATGGGCCGAACGTGTCCAGAAGATGCTGCACATAGGGGTGTAGATCGCCGGTCTGCCAGTCAGGCTTGGCCTCGGTCACCAGACCCGACAGCTTACAATAGGCGTTGGTTTGATGCGCCAATGCTGCCATGCCACCCGCCCAGTCATGGATCAGACCATCGCGGATTGCCGGTTTCGCGCCATGATCGATTACGACCCGCATATTTGGATGCCGTTCCAATAGCTGACGCAGCGGGGCAAGATGCTCCGGCAGGATCAGCGCGTCAAAAGTCAGATCAAGCCTTTGCACCGCCTCAAAGACCGGGGTCAATGCCGAGCACAACATCCAGTTCGGATCAGCAGTGTTCTGAATCATTGGGCGCAAACCGACGAAAGCAGGGTGTTCGGCCAAAACGGCGATCTGAGCGTCGGCATCCGAAGCTTCGAAATCAACCCATCCGACAACGCCTTTAACAAACGGAGTCTCATCCGCAAGCGATAGCATATATTTGGTTTCGGCCACGGTCGGGGCGGCCTGAACCAGAACCGTTCCGTCGATACCCGCGCGCTGCAGCTGTGGCTGTAAGTCATCTGGCAGAAAATCGCGATAAATCGGGGCCAGATCCGGCGTCAGCCAGCCATAGTCGCCCCGTGCAACCGACCAGAAGTGCTGATGAGCGTCCAGCCTCAACTGATAACACCTTTTTTCAGGATGATATTGCCATACAGCCTGCGTTCTCCGGTCTGAACAATCACATAGGCCGAGGCTGCGCGTTCATAAAAGGCAAAACGTTCCAGCCCCTGCACAGGCGCCGGGTTGTCGGCCACCTCATCTATGATGTTTTGAAGATCCGCCACCGCATCGGGCACGATATCCGGTTCACCCACAACCTGCATCGTCAACGCCGGGTTAGGCACAAAACTGTCCAGTGGCATCACCGATAACACAGCGCGCAACACCTCACTGGCGGTGGACCCGTCAGCCCGAATGCATTCGGGCCCAACGCTGGTTCCTGGAAAATTAGCATCTGCTATTACGATGTCATCCCCATGTCCCATGGCGCGCAACGCATGCAACAGATCGGGCGACAAGATCGGGTCGATGTTACGCAGCATTGGCAGCCTCCTCAGGCAAGGGCGCGTCAGGGCGGATCAACCCCTCGCCGCGCAAATCGGACCAAAGCGCCGCCGGAATTGCCCGTTCCATCAGCGCGACGTTGGATTGCACTTCGTTTGCGCTGACAGCACCCGGAACCACGGTTTTGACGCAGGGATGACCCAGAACAAATTGCAGTGCTGCCGCGATCAAGGGAGTGTCATGTGCGGCACAGACGGCTTCGATCTTACTGACCCGGCCAAGGATTTCGGCAGGCGCATCGGCATAATTGTACTTTGCACCGGGAACAGCGCCCGTGGCCAGAATTCCTGAGTTATAGGGCCCGCCAAGAATAATGCCGACGTCACGCTTTTCGCACAAAGGCAGAAAGCTGTTCAACGCCTCCTGTTCCAAAAGCGTATAACGCCCCGCCAGCAGGAACCCGTCAAAATCGCCCAGCCCTAGCAGCTTTTCACAAACCTGCCACTCATTGACGCCTGCGCCGATGGCCGCGATCTCACCCGCATCGCGCAGCTCGGTCAGCGCGCGATAACCACCACCATCGAACAGCTCACGCACTTTGGCATCGGACATTTCCTGACTGCCCTGACTGAAGGTGCAGACATCATGGACCAGCAAAATATCAGCATTTGCCACACCAATCCGTTCCCGGCTCGCCTCGTAAGAGCGCATGACGCCGTCATACGTGTAATCGAACACGATCCGTTTCTGGAGAACGTCGACAAACGCCTCCGGAGTGACCTCATGCGGGGCGCAATCCAGTAGCAGGCGTCCGATCTTAGTTGAGAGCTGGATGTTGTCGCGTCCAAAGCGTTTGACAGCCTCACCGACCCTGAGTTCCGACCGACCCAAACCGTATTGCGGGGCGGTGTCAAAGAAACGGATACCGGCATCAAAGGCGGCTTGAAGAGCGGCCTGCGCGTCCTTGTCCGACACTTTGCGATAAAGGTTTCCCAGCGGTGCACCACCAAACCCCATCCGGGTCAGAGGAACCGGTCTGGATGTGCGGCTGTTCAAAAGCTCAGTTTGTGAAACGGTCATCCTGCCTCTCGGGTGTGCTGGGAACTGAGATTAAACAGTTCTGGTTTTTCCTGCTGAAGCACTTCGATCCGTGGCATCAACTGCCCGAGATGAAGGCGCATCGCCTCTTGCGCATTTGGTACATTCTGCGCGTTGATTGCATCCAAGATCACGCGATGCTCGGAAATGGTTTCGGCAATACGTCCCGGCGTTGGCAAAAGCAGCATCCGCGCCCTGTTCACCTGTAGCGAGACGGTCTGCGCCACATCTGGCAGTTTCGAGATACCGGTAAACTCCATCAACAAAGCGTGGAATTCTTCGTCCGCCTGATAGAAGCCGGGAACATCCTCATCTTCGATCAACAGTTCCTGCAATCGCATATTGCGGCTGAGTTTTTTGCGCTGCTCATCCGTCAGGTCACGCGCGACCTTGGCGACAGCAGCCAATTCCAACGCCTCGCGCAGAAAAGCGCCTTCGCGGATTTCGATCATCGAGAAATAGGAAACGCGCGTACCAGATTGCGGCACCACATCAACAAGTCCTTCGGCGGCAAGCCGGGCAATCGCCTCGGACACAGGCGCGCGCGAAACACCAAGGCGGTCGCAGATAGGCGCCTTTCTGAGGATCGCGCCCGGGGGGAAATCCAAATTTAGTATGGCCTGTTTGATTGCAAGATAGACGCGCTGCGCCAGCGACCCCTCAATCGTTGAGATGTCTTGCAAAAGGGTGGCGTCAATATCCTGGGGTTTGGTCATGGGTTCCGATCTAGCATACTAACATGTTAGTTGACAAGTAAGTGTTTTCAGCTTAGCAGTTTGGCCAAGCAAGCGGAAAAACAATGCAAGCACACGACGATTTCAAGGGCTTAATGCCGACAATACGCGATGTGGTCAGACTGAACCCGGCTGACAACGTTGTTATTGCGTTGCGGGACCTGCCCAAAGGGGATCAACCAGCTGGTGTCCCGACGCCCCTGCCCGGTTCCGTTTCCCGCGGCCACAAGATTGCCATCGCACCAATTCCAGCGGGCGAAAACGTGCTTCGATATGGGCAGATCATCGGTCAGGCCAAGTCAGACATTGCGCCGGGCGAACATATCCATGTGCACAATCTTGGCATGGGGGATCACCATCAGGATTACGCGTATGCCAGCGCCAATACGCCGTTGGCCGACATTGACGATAGCCGGACATTTCAAGGCTACATCCGCGCGGACGGCAGAGTTGGGACACGCAACTATCTCGGCATTCTTACGACCGTGAACTGCTCGGGCTCTGTTGCACGCTTTATTGCCGAGGCAGCGGCGAAATCCGGTCTTCTGGATGAGCTTCCCAATGTGGATGGGATCGTGCCCATCGTCCATGGCACCGGGTGCGGCATGTCCGGCAAGGACGAGGGTTACGCCACCCTGTTCCGCACACTCGCCGGATACGCACAGCATCCGAATTTTGCAGGCATCCTCCTGATCGGGTTGGGATGCGAGGTGATGCAAGTGGCCGATCTGGTCGGCGGGCGTCCGATCCGGTCCGATGGCGCGCTGCGTTATATGACCATTCAGAACGAAGGCGGCACACGTCGCACGATTGAGCGTGGTCTGGATGAACTGCGCGGCATCGCCCAACTGGCCAATCAGGCCCAGCGTCAACCGGCACCCATCAGTCAAATCACAGTAGGGATGCAGTGCGGCGGGTCGGATGGGTATTCCGGGATCACGGCGAACCCGGCGCTGGGATACGCCTCGGACCTGTTGGTGCGCCATGGGGGCACGACCATCCTGTCGGAAACATCCGAGATTTATGGCGCTGAACATCTTCTGACCCGGCGGGCTGAAACCGTGGACGTTGGCAAAAAGCTGATCGACCGCATTGGTTGGTGGGAAGATTACACCGAACGCAATGGCGGTGAGATGGACAACAATCCAAGCCCCGGCAACAAACGCGGCGGGTTGACCACCATTCTGGAAAAATCTCTGGGGGCTGTCGCCAAAGGGGGCACAGCACCTCTGCGTGACGTCTACAAATTCGGTGAGCGCATCGACACAAACGGGTTTGTCTTCATGGACAGCCCCGGGTTTGATCCGTGTTCGGTCACCGGCCAGGTGGCATCAGGTGCAAACCTAATCGTGTTTACCACCGGGCGCGGCTCGGTTTCCGGCTATCAACCGACACCTTGCATCAAACTGTCGACGAATTCGGAAATGTACGCACGCATGGCCGACGACATGGATCTGAACTGCGGAGACATCGTCACCGAAGGCGTCAGCATCGAGTCCAAAGGCGAGGAACTGTTCGAAATTCTGATCCGCGTCGCTTCCGGCGAAAAAACCAAAAGCGAAGAGCTGGGCTTTGGGGGTGTCGAATTCGTTCCCTGGCAAATCGGCGCGGTCATGTAGTCCGCGAACGCCCAAGGAGGGGTCAGGGGCAAATGGGAGGGAATATGTCAAAACTGGTCGATATGACGGGGATCGAAAAATACTTCCCCGGCGTGCATGCGCTTAAGGCCGTGCAGTTCGATCTTGTTCCGGGCGAAGTTCACGCGCTGATGGGCGAGAACGGCGCAGGAAAAAGCACATTGATGAAGATCCTCTCGGGCATTTATCAGCGTGACGGTGGTACCCTGAAAATCGAAGGGCAAGAGGTCAGCCCTACTACCCCGCGCGAGGCGCAGAATCTGGGCATCGGGATCATTCACCAGGAACTGAGCCTGATGAACGATCTGACCGTGGCGCAAAACATCTTTATTGGCCGCGAACCGCGAAAACGATTTGGTCGGCTGGATGAGGCGGCGCTGAATGCGCAAACCGCCGAAATCTTCGCCTCGATGAACCTGAACCTTGACCCCAAGACACTTGCAGGCAGTTTGACGATCGCAAAACAGCAGATGGTCGAGATCGCCAAGGCCCTATCTCATCGATCCAAAGTTCTGGTCATGGATGAGCCGACTGCTGCCCTGAATGACGCTGAAATTGCCGAGCTGTTCGTTATCATTCGTCGCCTCAAATCCGAAGGCGTAGGCATCGTCTATATCAGCCACAAGATGGACGAGTTGAAGCAGATCGCGGACCGAGTGACCGTGATGCGCGATGGTGAATATGTTGGCACCGTGAACGCGGCGGATACCCCGATCAGCAAGATCATCCCCATGATGGTGGGCCGTGAGGTCAAGGAAGAACCTCTGCAAGTGCCTGATCTGGGAGCTGCCGAAGTGGCTTTGCAAGTATCCGGACTGACCCGAAATAAAGAAATACACGATGTCAGTTTCTCGGTTCAAAAGGGCGAAATCCTGGGTTTTGCAGGGCTAATGGGTGCTGGCCGGACCGAAGTTGCCCGGGCGATCTTTGGGGCTGACCCCAAGGATAGTGGCAATATCCGGGTGCATGGCAAAACGGTTTCGATCAGATCCCCTAAAGACGCCGTTAAGGCCGGAATTGGCTATCTGTCCGAAGACCGCAAACATTTCGGCCTCGCTACTGGAATGAACGTGCGGGACAATATTGCACTGGCCTCGATGGATCTGTTTGCCAGCAAAGGCGGTGTATTGAGTGATGGCGAGATGGCCTCAACCGCTCAGCAATACATCCAGCAGCTTGGCATTCGGACGCCATCGGACAGGCAAGAGGTCAGGCTGCTGTCCGGCGGCAATCAGCAAAAGGTGGTCATTGCCAAATGGCTTTTGCGCGACTGCGACATCCTTATCTTTGACGAACCCACGCGCGGCATTGACGTGGGCGCAAAATCCGAAATCTACAAACTGCTCGAAGATCTGGCGGAACAAGGCAAGACGATCATCGTGATCTCGTCCGAACTGCCCGAGATCATGCGCCTAAGCCATCGCATCGCAGTGATGTGCGAAGGTCGGCTGACCGGGATTTTACCCGGCGGCAAAGACACCACACAGGAAGACATCATGCATCTGGCCACGCAACGGGCGGCGGCGATGCAGGTTACAGGGACAGTCTGATGACGACAGCGACGGATATCGAAAAGAAAAAGCCACTCGCCGGTTTGGCGGATAGCGGCGCGTATCAAAAGCTGCTGGCCTTTGCCAGTCTGATCGCTTTGCTGATTGGGTTCTCGGTTGTCTCACCGAATTTCATGCAGACCTCGAACATGATCGCCATTTTGCAAGCCACCTCGGTTAATGGCGTGCTGGCCGTGGCGGCAACACTGGTGATCATCACCGGCGGGATCGACCTGTCGGTTGGTACGCTGATGACTTTTTGCGCCGTCATTGCTGGCGTTGTGCTGACCTATCTGGGAATGCCGCTGTTACTTGGCGTCGCCGCCGCCATCGCCGCAGGCGCGCTGTGCGGTCTGTGCTCGGGCACTTTTGTTGCCAAGATGAAAATCCCACCCTTCATTGCCACACTGGGCATGATGCTGATCCTCAAAGGGCTGTCGCTTGTGATCTCGGGCACCCGACCGATCTATTTCAATGACACGCCGGGCTTTGATCAGATCTCGCGCGGGTCGCTGATCGGAGAGGTTTTTCCGGCTTTACCCATCCCCAACGGCGTCCTGATCCTGTTTCTGGTGGCCATGGCCGCGTCCTATATCTTGGGGCGTACGGTTCTGGGGCGCTACACCTTTGCACTGGGTTCAAACGAAGAGGCGGTGCGGCTGTCAGGCGTCAACACCGACATCTGGAAAATGCGCATTTACGCACTTGCAGGCGGTATCTGCGGGATTGGCGGCATCCTGATCGCCTCGCGCCTGAATTCTGCCCAGCCCGCCCTTGGGCTGGGGTACGAGCTTGAAGCCATCGCTGCGGTTGTGATCGGCGGTACATCCTTGTCCGGCGGCCGCGGGACCATCCTGGGCACGTTGATTGGCGCCTTGATCATGGCGGTTCTGACCAACGGTCTGCGTGTTCTGTCCGTGGCGCAGGAATGGCAAACGGTCGTCACGGGCGCAATCATCATCCTGGCTGTTTATGCCGACATGGCACGACGCAAGAAAGCCGGCTGACCGAATAAACCACGACAAAAATCACAATTTCAGAGGAGGAACTAAACATGTTTTCACGTCGTTTCATACTGGGGGCGCTCAGCGCTGCCACACTCGCAGCCCCGGCCTCGATGGCCTCGGCTGCGGACGAAGTATACATCCCGCTGGTTTCGAAAGGGTTCCAGCATCAGTTCTGGCAGGCGGTTAAATCCGGCGCTCAGCAAGCCGCAGACGAATACGGCGTCAGGATCACTTTCGAAGGTCCCGACAACGAAACCATGGTAGATCGCCAGATCGACATGCTGGCCGCGGCCCTGGCCAACAACCCCAAAGCGATTGGATTTGCAGCCCTGGACAGTCAGGCCGCCATCCCACTGCTGAAACAAGCCAGCGACGCAGGTATTCCGATCATCGCCTTTGACAGCGGTGTCGACAGCGACATCCCGGTGTCGACAGCAACCACCGACAACCTGGCAGCCGCTGGGTTGGCAGCGGATAAGATGGCCGAGAAAATTGGTGGCAAAGGCAAAGTAGCCGTGGTCGCGCATGACCAGACCAGCCGAACCGGCATCGACCGCCGAGATGGCTTCGTCAATCGCATGGCCGAGAAATACCCCGATATCGAGGTTGTGACGGTTCAATACGGGCAAGGCGATCACCTGAAATCCACCGAGGTGACAAAAGCGATCCTGACGGCCAATCCCGATCTGAACGGCATCTTCGGCACCAACGAAGGTTCCGCCATTGGTGTTGTGAATGGTGTGCAGGAACTGGGCACCGAAGGTCTGGTGATCATTGGCTATGACAGCGGCAAGGCCCAGAAAGACGCCATCAAAAGCGGCCTGATGGCAGGTGCGATCACGCAAAACCCGGTTGGCATCGGATATGAAACCGTCAAAGCGGCGATTTCAGCTGTAAATGGTGAAGACGTTCCGGCGCTGATCGACACGGGATTTTACTACTACGATGCGTCGAATATCGACGATCCCAAGATCGCAGCCGTCCTTTACGACTAAGATCAGGTGTCACAAACAAATGGCTCGCCTCTTTGGCGGGCCATTTCTTTTGGCACAAACTTGGAAACATGAGGGACGTATCGATGATGCAGCTGGTCAGACCGCAAAACCTCCTAAAAAAACCTACGGCCTGCCGCAACTACTCCAAAGGCGTCTTGGACGAATAGTAATATGCAATTGCCTGAGCTCGGTTCTTGACCGAGAGCTTTTCATAGATATTGGACAGGTGGAACTTCACCGTGTTGGTTGAAATCTGCAGGTCTTTCGACAGGTCCCGGTTTGACAAACCCTTGGCCAAAGCCTCGAGAATTTCGCGTTCTTTTCGCGACAGGTTGTGAATTGGATCCTGTTGCATCTTGCGCACGTCGATGAACGGAAAGACCATTTTGCCAGCTGCCACGTCTGCACATGTTTCCAGCAGGCCTTCGACCTCACCTGAACGCGGCGCAAACCCGGCAGCCCCGGCCTGCATCGCCAATCTGGGAACATCGCCGGCGGCTTCACCGTAGACGACAAATCGCGGCGCGTTTTCCTGTTCGCGCAGAACTTCGATCAATTTGGCGGCCCCCAAAACAGGAAGAGTCCAGGCGACCACACAGACCTGAACCGGGACCCGCATCACCGCACCCAAGAACCCTTCGGCCGTTGCCGAAGTGGCAATCAAAGAGAATCGCGGATCACGTTCAAAGATTTCCGACATGGCCGACAGAACCAAGGGGTTGTTGTCGGCCAACATAACGTCAATCGGATGCTGCGAAGACTCGGCCATTGTTTTTACGCCCAAAATTTAAACAAACTACCCATAAGGGTGGGTCAATTCACTGTATACATCGGTATTCTTGCCCAAATGGGTAGTTTATTAACCACCCAATTAGATACCCTAAAGCAGTAGTAAGTTACGTTGCGCAAAGACGCAAGCATCGCTTTTCTGACCCTCAACGCGAAGTTTGGGCGTGGATTGCCACCCAGACGCTTGAGGAGGATCATCAATGACTGCCCAGATTTTTTCCCCGCTCGAAATCCCCGAGACCCTGGCAGCAGGGCCAGGACCGGGCAACACCGACGCCCGTGTGCTGCAGGCCTTTTCCGGCGCCGGGGTGGCCGATCACATGCAAGGCGACGTCTTGCGCGGCATGATCGAATGCAAGCACATGCTGCGGCAGATCTGGGGCACGTCTAACACATATACCTTTGCGGTTGCCGGAACTGGCTGGAGCGGGCTGGACACCATGTTCTCGGCGGTCATGCCTGGCGACAAGGTTGTTGCCTTCTCAAACGGCACCTTTTCAGGCATCGATGCGCTGACCCTCAGGATCAAGGCCGCAACACCACAGGAACACGCGGCCAACCCGCTGGATCCGCCGGCGGCGAGCGTGACGGTGATCGAGGTTCCGCATGGCCAGACCGTGACTGGCGAAACGGTCGAAGCCGCATTAGCCGAACACAAACCGAAATGGGCCTTCATGGCGCATTGGGAAACCGGCTCGGGCCGCATCAACGATCTGCGCGGTTTTTCAGATGCGTGTGAACGTCACGGCGCAATGGGTCTGATCGATGCGGTTTCCTCGCTGGGCGTCGAAGACTTCCGGATCGACGACTATCCGGGGATTGCTGGTTGGGCGTCTTGCCCGCAGAAAGGTCTGTGCTGTCTGCCACTGACCTATGCGCCAGTCAGCTTTACCGACGCCTATATCGACAGCCTGAAATCAACCGGTGCTTACACCTATGTCCACAACCCGATTTTCGAGGCCCGCCATTGGGGTATCGTCGACGGTCAGGACGTTGAAAAAGGCGCCTATCACCGCACCCACTCGGGCTATGCGGTCGCCGCCTTTCATGAATCTCTGCGCCTGACGCTGCAGGATGGGTTGTCAAAGCGGTCAGCCTCGTACCGGACACACGAAAAGGTCCTGCGCGATGCAGTGACCGCGCTGGGATGCGAAGTGACGTCGGACATGCCAAGCCTGGTGGTGCTGAACCTGCCCGCCGAACTGGCCGGGCGCGAGATGGAACTGGTTCAGAACTGCCGCGCCCGTGGCTTTGGCATCTGGCCGACGCTCAGCGCGCCGGTTCAGGTTCGGATTGGTATCCTCAATCAACTGAACCGCCAAGCCATCAGCCAGATCGTGCGCCTGTTTGCAGAAGCCATGCATGAGCTGGGGGGCCAGGTTGATTTCGACGACATCGATGCACTGCTCCAAAGCCGCTACGGCACGTCGATCGCCGCATAATTACACTGCATAAACGGGAGGAATGCAGATGGACATTCATGAGTATCAGGCAAAAGAAGTTCTTTCGAATTTTGGTGTCGCCGTCCCATCTGGTGCGCTGGCCTACAGCCCGGAACAGGCGGCCTATCGCGCACGGGAGTTGGGAGGCGACAAGTGGATCGTCAAAGCTCAGGTCCATGCGGGCGGACGCGGCAAAGCTGGTGGCGTCAAGCTGTGCAACAGCGAAAACGAGATACACGAAGCCTGTGATGAAATGTTCGGCCGCAAGCTGGTGACCCATCAGACGGGCCCAGAAGGCAAAGGCATCTACCGTGTCTACGTCGAATCCGCCGTACCGATCGACCGAGAGATCTATCTCGGGTTTGTTCTGGATCGCTCCAGCCAGCGGGTGATGATCGTGGCGTCCTCGGAAGGCGGGATGGAGATCGAGGATATCTCGGCTGAGCGCCCAGACAGCATCGTGCGGTCCATCGTGGAACCCGCAGTGGGTTTGCAGGAATTCCAGGCACGCGAGATTGCGTTCAACCTGGGGCTCGAGCCTCGTCTGGTTCAGCAAATGGTCCGGACCCTACAGGGCTGCTATTCCGCTTTCAGCGAGCTGGACGCAACCATGGTGGAAATCAACCCGCTGGTCGTGACGGGAGACGACCGCGTACTAGCTCTGGACGCCAAGATGAGCTTTGACGACAACGCGTTGTTCCGGCACCCCCAGATTTCAGAGCTGCGCGACAAAAGCCAAGAAGACCCGCGCGAAAGCCGCGCGGCGGATCGTGGCCTGTCTTATGTCGGGCTGGATGGCAACATCGGCTGCATCGTGAACGGAGCCGGTCTGGCGATGGCCACGATGGACACAATCAAACTGGCCGGAGGTGAACCCGCCAACTTCCTGGATATCGGCGGTGGCGCATCGCCCGAACGTGTGGCCAAGGCCTTTCGCCTGGTGCTGTCGGACAACAATGTGCAGGCGGTTCTGGTCAACATTTTTGCAGGTATCAACCGCTGCGACTGGGTTGCCGAAGGCGTTGTTCAGGCGCTGCGAGAGCTGCAGCTTGATCTGCCAGTGGTCGTGCGTCTCGCAGGCACGAATGTAGAGGAAGGTCAGAAAATTCTGGCCCAGTCCGGCCTGCCGATCATCCGCGCCACAACCTTAATGGAAGCCGCCGAGCGCGCCGTTGGCGCCTGGAAAAGCGATCTGACTCAAAACACCAAGATGAGGGCCGTGTAATGAGCATTCTCCTCGACCGCGACACACGCGTAATTGTTCAGGGCATCACCGGACGTATGGCGCGTTTTCACACCAAGGACATGATCGACTATGGCACCAATGTTGTTGGCGGTGTTGTTCCCGGCAAAGGCGGCGAAACCGTCGAAGGCGTGCCCGTTTTTGACACCGTCAAACAGGCCGTCGAGGCCACCGGCGCGGAGGCGAGCCTTGTATTTGTCCCGCCCCCGTTTGCAGCGGATTCAATCATGGAGGCCGCAGACGCAGGCATCCGCTATTGCGTTTGCATCACAGACGGCATCCCGGCGCAGGACATGATCCGGGTCAAGCGCTACATGTACCGCTATCCCAAGGACAAGCGGATGGTTCTGACCGGCCCGAACTGTGCCGGAACCATCAGCCCAGGCAAGGCCCTGCTGGGTATTATGCCGGGTCACATCTACCTGCCCGGTAATGTCGGCATCATCGGTCGATCCGGTACGCTGGGCTATGAGGCTGCGGCGCAGCTGAAAGAGCGCGGCATCGGTGTCTCGACCAGCGTCGGGATCGGAGGCGATCCGATCAATGGGTCCTCGTTCCGCGACATTCTCGAACGGTTTGAATGGGATGCCGACACAGAAGTCATCGCCATGATCGGCGAGATCGGAGGGCCACAAGAGGCCGAGGCGGCCGAATATATTCGCGATCATGTCTCAAAACCCGTCGTCGCCTATGTCGCAGGTCTGACCGCACCGAAGGGCCGGACAATGGGCCATGCAGGGGCGATCATCTCGGCCTTTGGCGAAAGCGCCTCGGAAAAGGTCGAGATCCTCTCGGCTGCCGGTGTCACGGTGGCTGAAAACCCGGCTGTCATCGGCGAAACCATCGCCCGCGTCATGAGAAAGGCAGCATGATGGTCAAACCTTCGGTTCTTGTCACCCGTCGTTGGCCCGCCGCCGTCGAGGCGCAATTGGCCGAAAACTATGATGCGGTCTTGAACACCGGGGACAAACCCATGTCCCCGGCCGAGATCCGCGAAGCACTGAAAAGCTATGATGCGGTGCTGCCCACAGTGACCGACACGCTGAACGCAGAAGCCTTGGATGTGCCCGCTGCCCAGACCAGGATCCTGGCCAATTACGGCGTCGGCTACAGCCATATCTGCGAGCCATCGGCACGGGATCTGGGGATGACCGTCACCAACACGCCCGATGTACTGTCGGAATGCACCGCCGATCTGGCAATGACCTTGCTGTCGATGGTGGCCCGCCGCACGGGTGAAGGCGAACGTGAACTGCGCGCAGGTGGATGGTCCGGCTGGCGACCGACGCACCTTGTTGGCACCAAAGTGTCAGGCAAGACGCTTGGCATCATTGGGTTTGGCCGCATCGGTCAGGAAATGGCACGGCGCGCCCATCACGGGTTTGGCATGAAAATCCTAGTTCAGAACCGCAGCCGTGTATCGCCAGAATTACTGCAACATTGTAACGCCACGCAAATCGACACCGTGGATGAGCTGTTGCCGCAATGCGATTTCGTCTCGCTACACTGCCCCGGTGGGGTAACAAACCGACACCTGATCAACTCACGCCGGTTGGACCTGATGAAGCAGGATGCTTACCTGATCAATACTGCACGCGGCGAGGTCGTCGACGAGTTTGCTTTGATCCAGGCGCTGATGTTTGACGTGATCGGCGGTGCCGCACTGGATGTGTTTGATGGCGAGCCACGGATCAGCCCGGACTTGCTGCAATGCGACAACCTAGTGATGCTACCGCATTTGGGCAGCGCGACCCGCGAAGCCCGAGAGGCGATGGGTTTCCGTGTCCTGGATAACTTGGATGATTTCTTTCAGGGCCGCCCGCCGCGTGACCGGGTGATCTGATGCAAGCTTTGGCTCAGGAAACTCGGCCTTCGCACGACTCTTCGACCTATGCCGAAGGGCTGCGGATCGAATTGCGGATGCTATGGCGGAACATCCTGCTGAAGCGGGCCCCGCATGTGGCCATCTGGGCCGAGGCCACGACACTGGCACCCATCCCAACAGGCCCGGCGGCAACACCATATCTGCAAGCCCTGTCCATCTGGTTTCAGCTTCTGCGCCTCATCGACGAAAACGCAGATGTGCGAAACCGTCGCCTGACCGAAACCAACGACGGCGCTGATGCGGTCGAAGGTGGGTTTGCCCAGGCATTGTCTGATGTGTGCCCGACCGCCGAGCAAACCGAAAAGCTGGCAAGCAGGCTTTTGGCTGGTCCCACGCTGACGGCACACCCGACGGAGGCAAAGCGCGTTACCGTTCTGGAGATTCACCGCCGCATCTACCGCGTCCTCGTCAGCCTTGAAACGCAGCGCTGGACGCCGACAGAACGGGCCGGGCTGCTGAACGATCTCGAAGGTGAGATCGATCTGCTGTGGTTGACCGGCGAGTTACGCCTGTCCCGCCCCAGCCTGCGGGATGAGATCGAGTGGGGATTGCAGTTCTTCCGCGACGCAATCTTTGACGCAGTGCCGCAGGTCATGGACCGGTTCGATCAGGCCTGCCTGCACGTTCTGGGCCAGACCGTGGATGCGACCCCCAAAATTCGCTTTCATAGCTGGATTGGCGGAGATCGCGATGGCAATCCGAATGTGACCACTGACATGACGGCGCTTGCCTTACAACGCGGACAAGAGACTGTGGTCGATCTTTATGGTCAGGCCCTTGATCAGGCGGCCAGCAGGCTCAGCATCAGTGCCCTGATCCTACCCTTACCTCAGCCCCACGCTGCAAGATTGCAAGCAATCATTGACTGTGTGCCAAACAGCACTCGAAACCCCAACGAACCATTCAGACAAGCCCTCAGCGCTATTCGCCAGAAATTAACAGACGGGATGTATAACCACATCTCGCAATTCATCAGTGACCTCGATGCGCTTGATGCCGCACTTTGCGCCGTCGACGCAGCTATTCTGGCCCGCAGACACGTCCGGCCACTGTGCCGCGCGGCAGCGGTTTTTGGCTTCCGCACCGCAACGCTGGATATCCGCCAGAATTCAACCGTCACGACCAGCGTTTTGGCCGAGATCTGGTCCATGTCCGGAACCGCCCCTGAATATGGGTCACCCGAATGGTCAGCCCGGCTGCGCGCCGAATTGGCGGATCAAAATCTGCAATACCACGAACGGGACGGATTGAGCGATCAGGCGCAGGAATTACTGGCCCTGCTGGCCCTCGTGCATTCAGTTCGGACGGGACCCGATCCAAATGCGGTGGGGCCTTTCATCCTGTCGATGACCCGCTCTGCCGACGATATTTTGGGGGTCTATCTGCTGGCCCGCTATGCGGGGTTTGGGTCGGAAACGCTTGATATTTCTGTGGTTCCTCTTTTTGAAACAATCGCCGACCTGCGCAACGCCCCGTCGATCCTGCTGGATGTTCTGAATGTGCCCCTTGCCCGCCGCAGCCTGAAAACCGGTGGCAACGTGATCGAGGTGATGCTGGGCTATTCCGACAGCGGCAAAGATGGCGGCTATTTCTGCTCGACATGGGAGCTGGAGCGCGCGCAACGCCGGATTGTCACCGCGCTGGCGTCGCAGGGCTTTCGGGCCGCGTTTTTTCATGGGCGTGGCGGTTCGGTCAGCCGTGGTGGCGCACCCACCGGACGCGCCATCGCCGCACAACCCAACGGAACCATTGCGGGACGTTTGCGGGTCACTGAACAGGGCGAAGTCGTGTCGACCAAATATGCCAATCGCGGAACGGCGGCTGCACATCTGGAGTTGTTGCTGTCCAGCACGCTGCGCCACACGGCCGACCAGAACGAACCCCTGCTGCGGCCAGAATTCGATGACGCGCTGGATGCGTTGTCCGAACTATCGCAAACGGCCTATATCTCACTGCTGCAAATGCCAGGGTTTCTGGATTACTTCCAGCAGGCCAGCCCGGTCGAAGAACTGGCCAGGCTGAAAATCGGATCGCGTCCGACCCGCCGGTTCGGGGCGGCCAGTCTGGATGACCTGCGCGCCATTCCATGGGTCTTTGCATGGTCGCAAAACCGGCACTTGATCACTGGTTGGTATGGGTTCGGCTCTGCTATGGCCAGCTTTCGCAAGTTTCGCGGCGCGCGCGGCGACGAGGTGTTGCAGGATCTGTTTCAGCACTCGCGCCTGTTCCGCCTTGCTGTCGATGAAATGGAAAAATCGCTGTATCAAACCGATCTCGACCTTGCTGAACAATATGCGGGTCTGGTGCAGGATGCCGATATTCGCACCCGGATTTTCGGGATCATTGCTACAGAATATACCAATGCCTCCACCGCAGTGCAGTTTCTGACCGGTGGTCAGGCCATAGGGCACCGCTTTCCACGTTTGTGCGAACGGTTCGATCGCAAGCGGGCAGAGCTGACCCGCATTCACACGCTGCAGGTCGATTTACTTCGCCAAGCCCGTGATGAGCCTCAGGCTGGAACGGTTCCGGTTCCACTCTTGCAATCCATGAACGCCATTTCAGCCGGTCTCGGTTGGACCGGTTGACCCGTACGAAGGAGATCCGACGTGAATGCACCCCATCGAAATGACGGTTTTTTCACCCAGTCCCTGTCTGATCGTGACCCTGAGCTTTATGGCTCGATCACGTCCGAGCTGGGTCGCCAGC
>NZ_CANLDZ010000009.1:0-180236 GCF_947489545.1 uncultured Ruegeria sp. | reverse complement strand
TTCGGCTTCGGCTTCGGCTTCGGCTTCGGCTTCGGCTTCGGCTTCGGCTTCGGCTTCGGCTTCGGCTTCGGCTTCGGCTTCGGAAGTCAGCTCTTGCTCGGCGTCAGCCGGGTCAAGACTTGTATCTTCGGGTTCAACGTTGGATTCGGCATCCGTATTCTCGGCCACAACATCCGATTTAGGCTCTTCCACCGGCTCCTGATCGGTTTTTTTCTTAGCAGCCACCGTCAAATTCCCCTTATCGAATCCAAAATCACCAAAACTGAAGACTGTGCCAAGTTAGTCCGCACCCGGCTCACCCTCAACCCGCATCGCATGTTTCACAAGCTTTTTGACGGCTTTACGCATTTTCTTGGGTGTCGGCTCTTTCGTAACCTTCATTCGCTCATATCCCAATTTTTTAAGGGGTTCAGCCGTTGCTTCGCTAATGGCGGCAAGCAGCAATGGGGCTGGTCCGTCCCAAACGTCGGCAAATTGTCGCGCGGTGCGGGGCGAGAAAATCGGCGCGATAACAGTATTTTCCCCTGCCGCGGCACCAAGGGCTTCATCGGTCAAGGGCAATAGACGCTGTTGATAGATCGGCTGCTCCAGCGTGGTTACGCCCAGCTCAGTCAGTCTTTCAGCGACATTGCCGCGGCTGTGTTCGCCGCGCAGATGCAACAACGGGCTATTCGGCCTGATTTGTAACAACGCCGCCACCAGCTCTTCCGCCGTTCCACCAGCCATATGCGCCTGCCAGCCGGCCCTGTTGGCGGTGTCTGTGGTGGTCGACCCGACGCAATATGCAGGCAGATCGCGGGTGACACCCAGCGAGACCGCCGCGTTCACGCCATTGGCTGATGAGAATATCAAGCCTCGCATGCCGTGTGTCACCACCTGCGTGGCCAACGGTCTGATGTCCAGCAAGGGCGAATGGATGACCGTAACCCGTGATCTGGTGCGGGTCGGCAGGTGCGCGACAAACCTTTCCGAGGCGGCGCGAGGGCGGGTCATCAACAAATACAATGGGCGGCGCCTTCGGCCTTGAGGATTGTTTGCGTCCGCGCAGGGTGTTACCCCGCTTGGCAATCATGATGCAACGGATCAGGCCTATGGTGCAAACACTTACCGTCCTTGGATTGGAGAGCAGCTGCGATGACACAGCGGCCGCAATCGTGCGCCAAACCGAGGGAGCGCAGGCCGAGATTCTGTCCTCGATCGTTCATGGCCAGACCGAGTTGCACAGCGCATTTGGCGGTGTCGTTCCCGAAATCGCAGCGCGGGCGCATGCGGAAAAGCTAGATGTCTGTGTGGTACAGGCGCTCGAAAAGGCTGACATGGCCCTCAGCGACATCGACGCCATAGCCGTGACCGCCGGGCCGGGGCTGATCGGCGGGGTCATTTCCGGTGTGATGTGCGCAAAAGGGCTGAGCGCAGCGACGGGACTGCCGCTGATCGGCGTCAATCATCTGGCTGGTCACGCGCTGACGCCGCGTCTGACCGACGGAATCGCCTTTCCTTATCTGATGTTGCTCGTCTCTGGCGGGCACTGCCAATACCTGATTGCGCACAGCCCCGAAGACTTCACCCGATTGGGTGGGACGATTGACGATGCGCCCGGTGAAGCCTTCGACAAAACCGCGCGCCTTCTGGGTTTGCCGCAACCCGGCGGACCTTCCGTCGAAGCTGAGGCGAAGTTGGGCGATCCCAAGCGGTTCCGATTTCCGCGCCCACTACTGGATCGCCCAGGATGTGATCTGTCATTTTCCGGCCTGAAAACCGCGCTGATGCGGACACGAGATCAGATTGTCGCCGAAAAGGGCGGGTTGACCCGACAGGATCGGGCCGATCTGTGCGCTGGGTTTCAACAAGCTGTTGTCGACACGCTGGCCGAAAAAACCCGCCGGGCTATCGCCCTTTATCTTCAACAAGATCCGGATGACCCGGTCGTCGCCGTCGCAGGAGGGGTCGCTGCAAACTCAGCCATACGAACCGTGTTAGAGACGGTTTGTGCTGAGTTTGGCGCACACTTCACCGCGCCGCCACTTGCCTTGTGCACCGACAACGCAGCGATGATCGCCTATGCGGGTCTTGAGCGGTTTCGCGGCGGTGCCAGCGATGGGTTGGATCTGATGGCCCGACCGCGCTGGCCGCTGGACCAATCCAGCCCTGCCATGCTGGGCAGCGGCAAAAAAGGCGCAAAGGCATGAGCGTATCGATCCTTGGCGCAGGTGCGTTTGGCACGGCTTTAGCCATCTCACTGGCCCATAAAGGGCCTGTTACACTGTGGTCTCGTGACGCCGAGCAGACCAGGCGCATGCAGGAGGCGCGCAAAAACACCCGCCTTCCCGGTGTTGCCTTGCCCACCGAAATCAACGCCACCTCTGATATCGATCACGCGGCACAAGGCGATGTCCTGCTTTTGGCTGTTCCGATGCAGCAGCTTCGCTCGGTTCTGACCCGATATGCGTCCGCGTTGGGGGGCAAAACGCTGGTCGCGTGTTGCAAGGGCATTGAATTGGCATCGGGAATGGGGCCGGTTTCGGTCATTGCGCAGACGATCCCCGAAGCGCGACCTGCTTTGTTGACCGGCCCAAGCTTTGCTGATGATATTGCCCGGGGTCTTCCGACGGCCCTTACGCTTGCATGCTCCGAAGCCGGACTGGGGCACGCCCTGCAAAACGAACTCACCACCGCCAATCTGCGCCTTTACCGCACCACCGATACCGTTGGGGCAGAGCTGGGTGGCGCGTTGAAGAATGTGATGGCGATAGGCTGCGGTGCGAGCATTGGTGCGGGCCTTGGCGACAGCGCCCGTGCAGCGCTTATCACCCGTGGCTTTGCCGAAATGCAGCGCTTTGCTGCCCTGCGCGGCGGTCAGCCAGAAACACTGATGGGGTTGTCAGGGCTGGGTGATCTTGTGCTGACCTGCTCATCCGACTTGTCGCGCAACTACCGGTATGGCCTGTCCCTTGGGCAAAAACAGACATTTGATACATCGACCACCGTTGAAGGCGTCGCGACGGCGCGGGCTGTGGCCGACATTGCCGCCGCTGAAGGGCTGGACATGCCAATCAGCACAACAGTGGCGGAACTCAGCAGTGGCGCCTACAGTGTGACCGAGGCGATTCAATCGCTGCTCAATCGCCCACTCAAGGAGGAATAATATGCTGATCGCCCTGATCGCCCGCGACAAGGCCGGCGCCCTGCAAACCCGATTGGACAACCGGTCTGCCCATCTGGCCTATATCGAAGAAACCGGAGTCGTTGCGCAAGCTGGTCCCCTGCTGGATGGTGATGCAATGACCGGCTCGCTGATTGTTCTTGATGTGGATGATCTGGCCGCAGCGCAACTCTGGGCGGACAATGACCCCTACGCCAAGGCTGGCTTGTTTGACTCGGTCGAACTGATTGCGTGGAAGAAGGTGGTTGGCTGATGGCGTATTGGTTGTTCAAATCCGAACCTTCGACCTGGAGCTGGGATCAGCAAGTTGCCAAAGGCGACGTCGGCGAGGAATGGGACGGCGTGCGCAACTATCAGGCGCGCAATTTCATGCGCCAGATGAACGTAGGGGACCGGGGGTTTTTCTACCATTCCCAGAAAGACAAAGCGATCGTCGGAATTGTCGAGGTTTGTGCCGAAGCCCATCCAGACAGCACCACAGATGACGAACGTTGGGAATGCGTGGACATCAAAGCCATACGCCCTTTCACAGCTGCCGTGACGCTGGATCAGATCAAAGCAGATGAGCGTTTGTCTGAAATGGTTTTGGTCAGAAACTCGCGCCTGTCCGTTCAGCCTGTCAGCGACGCAGAGTGGGTGATTGTCTGTGGGATTGGGCAAACACAGGCGGATTGAAAAAGGGAAGGCCCTGACGACGCAGAACCTTCCCTACCCCACGTGCTCCCTACTCACCACACGTGTATAGAATATGCTGGTTCTGACCGTCCTGGTCACAACCTGACCTTACCCGGTTCACCGTGCCTCGTTCAAACTGCAAGTGCTTAAACTAAAGCTAAAATACAAAACACCCGCCGGCGACCGACGGGTGCTTCCTTAGGGTTGAAACGAGATTAACTGTAGACCGACTCTTTGCCGAAATGCTTGATCAGCATGTAGTAAACGACGGCGCGATACTTGTTGCGCTCTGACATGCCATAGGTTTCCATGGCTTTTTTGATTGCTGCCATAAGTTCGGGCCCATCGGACAGCCCCAGTTTTTTGATGAGGAAGTTGTTCTTGACGGTTTCCAGCTCCGACTCCTGGCTCGCCGCGACGGTCGCCGCGTCCGCATTGTAGATGGCCGGACCGCATCCGATTGTAACCTTGGTCAGCAGGTCCATATCCGCGGTCATGCCACATTTTTTTTTCAAATCTTCAGCATATTTGGCGATAAGTTCGTCGCGTTTACCCATAAATCACTCTCCCTGTTTGCAGTCTTGGCTGCGTTTTTGAAATTCCTGAAAAGGTGCCAGCAGGTTAAACAGAAGAGATCTTCAGACAAAGGGAAAAATTTCCGTCATTCCCCGTAAGCAAAGCCTAGCCGGAACCTAGGTTGATTTTTGGCATGTTATTAATTAACTTAAATGTTAAATTATAAAATCAGGAGAGGACCATGACCGTTTCCCTGCCAAATGAAAGCCCCGAATATAGGACCGCTCGCAACAGCCTGCTTGCAGCCGAAGCAGATCTGAGGGCACAGATCGAAAACGTCGCCAACCTGCGGCGTGATCTACCCAAAGGCGGTAGGGTTCCGCATGACTTTGAGTTTCGCACTCTGCAAGGAGGTGCGGCATCGATGTCATCTCTGTTTGGATCACACGATACGCTGGCTATCTACTCACTGATGTACGGGTCGCAAGCGGAATCGCCCTGCCCCATGTGTTCAGCCTTTCTGGACGGGTTGAACGGCCAGATTGCGCATCTTTCAAGAAAAATCGCCTTTGCAGTTGTCGCAGAAAACACGCCCGAGAAGCTGACCAATCTCAAAACCCAGATGGGCTGGACAGAGCTGCCTCTTTTTTCTGCTCTCGGAACAGATTATCAGCGCGACTACCTAGCCGAGGCGGAAGACGGAAGCCAACTTCCGATCTTGAATGTTTTTCAACGGGATGAGCACGGTATCCATCACTTTTGGAGCTCTGAGTTGTTTTTTCAACCCAGCGACTGGCACCCGCGTCATGTAGATGCCGCATGGCCGCTTTGGAACATTCTGGATTTTACGCCTCAAGGTCGCGGAGATTTCATCCCGCCCCTGCGCTGATATCCAAAGAAAAACGGCGGCCAATCTGGCCGCCGTCTCAAACATGATTTGCCAAGAAATCAGTAACGATAATGCTCGGGCTTGTAGGGGCCTTCGGGCTTCACGCCGATATAAGCGGCTTGCTCGCTGTCCATCTGGGTCAGTTTCACGCCGATGCGGTCCAGATGCAGGCGCGCGACCTTCTCGTCCAGATGCTTGGGCAGGATGTAGACGTCGTTTTTGTACTCATCACCCTTGGTGAACAGCTCGATCTGAGCCAGAACCTGGTTGGTGAAAGAGGCCGACATCACAAAGGACGGGTGGCCTGTGGCGTTGCCCAGGTTCAACAAGCGACCTTCGGACAACAGGATCATGCGGTTGCCCGAAGGCATCTCGATCATGTCGACCTGTTCCTTGATATTGGTCCATTTGTGGTTTTTCAGGTTGGCCACCTGAATTTCATTGTCGAAGTGACCAATGTTGCCAACGATGGCCATGTCCTTCATCTCGCGCATATGCTCGATGCGGATCACGTCCTTGTTGCCTGTGGTGGTGATGAAGATGTCAGCGCTTGCGACTTCGTCTTCCAGAATCACAACTTCGAACCCGTCCATAGCAGCCTGAAGCGCGCAGATCGGGTCAACTTCGGTCACTTTCACACGGGCACCCGCGCCGCGCAGCGAAGCGGCCGATCCTTTGCCCACATCCCCATAACCACAAACCACGGCGACCTTACCGGCCATCATAGTGTCGGTGGCGCGGCGGATGCCGTCGACCAGCGACTCCTTACAGCCGTATTTGTTGTCGAATTTCGACTTGGTTACCGAATCGTTCACGTTGATTGCCGGGAACGGCAGCTGGCCTTCTTTGACCAGTTGATACAGGCGGTTCACACCGGTGGTGGTTTCTTCGGAGACACCTTGAATCTGACCACGCATCTTGGTGAACCAGCCAGGCGATGCCGCCATACGTTTGGCGATCTGCTTCTTGATGGCTTCTTCTTCTTCCGAACCCGGAACCGGGATGATGTCTTCACCCGCTTCGGCACGCGCACCCAGAAGGATGTACAGCGTCGCATCGCCGCCATCGTCCAGGATCATGTTGGGGCCGTCTTCGAACAGGAAGGATTTGTCCAGATAATCCCAATGCTCTTCCAGCGTCTGACCCTTGATCGCAAAGACCGGCACACCTGCCGCTGCAATCGCCGCTGCCGCGTGGTCCTGGGTAGAGAAGATGTTGCAAGACGCCCAGCGCACATCCGCGCCCAGCGCAACCAGCGTTTCGATCAGAACGGCTGTCTGGATCGTCATATGCAACGAACCAACGATGCGCGCGCCTTTCAACGGTTTACTTTCACCGTATTCTGCGCGCAGGGACATCAGGCCCGGCATCTCTGTTTCGGCAATATCCAGTTCCTTGCGGCCGAACTCGGCCAGCGAAATGTCCTTAACGATATAGTCCCCGGCCATCAGGTTCTCCACTCCGGTAAATAATTGTCCGGGCTGCCCCTAGCACTCCTTGGGGCAGGTGGCAACGTGGTAGACTGGAAACGAGCGATGGTGCCGTTAAATTTAGCTGGGTGTCCCCTCAGCCTTGATCTTGGGGATCGCTTCAAAAAAATCCGTGCCAACGGCAACAATACAGCTCAGGCCGTTCGCGTGGGTCACCAGAACGGTGTAACTTCCCGTTTCCTTCGAGGTCCAGACCTCCATGACCGATTGTGCGCCACGTGATTTCTGCAAACCGCCAAAGACCAGTTCTTCCGCGTAGCTGTCCTGCAGCTTGGTAATCACATGCTCGCGCTCTGCACAATTCTGGGCAAAGGCGGGCGGGGCCGTAGCGGCCATTCCAAATGTCAGGGCAATTGCAAACAAACGCTTGAACATGACAAGCTCCTTTCGATACGAGTTTCGTTTCGAGAGGGGCACACACTGGGAGGAGTATGCACCCCCCTCAGTCCATAATATCGGGATCGTATCGCGCCGTTTCAAAGCACGAATGCTCAAGAAAAAGTTGGCAGCAAGTGATCCAGACAGGTACATCCTACCACAAAAGGGCGTATTTAATGTGTCCGACTTCACAAGGCATGGCATAATGGCAACACAACCCAGAGCGTGGCAGAGGATGCTGTCAGGCCGCAGGCTGGACCTGCTGGACCCAACCCCGGTGGATATTGAGATCGAAGATATCGCCCACGGGCTGGCTTTTGTCGCCCGCTGGAACGGGCAAACACAAGGGGACTTTGCCTATTCCGTGGCCGAGCACTCCTTGCTGGTCGAAGAGCTTTTTGGCCGGATTGCACCCAAAACCTCAATAAAATGGCGGCTCGCGGCCTTGTTACACGACGCGCCGGAATATGTGATCGGCGATATGATCTCTCCGGTGAAATCCGCCGTAGGACCAGGGTACGGAGCGCTGGATGACCGGCTGGCGGCGGCCATTCACATCCGGTTTGGCCTACCCGCCGCAGTTCCCGCCACGGTGAAACGCCAGATCAAAAAAGCCGACAAGATCAGCGCCTGGATGGAGGCGACGCAAATCGCCGGATTCTCTGAGACAGAGGCCAGCAAGTTCTTTGGTCGCCCAGACAAGGCGGTTATGGACGGGTTAAAGATCAGGCTACGCCCGCCGGTAGAGGTGCGGCAAGCGTATACGCAGCGGCATTTGGAGCTGATATCGTCGCTATGAATTGGTCGGGTTTATCAAACGTCCGCCGCGAGCCCAAACCGACGATGCAACTACAGTCCCTTGCTTATACCAATCTCACAAGTTAGTGCTCTCACATGTTCCAAGTCCATTACCACGAAGAGCTCATTGGCACTTCGGCACTAGAGGATGGTGACCCGCCGATGGGCTGCGCCGAAGGTGTATTCGTTGCCGAAGAAGGCTTCGCAGATTTCCGAGTGGCCGTTGCGCCGCAACGGGACGATGATCCAGCCATAAGCCGTTGGATTGGATTATCAGTGCGAACCAAGGATGGTGACGAAATTGAGTGCTCAGACGCTGTTCTGTTCGAGTATAAACTTGGCGACCACAAAGAACTCCGGATTGATGTTATAGGAATTCCGCACCCTCATTACGAAGAGTTGTTCCCGGATCGCTATGCTGCCTATGAGCTGAGTCTAAGTAAGGGAAATTCCCGAACTCGTGAATGAAATCAATGACTGCTGCGAACCCTTTGCAGACGCGTGAGTTGGCAAGTAAACTCAACGCGAAGTCTCGAAGTCGTTGGGGGGGAAGTGAAGGAACTTGATGTTGTCTCTTTGAGGAGTGGTCGGGCTGGCGTCGCTGTGGGTTCGCACGGCACAATTGTGCACGAGAATGTAGACGGAAAGATATTCATCGTGGAATTCAGTGATGCGAACGGACGTACAGTCGCTCTCGAAGACTTGGCTCGCGAGGAACTGGAGCTGATTTCAGAGTTTAAGCCTTAGACGTCCGATTTGAGCCCAAATTGACTTATACTTAGCTTTGTCATTTAAGACAGTTGCTGCACTTCCTTCCGTTAACTTGACGAAATTGGAGTGTGGTGCGCATGTCCTTCCTAGATTTGGAGCCGCTCAAATCCAAATGCAATCAGAGAAAGACAGTCTCCACCCATGACACACTCTCGTTCTCTAGGGCTCATCTTTGCATTTGTCGTGTTTTTTTCTGTTGTACCGGCCTCACTACTAAACGCGGGCGCAGACTTCGAGCACCTCTATCAGAAAGCAACGGATGCGCCACGCGAGTGGGAGCAATTCGCGTCAGTTCCGGTTTTCAGGTGGGAACAACCTGTGCTCGAGATATCGTTTCATGTTTCGGGACCAGCTCCCGCCGAGATGCTTAAGTCTATGAATGACGAGTTTGACGCCGATGCCAATTTCCTGGCTGAAAAGGCAAAAAAAACACTCAATTTGTCGCTCTGGAGTAAGGGGGATCAAGAACCCGAAATAGTAGTTTTCATAGGAACTCGTAAGTCACTTTGGAATTTGGTTGGTTATGTCGACGAGACACTAGAGACCGAGTTCGCCAAGGACCTTGTTGGCATACGTGAACGTGGCGAGTCTTTCTGCAGTTCATCGCTTCAGAAGACAAGTTCCGGGACAATTAAGCGGGCGGTGATTTTGGTCGATCGCGACGAACGGCCCAACTATTGCCTGCGTCGAAACCTGATACTCTCGTTCGGTCTGGTCGGTTCCCTTGACAATGGAAAGGCGTCCATACTGGCGTTAGATCAGATGGAAGAATTCTACACACCACTGGATGGGTTATTGCTTGAGCGGCTATACGCCACAGACTGACATTTTCCAGAGCTGAAAAGGCGGCTTTGTCCGCATTGCGGACATCCGCCTCGCAGCGAACGACCAGAATGTCCCTCTCCCCGGTCGGTCGGGCTCTCGGATTCGAGTGGTTCGCTAGAGCCACGACTGCCTGGAGTGCGGCATGGCCTCATTCAGAAGACGCCGCAAAGGCCCGAAATTCGGACGATCATAACCAGTCGCGCAGGATCGGGATCAGCGGAACATCCGCCGCGGGCATGGGGTAACTGCGCAGCTCATTGGCACGGACCCATTTCAGGGATTGCCCTTCTTTTGACTGCGGGATGCCGTCCCATTTGCGGCAAGCGAACAGCGGCATTAGCAGGTGGAAATCGTCGTAGCTGTGGCTGGCGAAGGTCAGCGGGGCGAGGCACGATGCCCAGGTATCAATACCCAGCTCTTCCTGTAGCTCACGGATCAAGGCGGCCTCGGGGGTTTCACCGGGTTCGATCTTACCGCCCGGAAACTCCCACAGGCCGGCCATGGATTTACCCTCGGGCCGTTGCGCCAGCAGCACGCGGCCCTCGATATCGATCAGGGCGACGGCAGACACTAATATGGTTTTCACGAGCGATAATCCGCGTTGATCTCGATATAGCCGTGGGTCAGGTCACAGGTCCAAACGGTCGATTTTCCGTCGCCCAGACCCAGATCAACGGCAATCACCAGATCTTGATCTTTCATATAGGCGGCGGCGGCGTCTTCGCGGTAGTCTGGACTGACCCAGCCCTTTTCGGCCACCAGAATATCGCCAAAGGAAATGCTAAGCAGGTCACGATCTGCCGCAGCACCCGATTTGCCGATGGCCATGACGACGCGGCCCCAGTTCGGATCCTCGCCCGCAATGGCGGTTTTCACCAACGGAGAGTTGGCGATGGCCAGCCCGTGTACTTTGGCGTCGGCATCCGAGACGGCCCCAGTCACACGAATTTCCACGAATTTAGTCGCGCCTTCGCCGTCACGCACCACTTGCTGTGCGAGATCCAGCATGACGGATTCCAGTGCATTGGCGAATGACCCGTTGCCAGTTGCATCCACTCCGGACGCGCCTGTTGCACACAGTAACAGGGTGTCGGACGTCGAGGTGTCGCTGTCCACGGTAATGCAGTTGAATGTCCGGCCCGTCTGGGCATCCAGCAACTGCTGCAACGCCGATTGTTCGACTTGAGCGTCGGTGAAGATGTAGACCAACATCGTCGCCATATCAGGCGCGATCATGCCGGACCCTTTGGCAATCCCCGCAATAGCGACTGTTTTGCCGTCAATCTCGACCTGAGCGCTGGCCCCTTTCGGGAAAGTGTCAGTTGTCATGATGGCCCGCGCGGCGTCTTCCACTGCATGCCTGCTGAGCCCGGACTTCAACGTCTCTAGCTGCGATACGATCCGCTCATGTGGCAACGGTTCGCCAATCACGCCCGTAGACGAAGTGAAAACCCGTTCGACGGCAACGCCCGTCGCGGTGGACACGGCCTGAGTCACTTCGGAGACCGAGGTCTGGCCGTAGTGACCAGTAAAAGCGTTGGCGTTGCCGGAATTGACCAATATCGCTGCGGGCCCGTCATTGGGCCCGCCGATCTTTTCCTGACAATCCAGCACAGGCGCGGCGCGGGTGGCCGACCGGGTGAACACCCCGGCCACCGAAGTACCGGGGTCCAGAACCGCCAGCATGACATCCGTGCGCCCCTGATAACGCACGCCCGCCTCAACCGTGGCAAAACGTACCCCGTCAATGGCGGGCAAATCCGGGAAGGCCGCTGGCGCCAGCGGCGACACCTTAGTGATCGTGGCCAAGGGGGTTACTCCTGAATCAGGTCCAGTTGGCGCAGGACTTCCGGCCCGACCCCTTCAAGTGCAGGGCGTTCGATCTGCGCTTGTTGCGTCAATTCGTCGATACGCGCCTGAATCGCCTCTTGCTGGATGGTCTGAACCAATTCCTCCCGCACGGCGTCCAGTTCAGGGGCTTGGGTTTTGCGCGTGTCATTCAAGACAACAAGATGCCAGCCAAACTGCGTTTGAACCGGGTCCGAGACCTGACCCTTTTCAAGCTCAAGCACGGCCGCCTCGAATTCTGGTACCATCTGGCCCTTGCCGAACCAACCCAATGCACCACCACTTGGTCCAGACGGACCAGTCGACTTCTCGCGCGCCAACTCGGCAAAATCTGCACCATCATCCAATTGCGCCTTGATGGCTTTGGCTTCGTCTTCGGTTTCGACCAGAATGTGGCTGGCGTCGTATTCGTCTTCACCATCAAATTCGGAAAATTGCGCATCATATGCCGCCTGAACCGCCTCATCCGTCGCGACCGCATCCGTCAAGGCATCAACCGTTTGCACTGCGCTCAAGGAACGGGTTTCGTTTTCCAGCGTCAGAGCATGGAGCTTGGACAAGCCATCTTGCTCCTGACCAAGCAGTTGCTGCTGAATGAGCTGTTCGAGAATGAAGTCAAACAGCACATCGTCTTCAGCCTGCTGGTATTGCGGCGGCAATGTCGACGCGGTTGCAATGACGTGACCCAATGTGATCTCATCCCCGTTGACCCGGGCAACGACGGTGCTGGCGTCAGGCTTGGTTTCTGCAGACAGCGGCAGCGCCATCACAGCCGCCAAGGCCAGCGATGGAAGAAAAGTGAGGCCTTTGGGCATGGAATCATCCTATATTCTGGCCGCGACGGGGCGTGGCGTTGACACTTCAGAACCTGCCGCTTACATCGCCTTGAAGCCTTTGACAGGACCATCTTTCATCCCAGCTATCTATGGGTTGCGCGCAAGGTGGGCAAGCCTGTCGCAACCAAGACAAGAAAAGATCCGCTGGAGTGAACATGCTGGGACTCGGAACGCTCGCCAAAAAGGTGTTCGGAACACCGAACGACCGCAAGATCAAGGCGACCCGCCCGCTGGTCGAACAGATCAACGCGCTGGAGCCAGAGTTCGAAAAGCTGCCGGATGAGGGTCTGATCGAGAAGACCGCCGAACTGCGCAAGCGTGCACTGGACGGCGAAAGCCTGGACGACCTGCTGCCTGAGGCCTTTGCCAATGTCCGCGAGGGCGCCAAGCGCGCGCTGGGCCTGCGTGCTTTCGACGTGCAGCTGATGGGCGGTGCGTTTCTGCATCAGGGCAATATCTCGGAAATGAAAACCGGTGAGGGCAAGACGCTGGTTGCGACCCTGCCTGCGTATCTGAACGCACTGACCGGCAAGGGCGTACACGTCGTCACGGTGAACGAATATCTGGCCAAGCGCGATTCAGAATGGATGGGCAAGGTGTTTGCCGCCGTTGGCATGACAACCGGCGTGATCTGGTCAGGCCAGCCCGATGCCGAGAAGCTGGCAGCCTATTCCTGCGACATCACTTATGCCACCAATAATGAGCTGGGTTTTGACTATCTGCGCGATAACATGAAGGCAGATTTGGATCAGGTGTACCAGAAGCACCATAATTTCGCGATCGTGGATGAGGTGGATTCGATCCTGATCGATGAAGCGCGAACCCCTCTGATCATCTCGGGCCCGTCCGAGGACCGCTCGGATCTATACACCGCCATTGATGCGCTGATCCCGTCGCTGAGCGATGATCACTTCACACTGGACGAAAAGTCCCGGAACGTGACCTTCACAGATGAAGGCAACGAGTTTCTGGAAAGCCAGTTGCTAGAGGCGGAGCTGATCCCCGAAGGGCATTCTCTTTACGATCCCGAAAGCACCACTGTGGTGCACCATGTCAATCAGGGTCTGCGGGCGCACAAGCTGTTCCAGCGGGACAAGGACTACATCGTCCGGGACGGCAACGTAGTTCTGATCGACGAATTCACCGGCCGGATGATGCCGGGCCGTCGTTTGTCCGAAGGTTTGCATCAGGCCATCGAAGCCAAGGAAAACGTGCAAATTCAGCCCGAAAACGTGACGCTAGCCAGCGTAACGTTCCAGAACTATTTCCGCCTTTATGACAAGCTGGGTGGAATGACGGGTACCGCGCTGACCGAAGCGGAAGAATTTGCCGAGATTTACGGTTTGGGCGTGGTAGAGGTTCCGACCAACAAACCCATCGCGCGCCTGGATGAAGACGATCAGGTTTATCGTACCGGTGGCGAGAAGTACGACGCGATGATCCAAGAAACCAAGAAGGCCACCGAAAAGGGCCAGCCTGTTCTTTTGGGCACAACATCGATTGAGAAATCCGAGTTGCTGAGCCAGCTGCTGACCAAGGAAGGTATCGAACACAACGTTCTGAACGCCCGCCAGCACGAACAAGAGGCCCAGATCGTCGCCGATGCGGGCCGTTATAGCGCGGTGACCATCGCTACCAACATGGCCGGTCGCGGCACTGACATTCAGCTGGGCGGCAATGTCGAAATGAAAGTGCTTCAGGCGTTGGCGGAAAACCCCGAAGCCGACCCAACCGAGCTGCGCGCAGCCGAAGAAGCGCGCCATGCCGAAGAAAAGCAGAAGGTACTTGAAGCGGGTGGCCTGTATGTGATGGCCTCCGAACGCCATGAGAGCCGCCGCATCGACAATCAGCTGCGCGGCCGTTCCGGTCGTCAGGGTGACCCGGGCCGCACTGTTTTCTACCTTAGCCTTGAAGATGATCTGATGCGTATTTTCGGCTCGGAACGTCTCGACAAAGTTCTGACCACACTGGGCATGAAAGAAGGTGAGGCGATTGTGCACCCCTGGGTGAACAAGTCTCTGGAACGTGCGCAGTCCAAGGTCGAAGGTCGCAACTTTGACATGCGCAAGAACGTACTGAAGTTCGACGACGTGATGAACGATCAGCGTAAGGTAATCTTCAGCCAGCGTCGCGAGATCATGTCGACCAACGATCTGTCCGAGATCGTATCGGATATGCGCGAACAGGTGATTGATGATCTGATTGACGAATACATGCCGCCCAAATCCTATGCAGATCAATGGGATACCGATGGCTTGTACGAGGCCATCAAGGACAAGCTGAGCATCGACGCCCCGGTTCAGGACTGGGCCGCAGAAGAAGGCGTCGATGATGAACAGGTGCGCGAGCGTTTAATCAAATCCGCCGACGAAATGATGGCGCAAAAAGCTGTCGCATTCGGGCCGGAAAACATGCGCAATATCGAAAAACAGGTGTTGCTGCAGACCATTGATGGCAAGTGGCGCGAGCATCTGTTGACGCTGGAGCATCTGCGCTCGGTTGTTGGTTTCCGCGGTTACGCCCAGCGCGATCCGCTGAACGAGTACAAAACGGAAAGCTTCCAGCTGTTCGAAGGTATGCTGGACAGTCTGCGCGAAACCGTAACGCAGCAGCTGTCACGCGTACGTCCTTTGACCGAAGAAGAGCAAAAGGAAATGCTTGCCCAGATGGCGGCCCAGCAAGCCCAGAACCAAAAGGCCGTGGATCAGGCCGCAAACCAGGCCGAAGCAGTGGCCGAAGCCGAAGCTTCAGGCGACCCGCTTCCTGGGTTTGTCGAGGACGACCCATCAACCTGGGGGAACCCGTCGCGCAACGACAAGTGCCCGTGTGGGTCAGGGAAGAAATTCAAGCATTGCCACGGCAGACTGACCTGACGTCACCCGCAGTCAAACACAATGAGTCCGCCTCGCGGCCACAAATTGGCCGTGATTATTAACGACGTTGCGACTCGCTCCTGACACGGGGGGAGAGTGAATTGTTCGTTGTACGGAACTATGTGACCATGTGCGGCACAGTCGCTTGTGCCTTAGGCATTGGCTATCTGATGCAAAATGGAACGTCCGCGCAGCCAAGCGGGGCGCAGGACAATGTGCCTGTCGCTTCGACTGCCGATCAAGCCTCAGTCCTTGCGGGCCTTGAAAGCATCGTCCTGACATCTTCATCACCGTCCGATGCAATCGCAGAACATACAAGCGTTGTGTCCACGACCACACGCAGTTTACCAGCCCCCACCCGAACTCAAAAAAACTGCGCCATGGGTGCTCGGGCCGTTGCAGTGCCCGGCGCCAAAGCACGACTGCGCTTAAAGGCCCCATGCCACCTGGAAAAACGGGTCGAAATTCATCACAGCGGGCTGACCGTCACCCAGATGACCGACAAAAACGGTGCACTGAACCTGACAATTCCGGCATTGTCAGAATATGCGATTTTCCTGATTTCCTTCGAAGATGAAACCGGGACTGTTGCGACAACCCATGTCCCGGACATTGCCGAGCATGAACGTGTCGTACTGCAATGGCGGGGCGAAACCGCGCTGCAGATTCACGCGTTGGAATTTGGTGCCAGTTACGGCGGCGAAGGCCATATCTGGGCGGACACGTCGGCCTACGGGGCGGGCAACGTCGTTAGCCTTGGCCATTCCGGGCTTGTTGATGCGCAAAATATCGAGGTTTATTCTTTCCCGGCAGGTCAGGCGGATCAATCCGGTACGATTGATCTGACCGTCGAAGCTGAAGTGACCGAGGCGAACTGCGGACAGACTCTGAGCGCGCAGTCACTGGAGCTGCGGGCAGACCGCCGCCTGCGGTCACGGGATTTGATACTGAATTTGCCGGATTGTTCGCAAGCTGGTGAGTTTATGGTGTTGAATAATCTGCTCCAAGACCTGAAAGTTGCGGCAAAGTAATCCGCAAGCAGGCTCGACCATCTTATGACATTTCTCCGTGCAGCAGCGGCTGCACTGTTATCGATGACGCTGGCATCAGGCGTCATGGCGCAGGACATCACGCTCACCTCGCATGACGGCAAGGTCGAGGTGACCGGCAATCTGTTGGGGTTCGATGGGGAATTCTACCGGGTCGATACACAATTCGGCGAGTTGACCGTTGATGGGTCAGGCGTCACCTGCGACGGGCCGGCCTGCCCCAACCTGACCGATTTCGTGGCTGAGGTTCGGTTTTCGGGCTCATCCGTGATGGCTGAAACCGTCCTACCCGCGCTGATTATCGGCTTCGCCCAACAAGAGGGTTTGACAGCAACGCCTGCGCGCGTAGATCAAAGCACGTTTCAGTACGAGCTATACCAAAACGGACGGCAAGCTCCGCTGGCGCGCCTGTTCTTTCACCTGGGCAACACCGATCGGGGATTTGCCGATCTGATCGAAAACAATACCGACATCGTCATGGCCTTGCGTGAGATCCGAGAAACTGAACGCGAGGCGGCCCAATCTGCAGGACTTGGCGATCTGACACAGACCCGCCGGTCTCGGGTTGTGGCGCTGGACGCCATGGTGCCAGTGGTGGCGCAAGACAATGTGGTGCGTCAGATCTCGCCCGGCGATCTGGCCGGCGTTTTGTCTGGCGAGATTTCCAGTTGGTCAGATCTTGGCGGTCCGGACGCTCCAATTGCCCTGTACATGCCCGATGCGGGATCGGGACTGGCGCAGGCCGTTGAAGATCAACTTTTGATCCCAGCCGGGGTCGAGCTGTCGGCGTCTGCCATCCGGCATTCACGGGGCAGCGATCTGGTGCGTGCGGTCGCAGATGATCCCTTTGCCATCGGGATTGCCAGTCAAGCCTCAGCCGAAGCGGCCCGCGCGTTGCCGTTAACCGGGGGCTGTGGACATGCGCTGGCCGCAACGCGTCAGTCGATCAAGACCGAAGACTACCCGCTGACATCGCCCATGTTTTTGTACTTGCCCGAACGCCGTCTGCCGCGGGTGGCGCGTCAGTTCCTGTCTTATAGCCAAAGTCCGGACGCTCAGATGGCGATCCGACAAGCCGGTTTTGTCGACCAGACCCCTGAAACGATGCAGATCGGGCTTCAGGGTGACCGTCTGGCCAATGCAATCGTCACCGGCAGCGCCGAGGTCGGATTGGAGGAGTTGCAGCGCATGATCGCGACATTGCGTCCCTTGTCTCGACTGTCTTTGTCTTTCCGGTTCGAGACCGGATCGTCCCGACCCGACGCCCAATCACGATCCAACATCCTGCACCTGGCACAAGCGCTTGAGGCCGGCAGGTTTGATGCCCGCAAACTGGTCTTTGTCGGGTTCAGCGACGGTGACGGGGCCGCCGCAGCCAACGCCCGCATTGCACTACGTCGGGCCCAAACCGTGCGCAATGCCGTTTTGGCAGCGGTAGAAACCGCCATTCCGGACAGCGTTGAGGTTTCAGTTGATGGGTTCGGTGAGGCGATGCCGATGGCTTGTGACGACACCGATTGGGGCCGCAAAGTCAATCGCCGGGTCGAAGTTTGGGTGCAGTAGCGGCTAAAGGTAGCCTTCTGACCGAAAACTAAGTTCGGTTGATTTGCCGATGATCAGATGGTCATGCAGGGTCAACCCGAGTGCTGTACAGGCATCCTGAATGCGATTGGTCATATCTATATCCGATTGTGATGGGGTCGGATCGCCTGACGGGTGGTTGTGGACCACGATAAGCGCCGAGGCGTTCAGCTCTAAGGCGCGTTTGGCGACCTCACGCGGATAAACCGGAACATGGTCAACGGTGCCTTTGGCCTGTTCCTCATCCGCGATCAGCACATTCTTACGATCCAGATAGAACACGCGAAACTGCTCGGTCTCGCGATGGGCCATGGTGGTATGACAGTAGTCCACCAGCGCATCCCAGCCTGAGATTGCATGCCTCTGCATCACACGCGCGCGGGCCATGCGATGGGCGCAGGCTTCGAGGATCTTCAGATCGGTGATTACCGTGTCGCCTGCGCCTTTGATATCTCGCAGTCGTTCCTGAGGTGCAGTCAGCACACGATTGAAATCGCCGAACGTATCGATCAACGTGCGCGCCAATGGCTTCACATCTTGCCGGGGGATGGACCGGAACAGGACCAGCTCCAACAGCTCATAATCCGGCATCGCGGCCGACCCGCCGAACATGAACCTTTCGCGCAACCGCCGCCGATGATCTTTGATGTAGGAAGGTAACCGACCAGACGGCAGCGGCTGCGCGGGTGCTTCGTCCGTGTCAAACAGCATCGAGGCTTCAGCAAAGGCGTCCTGTGTCATGCCGCCACACTGGCGCAGAATCGGTTTCCGAATGGTTAACGCATCTCACCGGCCATGCGCGCCGTGGCGCGACGGACGATCATGTGCAGAAGGATCGAGAACACGCCCAAGGTCAGCATCGCTGCAAACATTAGATCGGTCTTGGCGCGGCCATTTGCCAATAGCATCAGATAACCCAACCCTTGCGACGAGCCGACCCATTCGCCGATCACTGCCCCGATCGGGGCATAAACCGCCGACAGCCGCATTCCCGAGGCCAGCGAGGGCAAGGCAGCGGGAACGCGGATATGCCATAAAACCGTGCGGCGATTGGCCTGCATGGTGCGCGCCAGATCAAGATAGCCCGACGGCGTGCGCATCAGCCCGTCGAAAAAAGATGAAGTTATCGGGAAATAGATAATCAGCACCGCCATCGCCACCTTGGACCACAGGCCATAACCCAACCAAAGCGTCAGCAACGGGGCCAATGCAAAGACGGGCAGCGCCTGCGTGAACACCAGCATCGGCTGCACCAGCACCCGCGCGGCACGGGAATTGGCCAGTTGCAGCGCAGTGATCACCCCCAGAACCGTGCCAAACGCCATGCCAATCACCACCTCAACGGCGGTGATCCAGGTATGCTCGGCGATCACCCAGCGGTTCTGCCACCACGTCTCGGCTACCAGTGCCGGGCCAGGCAAGATGAATTTCGGCAGGCCGGTCAGGGTGACAATGCCTTGCCAGATCCCCAACGCAAACAGGGTCGCAGCGAGGGCCGAGAGGTACTTCATGCCACCTCCTCACGCAGAAGCCGCAGCAGTGAACCTTGGGTTTCCAGCGTCTCAAGATCGTCAACCTTTCGCGGGGCCGGGGCGTGGGGCGGTTGGCAGGGCGTCAGACCTGACGGTGTCATGACAACAATCGATTGGCCCAGTCGCGCGGCCTCACCCGGATCATGGGTCACCAGTAGAACCGTACGGCCGTGTAGCGCCTCGGCAGCCAATTCCTGCATATCGGCCCGAGTGCGGGCGTCGAGGGCCGAAAACGGCTCATCCAGCAACACAATGGGCCGGTCTTCCATCAGCGTACGCGCCAGCGCGACACGTTGACGTTGACCGCCCGAAAGCTCGGAGGGTTTTTTGGTCATGTGGTTCTGTAACTGCATCCGTTCGATCAGACGGTCGCGACGGGCCATATCGGGCTTTTCGCCGCGCAACCGCGCGCCCAACGAGACATTCTGCGCCACAGTTGCCCATGGCAGCAGCAGATCATCCTGCGCCATATAGGCGACCCGCGCCGCGACGGGCTGGCCGTCGCTGGCAATAATCTGTCCGGTGAATTCCGCCCCAGTCTCAAGCCCGGCAATCAACCGAAGAACCGTCGTTTTGCCAACGCCCGACCCGCCCAGCAGACACGTCCATTGCCCCGCCGCAAGGGTCAGGGTCAGCGGCGCGAACAAAGCCGCGCCATCTATACTGGCATGTCCTCTAATCGTAAGGTCGGGCGCTGGGATCATGGGGTCAGGCCCATCTGCCAGAAATTGACCTCGAGCATCGTTGCCGTTTCAAAGGTCTTGCAGAGGTCGGACCATACGGGAAGCTGGTCATAGTTTTCACCCAACCGCCTGATCAACGCCGCATCCAGCAAGGCGCCGATATCATGGCAATAGCTTTGATACTGATCGCCCGCATAGGTGTCGATCCACGGGCGATAGGTCTCCGACGTCGCCTCCTGTGCCAATCGCGATCCGATCTCGGCATAGCCGATGACACAAGGTACCAGCGCCGCAAGCAGGGTCAGGTAGTCGCCGGAATACCCTGATTCCAGGACAAAGCGGGTATAGGCTAGGTTCTCTGGCCGCTCTGGTGTGGCAAACAGCTCTTCGCGCGAGATTCCCGCATCGGCGCAGACGCCCACATGCAACATCATCTCTTCGTGCATCAACCCGTTAACCGTGGCCGAGGCGACCTGCATTTCTTCATGGGTCTGCGCCTTGACCACCGCCAGCGCCCAAGCACGTGAGAAATGGGTGAGGAACACATAATCCTGCCGCAGATAATGTAGGAACGCCTCTCGCGGGAGGGTGCCGTCCTTGAGCCCTTCGACAAAGGTGTGGCGGGTGTAATCCCGCCACGGCCCCTGCGCCGCATCGCGCATCAGCGCGAAGGCTTTGCCATACTCGCTCATTTTGCGGTCACGTCGATGGCAATGTCGCTGACAGGGTTGATGCTGTCGATCATGCCGCTGTCTTTCAGGAACGCTTCGAACCTTGCATAGCGGCCGGCCTCAAGACCCGCCGGGCGCAAGGCAAAGCGAGGCAGCGTGTCGACCCACGCGCGGGCGTTCAGCTCGTCCTGCAATTCGGGCGAGGTGCCTGAGAAGATTTCCCAGCTTTTGTCCGGATTGTTGACGATGTACTGCGTTGCCTTTTCGGTCGCGGCCAGGAAGCGGGTGACCTTGTCGATATCCATGGTTTCGGGATTGGCGACATAGATCAGCTCATCATAGGCTGGCACGCCTTCTTCCTCGATATAGAAACAGGTGCCGGGAACGCCTTCGATATCCATCTGGTTCAATTCGAAATTGCGGTAGGCACCGATCACCGCGTCCACCTGACCGGTCATCAGCGACGGCGACAGCGAGAAGTTCACGTTAATCAGCTCAACCTCGTCCAGTTTGACGCCATACTTGCCCAGAACTGTGCTGAGGACCGCCTCTTCCACGCCTGCAACTGAAAATCCGATTTTCTTACCCTTAAGATCGGCGGGCGATTTGATCGGGCCGTCTTCCAGAACCAGCAGACAGTTCAGCGGGGTGGCAACCAGTGTGCCGACACGTTTGAGCGGCAGGCCCTCGTGGATTTGCAGGTGCAGCTGCGGCTGATAGGACACGGCCAGATCGGCCTGACCAGCGGCCACCAGACGTGGTGGCGCCGAGGGGTCGGCGGGTGGAACGATCTCGACCTCAAGGCCCTGTTCGGCGAAATAGCCGTTCTCCTGCGCCACAATGATCGGGCCATGATCGGGGTTGATGAACCAGTCCAGAAGAACGGTCATTTTATCTTCGGCCCAGGCCGGCGCAGCGGCAAGCAGGGCAATTGCAGCGATCAGCTTCTTCATATCTCGCATTTCCTTCTGTTCACGAGGTCGAGGCCGCGACGAGGACAATCTCGCCCGGCCAATTCGGTTGAATTCGTTCGGCCGCACGCCATCCGCGCAGGCCGGTGGCACAGCACAAAGCCAGTCTTTGGTCTTTGTTAGACTCTATTTTTAGGTTCTCAGGGTTCATACGCTGCGCATCCGGATGGATCGGATCCGGCGCTTCCTGCGCATCGCGTAGCTCAACAATCAGATCGCTCGGTCCAAGTTGAGACGCGCTGATGAATGAAAAATAGGTATCCGGCTCTGGCGCACCATCGAACCGGAACCCGGTACTGCGGCAAGTACGGGCGTCAAACTGCACCATCTGCCCGAGGGGTGAAGGATCGAGTCCCAAGATCAGGTTCAAAGCCATCTGCGCCTGAATCGCGCCCATCACTCCAACGACGGGGCCTAGCACGCCGGCGGTCGCGCAGCTTGCGCCGCTGTCGGGGGCATCGGGGAACACCGCACGCAAGGACGGGGCACCGCCGCAGAATCCACCGACATATCCGGTCAAGCCAAGCACCGACGCGCTGATTAGCGGCTTGCTCATCTCCAGGCAGGTATCTGACAGAGTGTAACTGGCCGCATAGCTGTCCGCACAATCCAAAACCAGATCGACGCCGGCTATGAACTCCGCGACATTAACCCTTGTTAGAGCCTCATTCTTGGCACTAACTTCAATACCAGCGTTAAGCGTGCGGCATCGCTCTGCTGCTGCCTCAACTTTTGGACGACCACAATCCTGTTCAGTGAACAATGTTTGACGGTGCAGGTTTGAAAGTGAGATTATGTCTTCATCCAAGATGGTCAGATGCCCAACCCCGGCCCCTGCCAACAAAGGCAAAACAGGTGCCGCCAGCCCGCCCGCGCCCACAACCAGCACACGCGCAGCCGACAGGCGGGCCTGACCCTTTGCGCCAACTTCCGGCAGGATTGTCTGACGGGCATAACGGCTCATCGCGTAACCTCAATCCAATCGCGTACACGCGCCTCGGGGTCTGCATTTAGTGTGATATCGGTCACGGCCGAGATAATGTCAGCGCCAGCCGCCAACACGCCGGGCGCGCGCTCCACGCTCATACCGCCAATGCCGACCAAAGGAATGTCGCCCACGCGCTGTTTCCATTCCGTCACCCGGGGCAGTCCTTGCTGGTGCCATTTCATCTTTTTCAGGATTGTCGGATAGACCGGGCCCAGCGCCACATAATCCGGGGCCATGGCCAGAACCCGCTCAAGTTCGGTATTGTCATGAGTGGAAACGCCCAGTTTTAGACCCGCATTTTTGATTGCTTTTAGATCGGCGTCATCCAGATCCTCTTGCCCCAGATGAATCCAGTCGCATCCCGCGTCGATGGCGACTTGCCAATAGTCATTCACGACCAACGTGGCGCCATACTCACGGCACAGCTGCTGCGAGATCACGATCTGCTTACGAACCTCGGCAACGGGCTGATCCTTTACGCGCAATTGCACCAGCTTGACGCCCAATGGCAGCATCCGGCGCAACCAATCCGAGTGGTCAAAAATCGGGTAAAATCGATCCAAACTCATGACAAAAAGGCCTTTCCAACAACGGGGGTTGAGGCTTCGGCCATGTCGCGCGGCTCGATCGGGTCGGCCTGACGGGCCAGCTGTCCTGCCTGCACGGCCAATGCCATGGCCTGCGCCATTTCAATCGGATCGCCCGCTCGGGCCACAGCAGTGTTCAGCAACACCGCATCATATCCCAGCTCCATCGCATGGGCGGCGTGGCTGGGCAGGCCGATACCCGCATCTATGACCAACGGCACGTCGGGAAACTCGGCCCGCATCGCGCGCAGGGCGTATTTGTTGTTCAAACCGCGACCAGACCCAATAGGCGCCCCCCAGGGCATCAAAACTTCGCACCCGGCCTCAAGCAGCCGTTCTCCGACGATCAGATCCTCGGTGGTATAGGGAAACACCTGAAACCCGTCCTCGGTCAAAATACGGGCGGCTTCAACCAACTGAAACACATCCGGTTGCAGACTGTCCGTATGGCCGATCAATTCCAGCTTGATCCATGTCGTATCAAACACTTCGCGTGCCATCTGGGCGGTGGTCACGGCCTCTTTGATAGTGTGACACCCGGCCGTGTTGGGCAGGATCTGCACGCCCAGATCGCGGATCATAGTCCAGAAGGTCTGCCCGGTGCCGCCTGCCCCTTCCCGGCGCAAAGATACGGTTGCCACGCCTGCACCACTTGCGCGAAACGCTTGCTCTAGGATGGTCGGGCTGGGATATTGGGCGGTGCCCAGCATCAGCGGGTTGGGCAGCGTGGTGCCATAGAAAGTCTTCATGGTCAGCCCCCCTGCATCGGCGACAGGACTTCGATCCGGTCGCCATCTTTCAGTTCGCGGCCGATGCGAAGGCTTGAGGGGACGAATTCTTCGTTCACGGCGGTGGCGACACGGTCCGAGAATCCGCATTCCACCAGCAGATCAAACAGGGTTTCGGCACGCACATCGCGCGTTTCGCCGTTAAGCACGATCTTCATCGACCATCTCCGAATGTTTGTTCTCAAGCGCCAGATCGGCCACGCCTTGCGCCAGGGCGGGCGCTAACAAGTAGCCGTGGCGATACAGCCCGTTGGCATAGATTGTCCGCCCAAGGCGCCGGATGCGAGGTAGGTTGTCAGGAAAGGCGGGGCGCAGATCGACGCCGATTTCCAGCACCTCAGCTTCGCCAAAAGCGGGATTGACCGAATAGGCGGCGCTGAGCAATTCCAGCATCGAGCGCGCCGTGATGCGGCTGCTGTCCTCAGATTCGATCATCGTTGCGCCCAACATATAGATCCCGTCGCCGCGGGGGACGATGTAAAGTGGCATGCGCGGGTGCAGAAGGCGCACGGGGCGGGTCAGTGTCACGTCGGGGCAGCGTACGACCAACATTTCACCCTTTACGCCGCGCAGATCATGGAGCACCTCACGCGCGTGCAAGCCCCGGCAATCGATTGCGTTTTCCAGCTGTGCAGGGGCCAGTTTCTGGCGAAACTCAACGCCTTTTTCCTTCAGCTGACGACTGAGATCCTGCAGCGCTTGCCGCGGGTCGAGATGCGCCTCGTGTTCGAAAAACAATCCTTTTCCGAATGACCCCATATCAGGCTCTAATTCAGTGATTATACCCCGATCAATGTTGACAAACCCTGTGGTGCGACGGGCAAAGCGGCGCAGATCCGGCAGGTCGCGCGTATTCGCCACGACAATCGTTCCGCGCCTTTGAACTGGTGTTCTGTCCGCCCACCAATCGATGGCCGATTGCCCCAGACGCAAAACCGGTTCTTCGGCACTCTCAAATTCACACCATGGGGCCAGCATCCCCCCGGCCCACCAGGAACATCCATGCGGACCCGGTGGACCGCCCGGATCGAACACCTGCACCCGAGCGCCGCGCGCGACCAGCTCGCTGGCGACGGCCAGACCGGCGACGCCGGACCCTATGACAGACCAAAGCGTCACGTGGGCCAAATCCGATGGAAATGATGCACCGGGCCGTGGCCCGAGCCGACATTCAATGTGTCCGCCTGCGAGATTGCCCCTTGCAGATATTCATGCGCCTGCGCAACCGCTTCCGTCAGCGCCAATCCTTTGGCCAAACCCGCTGCGATCGAGGATGACAATGTGCATCCGGTACCATGGGTGTTGTTCGTGTCCTGACGAGGCGCCTGGAACTCGGCCGCGACGCCGGCGGCATTGATCAACAGGTCGTGGCAGACATCGCCTTTGCCATGGCCGCCTTTCATCAATGCTGAACTTGCGCCCAGAGCACATAAGGCCCGCCCCTGCTCGATCATCTCGGCTGTTGAGCCAGCAACCGGCATGCCCAGCAGGCAAGCGGCCTCTGGCAGGTTCGGTGTCAGGACAGTGGCGCGAGACATCAGAACATCGCGCAAGGTCTGGATTGCTTCACCAGCCAGCAGGGCGTCACCGGATTTTGCAACCATAACCGGATCCAAGACGACCGGACCTGTAAAGCCGGAAATGCCTTGTGCGACGGTAAGAATGATCTCAGGGTTCGCCAGCATACCGATCTTGATCGCCTTGACGTCAAGATCACCAAGAACAGCGTCGATTTGGGCAGAAATGACGTCCAGTGGAATGCCATGTACAGCAGTGACTGCCTGCGTATTTTGGGCGGTGACGGCGGTAACGACGCTGGCGCCATAGACGCCCAGCGCGGACATGGCTTTCAGATCAGCCTGAATTCCGGCACCACCGCCGCTGTCGGATCCTGCAATGGTCAAGGCAATAGGTGCCACGTCGTTGCTCCATCTGTTTCGGGGGCAACGGGTTTGGAAAACGTCTATCGACTTGAGACCGTTCCCTCCGCCGGAATTGCCCGGATCAGGTTCGATGGGTTAGCGATTTCGCGCCTCTCAGCCCATTGATCTGGGCACCCCAACGGTTGGGGCTGACAATCTCAGGGGTGACGCAGGGAATCAAGGGGCAATTTGCCCGTTGTTTGGCCAGTTTGGTCTTTAGTCTATAGCCAAAACAGCCCCTGGCAGGTCAGGGAATGCGAGGCTCTGCCTCGCGCTCCGGGATATTTTCAGCCAAATGAAGCAGGAAAGATATGCTGCCGTTGAACGCATGTTCGGGGAAAGCCGTGTGTATGCTGCGGGGGCAGACCCCCCGCTCAGAAACGCATTAGCCTTTCATGCCATCCCAAAAAGACTTCACAGACGAGAAGAAGCTGTTGGATTCCGGATGGTTGTCTTCGCCCAGATCATCAAACTCGCGCAGCAGTTCTTTTTGGCGGCTGGTCAGGTTGACCGGGGTTTCGACGGCAAGCTCGATCAACATGTCGCCGACACCGCCGCCACGCAGGGCGGGCATGCCCTTGCTCCGCAGGCGCATCTGGCGACCTGACTGACTGCCCGCCGGGATTTGAACACGGCCACGGCCGCCATCGATGGTGGGCACTTCGATAGATCCGCCCAGGGCAGCCTTGGCCATGCTGACCGGCACGCGGCAGTACAGGTTCACACTGTCACGCTCGAACAATTTGTGCTCGGACACTTCGACGAAGATGTAGAGATCGCCCGGAGGGCCACCGCGCATTCCGGCCTCACCCTCACCCGCAAGTCGGATACGAGTTCCGGTTTCGACGCCCGCGGGGATGTTGACCGAGAGGGCGCGTTCTTTTTCGACGCGGCCCGCGCCCTGACAGGATTTACAAGGGTTTTTGATAATCTGACCCAATCCCGAACAGGTTGGGCAGGTCCGTTCTACGGTGAAAAAGCCTTGCTGGGCACGAACCTTCCCCATGCCTGAACAGGTTGGGCAGGTTGTCGGCTCTACGCCGCCTTCGGCACCCGAGCCCTCGCAGGCCGAACAGGCCACGGCAGCAGGCACATTGATGGTCTTTTGCAGGCCGGTATAGGCCTCTTCCAACGTGACGCGCAGGTTATAGCGCAGGTCAGACCCGCGCGCGGCACGGCGTCCGCCACCACCGCCACGTTGACCGCCCATGAAATCGCCAAACAGGTCGTCGAACACGTCTGAGAAAGCGCTGGAGAAATCGCCCTGCCCGCCAAAGCCGCCTCCGGGACGGCCCCCGCCGCCCATGCCGTTTTCAAAAGCCGCGTGGCCAAAGCGGTCATAAGCCGCCTTGCGCTCGGCGTCTTTCAGAATGTCATAGGCCTCGTTCGCTTCTTTGAACTGCGCTTCAGCATCCGGGTTGTCTTTGTTGCGGTCGGGATGCAGCTCTTTGGCTTTCGTACGAAAGCCTTTCTTGATCTCGTCCGCCGATGCGCCCTTGGACACGCCGAGCACATCATAGTAGTCGCGTTTTGACATCAGTGTTTCCTTATGTCTCAACGTAATCGGGCCGGCCCGGTAACCGGACCGGCCCGAAATGGCACGGTTGCCCGTTAGTTACGCTTGTCGTCGTCCAGATCTTCGAATTCGGCGTCGACAATGTCGTCCGCGCCCGGGGCTTCATCCGCAGCTGCAGGTTCTTCATCGCCCTCTTCGGCTTGTGCCTTATAGATGGCTTCACCCAGCTTCATGGCAGCTTCGGTAACGTTCTGAATGCCCGACTTGATCTTGTCGGCATTCTCGGTTTCCAGCTCGTCCTTCAGCGCGGCAATCGCCAGCTCGATGGCTTCGATGGTGGTTGGGTCGACTTTATCGGCATGCTCTTCCATCGACTTTTCTGTCGAATGGATGAGGCTTTCTGCCTGGTTCTTCGCCTCGATCAGCTCGCGGCGTTCTTTGTCCGCCTCGGCATTGTCTTCGGCGTCCTTGACCATCTTGTCGATATCTTCGTCCGACAAACCACCCGATGCCTGGATGGTGATCTTCTGCTCTTTGCCGGTGCCTTTGTCTTTGGCCGAAACCGAGACGATACCGTTGGCGTCGATGTCAAACGTCACCTCGATCTGGGGCATACCACGCGGGGCTGGCGGGATGTCTTCAAGGTTGAACTGACCGAGGATCTTGTTGTCCGCAGCCATTTCGCGTTCGCCCTGGAAACAGCGGATGGTCACGGCGTTCTGGTTGTCCTCGGCGGTCGAGAAGACCTGAGACTTCTTGGTCGGGATCGTGGTGTTGCGGTCGATCAGGCGGGTGAACACGCCACCCAGCGTCTCAATCCCCAGCGACAGCGGGGTCACGTCCAGCAGAACCACGTCTTTGACGTCGCCTTGCAGAACACCGGCCTGAATGGCGGCGCCCATGGCAACAACTTCGTCTGGGTTCACGCCCTTGTGGGGCTCTTTGCCGAAGAATTTGGTGACCTCTTCGATGACTTTCGGCATCCGGGTCATACCACCGACCAAAACAACCTCATCAATGTCGCCCGCCGACAGGCCCGCGTCCTTCAACGCGGCCTGGCAAGGCTTCATCGATTTCTTGATCAGATCGCTAACCAGAGATTCCAGCTTGGCACGGGTCAGTTTCATGACCATGTGCAGCGGCTGCCCGTTGGCACCCATCGAGATGAACGGCTGGTTGATTTCGGTCTGCGAGGTCGAGGACAGTTCGATCTTGGCTTTTTCAGCAGCTTCTTTCAGACGCTGCAGGGCCATCTTGTCGGCAGACAGGTCGACACCGTGTTCTTTTTTGAACTCGTCCGCCAGGTAGTTGACGATGCGCATGTCAAAGTCTTCACCACCCAGGAAGGTGTCGCCGTTGGTCGATTTGACTTCGAACAGACCGTCATCGATTTCCAGAATGGTCACGTCGAAGGTACCACCACCAAGGTCATAGACCGCGATGGTTTGGGTTTCTTCCTTGTCCAGGCCATAGGCCAGGGCGGCAGCTGTCGGTTCGTTGATGATCCGCAAGACTTCCAGACCGGCGATCTTGCCTGCGTCTTTGGTCGCCTGACGCTGGGCGTCATTGAAATAGGCCGGAACGGTGATGACGGCTTGTGTGACTTCCTCACCCAGATAGCTCTCAGCGGTTTCCTTCATCTTACCCAGAGTGAAGGCCGAGATTTGGCTTGGGGAGTACTTTTCACCGCGGGCTTCGACCCACGCGTCGCCGTTGCCACCATTGACGATGGCATATGGCACCATTTTCTTGTCTTTTTCGACTTCTGCATCATCCACACGACGACCGATCAGGCGCTTGACGCCAAAGATGGTGTTGTCGGGGTTGGTGACCGCCTGACGCTTGGCAGGCTGACCGACCAGTCGCTCATCTTCGGTGAAGGCGACGATCGAGGGCGTGGTCCGCGCCCCTTCTGCGTTTTCGATGACCTTCGGCTGCGAGCCGTCCATGATGGCCACACACGAGTTGGTGGTGCCGAGGTCAATCCCTATTACTTTTCCCATTTGCGATCCCTTTCTCTTCAAGGCGATGTCCCGAGGGCTGGACCCTTTATGGCATCCCGTCCCCGATCTGTTGTGCGCGACAGCACTACACCATCGCGCGTCCCGGCGTATATAAGGGCGGGAACAGGGGCCTGCAAGCGTTCAGAAATGCAGGTTTTCGCAAATCTGCGGCCTTTTTCCGCAAGGTTTCGGTAAGGAATGGGAAATCTGGGATGGCACGGCTGCTTTTGCGCGGTTTTGATATCAGAAAAGGCTATCTGGATACGGCGGCACAAGGTCAGCTGATCGACGACCTGCGACCGATTCTGAAAGCCGCACCCTTGTTCCGAGCGATGACCCCGTCAGGCAAGGAAATGTCCGTGCGCATGACCTCGGCGGGCGCGGTTGGTTGGGTCACGGACAGATCCGGGTATCGATATCAAACGCAACACCCCAAAGGTGGCGCGTGGCCGGGAATTCCCGAGTCGGTTCTGAATATCTGGCACGAACTGGCCAGCGCTGAACGTGACCCGGACTGCTGCCTGATCAACTACTATAGTGAAGATGCCCGAATGGGGCTGCATCAGGACAAGGATGAGGCAGATTTTTCCTGGCCGGTATTGTCGATTTCTCTGGGCGACGATGCGCTGTTCCGCATCGGCAACACCACGCGTGGAGGCAAGACCGAATCGATCTGGCTGAATTCAGGGGACGTCGTGATCATGGGCGGGGTCGCGAGGTTGGCATATCACGGCGTGGATCGAATCCGGCACGGATCATCAAAGCTGTTGCCCAAGGGTGGCAGGATCAACCTGACGCTCAGGGTGGCGCATTAGCGGCGGGCGTTCCAGCTTTGCGAGACGTGCTTGCGGGTGAAGAACTCGCCCAGCAGGCCAATCATCAGCAGCGCGATCCCAACCCAAAGGGCGTATTCCCAGCTGGTGTTGCGTGGAAAGTAGTTTCGAAACACAAACCCGCGGCACTGATCGATGATGTGGAACAGCGGGTTCCAGGCAAACATCATCAGAATTCCGCCGCCAAGCGCATTGGCAACGAACATCTTTCCGGAGAACACCATGTTCAGACGGCGGTAAACATTGCTGGCCATAGACGAGAAGGTTGGAAGCCACGGCTTGAGCGCCATGAACACCAGACCAACTGCACATCCTGTGAACCACGACAGGATCAACATTGCAAACGCGCCGCCGGGATCCTGAATCTCGAGCGGTTTGACGGTGACACTGTAGACAAACAGGATCACCAGGATAGACATCATCTGCTTGTAAAGCGTTCCAAACGCAGCCGCCAGAATCATGACCATCACGTTCATTGGGGAGTGCAGCATCATCGGGTTATTGACCCCTTTAACCCCGGAGATGGAACCGACTGATTGGACATGCATCATGAACAGGAAAACACCCGACAGGATGTAAAGAATGAACTCCCCCCGGATCTTGGCAACCCGCGTGCCCATGAATGACATGATCAAATAGAAGATCAGCGCCATCACCACCACCTGCATGATGTTGATCAGGATCGCCATGACCGCGTTCGCATGCTGGGAACGTACACTGCGCACCACCGCATGGAACACCAGTTCCATCGTTGTGAATGCGCCGCCCAGCAGCGTTTGGTTCCGCTTGAAATAAAACACGCGACGCGTCTTCCCTGCTTTGTTGTCCCTAATCTGGCATGAATATCTTGCCGTTCGGTAACCGGCGCATCATAAGTCCGTCATGAGTTTGGATCAACAAACCACAGGAACGGAGCATTTTTGTGACCTATGACGCCCTCATTCCCGTCATCCGACGTTTGGCCCTGGAAGCGGGCGACAAGATCATGGAAATCTACCAGTCGGATGATTTTGACGTCAAAGTCAAATCCGATTCCAGCCCAGTGACCGAGGCAGACGAAGCTGCTGATGCCCTGATTTCCGCCGGGTTGCGCGACGCGTTTCCCGAAATTTTGTTGGTGACCGAAGAACAGGCCGCCTCGCATTCTGAAAAGGGCGATACGTTCCTGATCGTGGATCCTCTGGACGGTACCAAAGAGTTCATCAACCGACGTGGCGATTTCACGGTGAACATCGCTTTGGTTGAAAACGGCGTGCCAACCCGAGGCGTTGTTTACGCCCCTGCCCGCGATCGCATGTTCTATACTCAGGCCGATGGCCAATCTGTCGAGGAAACCGGAGCCTTGGAAAAGGATCAACCGGGTACGGTTGCGCCGATATCCGTGTCGGATCCTGACAATTCGGCGCTTTTGGTTGTGGCTTCTAAATCTCACCGCGATCAAGCGACCGATGACTACATCAACAAATATCAGGTTCAGGACAGCAAGAGCGCGGGCTCTTCGCTCAAGTTCTGTCTGATCGCGACTGGTGAGGCAGACATCTATCCCCGCGTTGGGCGTACAATGGAATGGGACACAGCCGCTGGTCATGCTGTGCTGGCTGGTGCGGGCGGCAAGGTGGTGCGTTTTGATGATCATTCTGCCCTTACTTATGGCAAAGACGGGTATGCAAACCCGTTTTTCATCGCGTACGCCCCAGGTGTAGACCTGAAGGAGGCCTGATGTCCGTACTGCTTGCCATTCCCGCCCGCTATGCCTCATCCCGCTATCCCGGCAAACCTCTGGTGCCTTTGACAGGTGCAAACGGCACTGCGATGACGCTGATCGAACGGTCGTGGCGCGCGGCGAAATCCGTGTCCGGCGTCGATCGTGTGGTCGTTGCCACAGATGATGATCGCATCCGCGAGGTTTCCGAAGCGTTCGGGGCCGAGGTTGTGATGACATCCGAGGCCTGTGGCAATGGCACCGAACGATGTGCCGAAGCCCATAGCGTGTTGGGCGCCAAGTATGACATCGTGGTCAACCTGCAAGGCGACGCTCCGCTGACGCCGCATTGGTTTGTCGAAGACCTTATCTCGGGTCTGCGCGCCGCGCCGGATGCGGGTGTGGCAACACCTGTGTTGCGTTGCGACGGAGACGCGCTGAGAGGTCTTTTAAACGACCGCAAACATGACCGTGTTGGTGGCACGACGGCCGTTTTTGCCAGTGATCATAGCGCAATGTACTTCTCGAAAGAAGTTGTGCCGTTCACGGCGCAAACCTATGCGGGCACCGATCCAACCCCTGTCTTTCATCATGTCGGCGTCTACGCGTACCGCCCGGACGCACTGGAGTCTTATCCGGATTGGCCGGTGGGGCCACTGGAGCAGCTGGAAGGGCTGGAACAATTGCGGTTCATGGAGAACGGCCGCAAGGTTCTGTGCGTCGAGGTTGAGGCCAAGGGCCGTCAGTTCTGGGAGCTCAACAACCCCCAAGATGTGCCTAAAATTGAGGCTATGATGGCAGATATGGGTCTGGATTGACCGCTTTTCCCCCTGACGTTCGCTATTGCGATGGCATAGCAACCTTCAACTCTGACTCTATGGGCGACATATGAAGACTGTTCTCGTAACCGGTGGCGCTGGCTACATCGGATCACATGCCTGCAAGGCGTTGTCGCAGGCAGGCTATACCCCGGTGACCTATGACAATCTCGTCACCGGCTGGCAGGATGCGGTGAAATTCGGCCCGTTCGAACAGGGCGACCTGATGGACCGGGCGCAACTGGACGAGGTTTTTGCCAAACATCAGCCGGTGGCGGTGATGCATTTTGCAGCCCTTAGCCAGGTGGGCGAGGCTATGGCAGAGCCCGCAAAGTACTGGTCAAATAACGTCACCGGTTCCCTGACACTGATCGAGGCCGCGGTTGCTGCGGGATGTCTGGACTTTGTATTCTCGTCCACCTGCGCCACCTATGGCGAGCATGACAATGTGGTTTTGGATGAGACCACATCGCAGCACCCGCTGAACGCCTACGGGGCCTCTAAACGGGCGATCGAAGATATCCTGCGCGATTTCGAGGCCGCCCATGGTCTGCGCCATGTGATCTTCCGCTATTTCAACGTCGCAGGCGCGGACCCTGATGGCGAGGTCGGCGAATTCCATCGACCCGAAACTCATCTTGTTCCATTGATGCTGGATGCAATTGACGGCAAACGGGATGGGTTGACCGTTTTCGGCACCGACTACGAAACGCCGGACGGCACCTGCATTCGCGATTATGTGCATGTCTGTGATCTGGTGGATGCCCATGTTCTTGGGCTGGATTGGCTGGAACAAGGCAAGGACAGCCGGGTGTTCAATCTGGGCACCGGTTCCGGGTTTTCGGTTTTCGAGGTCATCGAACAATCCAAGTCCGTGACCAATCGCCCGGTCCCTTATACCGTCGGTGCCCGGCGGGCAGGTGATTGCACCAAGCTGGTTTCAGGCTCGGTGCGCGCCGAGACCGAACTGGGCTGGAATCCCAAACGCTCTACCTTAGAGATTATGATCTCAGATGCTTGGCGCTGGCACCAGAACGGCCACTACGAGAAATGAGGATCCTGTGACCAGCAACGCGGCACAGATGCTCCCCCAAATCGGATGGGGGCAGAAGTACCGCCTGCGCTGGAAACGTCGTCGTCTTCTCTGGAGATCGTGGCGCAGCCAAAAGCAGCTGTCCTGCCTGATGGATCGAACCAACACAATCGAGCGTGGAGACATTCTGGTTTTTACGACGCTGCGCAACGAAATCACCCGCTTGCCCTGGTTTTTTCGCCACTATCGCCGGTTAGGAGTCGACCATTTTCTGATCGTGGACAATGGCAGCGACGATCAATCAACCGAGTATCTTCTGGATCAGACGGATGTCTCACTGTGGCGGACGCATGCCAGCTATCGTGCGTCCCGGTATGGGCTGGACTGGCTGACCGGGCTGCAGATGCGGTATGGTAGCCGACACTGGAACCTGATGGTCGATGCCGATGAGCTGTTGATCTACGCAAATCACGACCACCGCTCGCTGCACGATCTGACCGCCTGGCTGGACCAGCAGGGGCGCGCGGCGTTTGGCGCGTTGATGCTGGATCTGTACCCCAAAGGTCCACTGGGGTCCCAAGCCTATGATCCCGAAACCGACCCGGCCAAAGCTCTGAAGTGGTTCGATGCCGGGCCGTATCGCACACAGCGGCAAAGTCCGGCGGGCAATCTTTGGGTGCAAGGCGGTGTGCGCGAACGCATGTTCTTTACGCAGGTGCGACAGTGCTCTCCGACCTTGAATAAAATTCCGTTGGTGCGGTGGTCGTGCCGCTATGCTTTCGTGAACTCCTGTCATTCGGTTTTGCCCCGAAACCTGAATGCTGCCTATGACGGGCCCAGAGGAGAAACACCGTCTGGCGTTTTGCTACATACAAAGTTTCTGCCGGAAATTGTCGAAAAGTCTAAAATCGAGAAACAGCGACGACAGCACTTTCACGATCCGGACCAGTTCGGGCCATACTATGATGAGATAATTAACTCCCCGGACATGTGGACCCCAAACTCCACTGAATACGCAGGCTGGGCACAGTTGCAGCAAATGGGCCTGATGAACGCCGGAGGTTGGGAATGATCACAGAAAACAAGGGCATAAAAACCATGCCCGTCACTAACGGCTTTTAAATTCATTGCTTTGCAAGATGCAAAAATGGCATAAACCGGCAAGACCCTGGTGCCAAACACGTCTTGGCAGACACGGGGAACGCTCGCGTTATACAAAAGGTTGGGCAGTCGCGTGAGCCTATGGGGATCATATCGAATGAGATTGCGGCGCAAGCGCCGTATTTTGCGATGTGTCAAAAAACGACGCGAGTTGAAGCCGGCCAGCACCAACACCGCAGCGATCCGTTCGGACGATATTCTGCTGATGAGTGTCATCCGCAACGAAAAGATCCGCCTGCCCTATCTTCTGGATTACTATCGCAAACTGGGCATCAATCACTTTCTGTTTGTCGACAATGACAGTGATGACGGCAGCTTTGAGTTTCTGCAAGCGCAGCCGGATGTCTCGGTCTGGCGCACAAAGACCAGCTACAAGAAAGCGTCTTATGGTTTGGACTGGTCAAACTATCTGCTTCGGAAATATGCGCATGGGCACTGGGTTCTGACCGTCGATCCGGATGAGTTCTTTATCTATCCGTTTTGCGATACACGACCGATCCGCGCCCTGACCGACTGGCTGGACGGCTGCGCCGTGCGCAGCTTTGGCACCATGTTGATCGACATGTATCCGCAGGGGCCAGTGGACGCGGAACCTTACACCGAAGGACAAAACCCATTTGATATCGCGCGCTGGTTTGATGCAGGAAACTACACGATCACAAAGAATCCAGTTTACAAAAATCTTTGGATTCAGGGTGGGCCGAGGGCACGTGTGTTTTTTCAAGAGACTCCGGCCAAAGCGCCTGCATTGAACAAAATCCCACTGGTCAAATGGGATAGGCGCTATGTCTATGTAAGCTCAACTCATTCGCTTTTACCGCGCGGCCTGAACCAGGTCTACGATGAGTGGGGCGGAGAGAAAACCAGCGGCGCCCTGCTGCATGCTAAATTGATCAACACATTGGGCGACAAGGCGCATGAGGAGCTGCAGCGCGGAGAACACTACCGTGGGTCCGGCGAATACAAAGCCTATGCGCAGCAGCTTGAGGGTAAGCCCGTTTTCTGGTGCACCTGTTCAGAGAAGTTCATCAACTGGCGGCAGCTTGAGATTCTGGGTCTCATGTCAAAAGGAAACTGGGCATGAGCAGTCTTGGCATCGTCATGCTGGTACATACAGCATTGGATCGCGCAGAACAGGTGGCGCGACACTGGACTGCAGCCGGGTGCCCCGTCGTGATCCATGTCGATCGCAAAGTGGCGGATGTTGCTTATTCCAAATTTGTCTCGTCTTGCGGAGACAATCCGCTGATTGTATTCTCGGACCGCCATATCTGCGACTGGGGTGGCTGGGGCATCGTCGCCGCCTCGCAATGCGCGTCCGAGCTGCTGCTGGAGTCCTATCCTGATGTCCGTCACGTGTTCTTGTCCTCGGGTGCCTGCCTGCCCTTGCGCCCGGTTCAGGAACTGATCGATTATCTTGCCGACCGGCCCCGCATCGACTTTATCGAAAGCGCAACAACCGCTGACGTCAGCTGGACCATCGGTGGCTTGGATCACGAACGTTTCACGCTGCGCTTCCCGTTTTCATGGCGCAAGCATCGCAAGCTGTTTGACACATATGTCAAATTGCAACGCGCGTTGGGCATCCGCCGACGGATACCCGAAGGATTGATGCCGCATATGGGCAGCCAGTGGTGGTGCCTGACCCGTCAAACACTGTCGGCGGTCCTGCAGGATCCGAAGCGCAAAATCTATGACGCATATTTTCGCCACGTCTGGATCCCGGATGAAAGCTACTTTCAAACTCTGGCGCGTCTGTATTCAACCCATATCGAGAGCCGATCGCTGACTCTGTCCAAATTCGACTATCAAGGCCGGCCGCATATTTTCTATGATGATCATCTGCAGCTGTTGCGCCGGTCGGATTGCTTTGTCGCTCGGAAAATCTGGTGGCGCGCGGATCGGTTGTATCAGTCCTTTCTGACTGATCAGGCCGGAGCAATGAAACCAGCCGAGCCCAATCCCGGTAAGATCGACCGGGTGTTCGCCAAGGCCGTTGAACGACGAACGCATGGCCGCGATGGTTTGTACATGCAAAGCCGCTTTCCCAGACATGGCAGCGAAAACGGCCTGACCTCATCCCCGTATTGTGTATTTCAGGGCTTTTCCGAAGTGTTCGAGGGGTTCGAAGCCTGGTTGTCAGACACTACTGGCGCCAAGGTCCACGGACATTTGTTCGGCCCCGATCGGGCCGAGTTTGCGCAAGGTGAAACCATCATCAACGGTGCGCTCACGGATAGCGCGACGCTACGCGATTACAACCCAACAGCGTTTCTGTCGAACCTGATCTGGAACACGCGCGGTGAACGCCAGTGTTTTCAATTCGGACCAGCCGACACTCAAGACATCAACTGGTTGCTGGCGCGGGACAAAAACGCCCAGATTTCGGTGATCACCGGGGCCTGGGCAATTGACCTGTTCCGATCAAACATGAATTTCGCAGATATCAGAACCGAAGCCGCCCGTCTGCAGCAGATCGAATCCAAACAACTCGAGATTCTGACCTCGGTCTGGACCAAAGCCCGGATGCGCAGTTGGACCCTGGCAGAGTTCATCGAATCCCCGATGGAGCCATTGCAAAGCATTATCGATGAAATCGGAACACAGCAGGCAAGCCACCTGACCGAAGCTCCGACGATGGTCGACCTGTCCGGGTTCGGTCAGTTCCTTCAGAACCTGAAGAACCAGGGAATGCACCCGTACCTGATGGGTGATTTCCCCGCCGATGATGTGTTCGGAACCCAGACCAAACCCTACCGCAAACCCTATCTGGTGCAGTGATCGCCGATGTCAGCCAAGTTCGACTACTTCATCGTTCTGGCCGCAATGCGCACTGGCTCGAACCTGTTGGAAGCCAATCTGAATGCGATTGACGGCATTAGCTGCCATGGTGAGGCGTTCAACCCACATTTCATCGGCCGACTAAAATCCGAAAACCTGCTGGGTGTTTCGCTGGCTGAACGCGACACTGACCCAACACAACTGATCAACGCCATTCGGTCAGCCCCGGGATGCCTGAACGGCTTCCGCTATTTCCAAGACCACGATCCGCGGGTTCTTGAGCCTGCGCTAAACGATCCTAAATGCGCCAAGATCATACTGACCCGCAATCCGCTGGACAGCTATCTTTCGCTGAAAATTGCGCGCGCGACCAAGCAGTGGCAACTGAAGAACATCAAACGCCGTCTGGACGCGCAGGTTGAATTTGATCCCGAAGGATTTGCAGGCTATCTCGATAACCTGCAGCGCCATCAGGAGTTTCTGCTAAACCACCTGCAGAAATCCGGCCAGACCGCGTTTTACATCGGTTACGACGATCTGAACCAGCTGAATGTCCTGAATGGGTTGGCTGGGTGGTTGGGTGTTGAAGGGCGTCTGGATCAATTGGACGATACGCTAAAGCCGCAAAACCCGGCCGCGCCTTTGTCAAAAGTGACCAATCCAGCCGACATGGAACAGTCGCTGGCTGGAGTGGATTGGTTCAACCTGCACCGCACCCCGAATTTTGAACCCCGACGCGGTCCGGCAGCGACACTTTATGTGGCTGCGACCAAAACCCCGCTTATGTATCTGCCCATCCGCAGCGGTGTTGAGCCGGTGATCAGGGATTGGCTGGCGAAACTGGACGAAACCCACCCTGACGATCTGATCACTGATCGCAATCGCAAGCAAACCCGCGCATGGATGCAATCCCAAACGGGGCACCGCAAATTCACTGTTCTACGTCACCCGTTGGCTCGAGCGCACACCGCCTTTTGTACCCGTATTCTGAACAAGGGACCGGGCAGCTATCAGGTGATCCGACACACGCTGCGCAATCGGTTCAAATTGCCGATCCCGGGACAAGTGCGGGACAACAACTATTCCATCGACCAGCACTATGAGGCATTTGCTGCCTTTCTGACCTTTCTGCGCCACAACCTGGATGGCCAGACGCCGATCCGCGTGGACGGAGCCTGGTGCAGCCAGTCTTTGGTGATCGAGGGGATGTCGGGGTTCGCCATGCCAGATCTGATCCTGCGAGAAGAGGAGTTGGGAACGGCCCTGCCCGCGCTCGCCCGTTCAATGGGTCATGCAAACCCACCCGAACCAGAGGTCTGCCCGGAAGACATGCCTTATACGCTGGAGCAGATTTACGACGAACAACTCGAGGCGCTCTCAGCCGAAGCATACCATCGCGACTATTTGCAATTTGGAGTCGGCCCATGGCGGCCGCAGTCGTAAAATCCTATGCGCGCAGGGTGATCAGCGTGCCGCGATTGACCATCGCATAGATCTCTTCAATTTCGTCGTTCTTCACCGCGATGCAGCCCGCTGTCCAATCCGGCGTCTTTTTCGCGCGCTTGAACTCAGACCGCAGATTGGGTTGTCCGTGGATGAAAATATCGCCACCCGGATCAACACCTGCAGCTTTCGCTAATGCGATGTCCTGCGAGTCCGGATAAGAGATTCCCAGCGACAGGTGATATCGGCTTCGGGGATTTCGGCGATCGATCAGATACGTGCCCTCCGGGGTACGACCATCACCGCGTTTTATCTTCGTGCCGTTCGGAGCAAATCCCAAATCAACATCATATTCCCGAAGGACCTGCTCATGATGAAGAAGATAGAGTTTGCGTGATCCCTTGTTCACAACAAGCGAGGTAACCTCGGGCCCATTGTAAGTCAAAATTCTCGGGCCGGCTGAGGCACAAGCCGAAAGGCTCAGCGTTGCCATAGCACCCAATCCAAATACTCGACGATCCATATTTTTCACTGCCTGCTTCTTTTTTTCGGCTATTATGCCAAAAAAAATAAAAACTGAAATCACTTTTTGATGTTCGACTGCTCAATTAAATGGCGTTCGATGATTTCAAGTCGCGCAATTACCTCGTCCCGGTAGGCGTCTGTTTTCACCTCATCTTCGGCATGATGGGCATCCTGCATCGAATTTACGATCAAGCCGACCAGCAGGTTCACCACCGCAAATGTCGTGACCATGATGAATGGGACAAAAAACAACCAGGCATAAGGATACACCTCCATCACCGGGCGGACGATGCCCATCGACCAGCTTTCCAGCGTCATGATCTGGAACAAGGTATAGGCCGACAGCCCAAGATCACCAAACCAGTCGGGGAAAGATTGCGAGAACAGTTTGGTCGAGATCACCGCACCGATGTAAAAGAGAATCGCCATCAACAGGAACACACTAGCCATACCCGGAACGGCCGAGATAAAGCCTTCGACCACGCGGCGCAGACGTGGCGCGACGGAAATGACACGCAGCACCCGCAGGATACGCAGGGCCCGCAATACTGACAGCCCTCCGCCCCCCGGAACCAGCGCAATCCCGACGATCAGAAAGTCAAAGATGTTCCAGCCGCTGGTAAAAAACCTGCGGCCAGTGACGATCAGCTTGATCCCGATCTCGACAACAAAGATGCCCAGGCAAACGCTGTCCAGAAATACGATCAATGGACCCGCTTGTGCCATCAGCGTGGGCGACGTTTCCATCCCCAGCAACACAGCATTGAAGATAATGACACCGGTAATGAACCGCCCGAAGGCTGGCGCTTCGATGATGGCCAGCAAGCGCTGATTGAACCCCATGTCTCGCTCTCTCCTGTCTGCTCAAGATCCGGGGTTCAGCACAAACCGCGCGGCAAGTTCCGTATGTGACGACCATCGAAATTGGTCAACAACCTGTACCCATTTAAGGGTGTATCCTGCATCGACAAGGGATTTGGCGTCGCGCGCAAAGGTCACCGGGTTGCACGAGACATAGGCAATCACCGGGCGTTGCGCCTGAACCAATTCGGCCACTTGCGCTTCGGCCCCTGCGCGCGGCGGGTCCAGGACAACAGCATCAAAGGAGTTCAACTCATCCTGCATCAACGGACGGCGAAACAGATCCCGCACCGCGGTCGTTATACGCTTGAGGCCTTGCGCCCGGCGCCATCCCTTATCCAAGGCCTGGTTCATGGCAGCTTCACCCTCAACTGCGTGGACTTCCGCCATTTTTGCCAATGGGAGAGAGAACGTACCGCTGCCGGAAAACAGATCAACAACTCGCTTAGCGCCCTGAACAGCCTCCAAAACCGCCAATGTTAGAGCCTGTTCGCCGTCTTTGGTTGCTTGCAGAAACGCGCCCGACGGGGGCACGATCGCGACATCTCCAAACCGTTGAACAGGGGCGTGGCGCATGGCAATCACCTCGCCATCCCAACTGAGCCGCGCGAGCGCATGTTTCTCCGTGGCCTGCGCCAGCGCCAGTTCCAAAGGTCCATCCAGTGGCTTGCCACCTTTGACGGCCACATCCAAACCGCCCTCGGACAGGGTCAGGGTAACGGCAAGAGCCCCCTTTCGGCTGCCGCCCAACGCGGCCAGCGCCTCGGCCACTGGAATCGCGGCAATCAGAGCCGGGTCCAACAGATGGCAATCGGGAATTTCTGTGATGGTATCCGAAGCGCGTCCATGAAAACCGGCCAGCGTGCCCTTCTTCGTCCTACGCACAGTGATGGTCGCGCGGCGACGAGATCGTTCCGGCGACGTGTGGATCGGGCGCATAGTCGCCTCTAACCCTTGTGCCGCAAGCGCGTTGCGGACGATGTCGACTTTCCAATCTGCAACAAACGCATCAGACGCATGCTGCAGCTGGCATCCGCCACACGCCTTATAGTGACGGCACGGCGCCTTCACCCGCTGGTCGGAAGGCGTATCCACCCGAATATCAGTCAGGAATTGATCCAGAAGCGTGCCGCTGACCACCTCGCCCGGCAGGGTGCGCGGCGCATAGACTGGGCCATCCGCGATGCCATCGCCCTGGTGCCCAAGGCGGTTTATGGTGAATTGTTGCGTCATAGCTGGCCTGATACCGGGGGATTACCCGCAACAAAACCCTTATTCGGCAGCTTCCGCCTGAATGAACCCGCCCGATTGACGATGCCAGAACCGAGCGTATAGCCCGCCTTTTTCCAACAACGCATCATGGGTGCCGGTTTCTACGATCTGTCCATGGTCCAACACGACAATGCGGTCCATCTCGCTGAGCGTCGACAAACGGTGCGCAATGGCCAGAACCGTCTTGCCCTGCATCACCCGGTGTAGTGCGGTCTGAATCGATGCCTCGACCTCGGAATCCAGCGCTGATGTCGCCTCGTCCAAAACCAGGATCGGCGCGTCCTTCAGAATGGCGCGGGCCAGTGCGATCCGCTGACGCTGACCGCCGCTGAGTTTCACTCCACGTTCTCCCAGATGCGCATCATATCCGGTGCGACCATGCGCATCCTGAAGGCTGAGGATGAACTCATGCGCTTCGGCCTTTTTTGCCGCCTCGACCATCTCAGCCTCTCGGGCGTCAGGGCGACCATAGAGGATATTCTCGCGGGCCGAGCGATTGAACATCGCGGTTTCTTGCGTGACCATGCCGATCTGGCGGCGCAGGCTGTCCTGCGTCACATGTGACACATCCTGCCCATCGATGCTAATTGTACCTTTTTCCCCGTCATAGAGCCGCAATAACAACGAAACCAAGGTTGATTTCCCGGCACCGGAAGCACCGACGATACCCAGTTTCTCACCCGGCTTTACGGTCATATTCAGGTCTGTGACACCGCCAACATCCCGGCCATAGGCAAAGCTGACAGCGTCAAAACTGATGCTGCCTTCGGTAACGTTTAGCTCCCTGGCCTGTGATGCGTCTTCGACCCGGTCGCGTTTGGCCAGCGTCTTCATGCCGTTCTCGATTTCTCCGACATTGGCGTACAGACCCATCAGCGTGAAACTGACCCAGCCTGTCATTTGCGCGATGCGGATCGAAACGGCACCGGCCGCAACGATATCGCCAGCAGTTGCACTGCCGGCTTGCCACAGCCAAAGCGTTGCGCCCAGCAACAGGACCGGGAGAATCCCAGCGAGCGTCATCAGAATGAATCGGAAGCTTGCCGATAGTTTGCCGAAATCCAGCGATCTTTCGCGCAGCTCGACCATCGAGTGCCGCGCGGCCTGATCTTCGAAATCCGCATGGGCAAACAGTTTGACGGTTTTGATATTGGTGATCGTATCGACCACCTGTCCTGACACCATCGCCCGCGCCCCGGCCCGTTCTGCCGATCGTTTGCGGATGCGCGGCAGATACCACCGCACCAGCAAGAAATACACCACAAGCCAGGCCGCAAACGGCAACATCACCAACGGGTGAATAGACCCTAACAAAAGCAAAGAGCCCACAAGTGACGCCAAAGCGAAGACAATTGCGCTAATCGTTTCCGACACGACCGAGGCCATGGCATTCGAGGTCTGCATCTGCTTCTGAGCAATCCGGCCCGCGAAATCGTCATCGAAATAGGTCACGGACTGGCCCAGCGTCCAACGGTTCAACTTGGCCAGAACCAATGGCGGGATGTTAGGCATGACAATGTAATTGTTCGACAGCGACGACAGCCCAAACAGGATGGGTCGCAGCACCATGAAAAACGCCACTGCGCCGAAGATCATCCACATGTTTCCAGCGGTCAGAAAGTCCTCAGGCCCGCTGGAGGTCGCCACATCGATCACCCAACCGAGGATCCAGGCGGTCCCCGCCTCCATCGCGCCAGCGGTTGCCGAGAAGAACGCCGCAATAAACAGCATCGGCCACGCGCCGGATAAGCTCCAGCGAATGAACGCCCCCAAAGTTTGCGGTGGGGGCGTTTCGATGTTCTTGAATGGGTTTATGAGGTCGGCAACCCTCATTCAGCGGCCTCCGGGTTCATGAAGCCGCCAGACTGCCGCGCCCAGAACTGCGCGTAAAGGCCGCCCTGCGACAACAGCTCGGAATGCGCACCCTCTTCCACGATGCGGCCCCCATCCATCACCAGAATGCGGTCCATCTGTGCGATAGTGCTGAGCCGGTGGGCAATGGCGATCACGGTTTTACCTTGCATCATGCCGTAGAGGGTTTCCTGAATTGACGCTTCAACCTCGGAATCTAGGGCGGATGTTGCCTCGTCCAACAACAATATCGGGGCGTCTTTCAAGATCACCCGCGCCAGCGTCACCCGCTGCCTTTGACCACCGCTGAGCTTTACGCCGCGTTCCCCCACATGCGCGTCATAGCCGGTGCGCCCTTCAGGATCCTGCAGGTCAAGGATGAACTCATGCGCCTCGGCCTGTTTCGCCGCTGTGATCATCTGCAATTCAGTGGCATCAGGACGGCCATATAGAATGTTGTCCCGAACCGAGCGATGCAACAATGCGCTGTCCTGCTGAACCATACCGATATGACTGCGCAGACTGTCCTGAGTGACCTGTGCGATGTTCTGATCGTCAATCAGGATAGCGCCGCGTTCAACGTCGTAAAACCGTAAGAGCAGTTTCACGAGGGTCGATTTACCAGCACCAGACCGACCGATCAGGCCAATCTTTTCACCGGGCTGAACGCATATGTTGATATGATCCAGACCACCGGTTTCGCGCCCGTAATGATGCGACAAATCGCGGATTTCGATCTGGCCGTTTGTCAGGCGCAGAGGCTTGGCAGCCGGGGCGTCCAGCAAATCGACAGGTTGCGCAATCGTCTGCATCCCTTCGGCCACAATACCGAGCTGACGGAAGAAGCTGGTCAGCGCCCACATGATCCAGCCGGTCATGGCGTTCAGCCTCAGCGTCAGCGCAGTTGCAGCGGCGACCACACCTACGGTCGCGCTGCCCTGCATCCACAGATAAATCGCCCAACCCACAACACCAACTATCAGCAGGCCGTTCAGGGTGACCAGAACAGCATCCATGACAGTGAAGATCCGCATTTCGACCTGAAATGTGCGGCGCGTTTCCTCGATCGCTTCGCGCGCATAGTCCAATTCTTGCGCGTTATGGGCGAACATCTTAACCGAATGAATGTTGGTATAGCTGTCCACCACACGACCCGTCACGGTCGAGCGTGCATCTGAGGCCGCCTGCGAGGCCGGTCCAACACGTTTTACGGTCCAACGCACCAGCACAGCATAAAACGCGAACCAAATCAGGAGCGGAATAAGCAGGCGCGCATCTGCCGCGTACAGCAGAATCGCCGCGCCGATCAGGTAAGCAAGCGAGAATGAAATCGCGTCAAAGACCTGAAACACCACTTCGCCCGCAGCTGGTGGCGTCTGCATAATCCGGTTGGCGATACGGCCTGCAAAGTCGTTTTCAAACCAACCAACCGATTGACGCAGCACGTGTTTATGCGCGCGCCAGCGGATCAGCGTGCCAAAGTTCGGCAGGATCGTGTTGTTCAACAACAGGACGTCGACCAGATGCAGGATGGGTCGCAACAATAGAATAAATGCGGCCATCCACAGCAGTTCGGTTCCGTGGTTTTGCCAGACTTCGGTCGGCGTGCCGCCCAGCAGATCGACAACGCGGCCCATGTAATAGATCAGTCCGATCTCAACGCCTGCCACGATGATGGAAATAAGTCCGGCCCAGAAAAAGACCTTCATGAAGGGCTGTGAATAATCCAGCATGAACGGCCACAGCCGCGTTGGTGGTGTGTCAGATTCCGTATAGGCGACAAAAGGGTCTACAAGGTTTTCGAAATAGCGAAACATGGAGGATGCTCCAATTGAGCAAGATAAATAGGACGTGCGAAGAAAGATGGCGCCAGAACACCACCCCTACGGGTCGAGCGTTCCGGCTTTAGCCGAACCAGATCCCGTAATACATTCGCATGCCTCCCTCCAAATCAAGTGACAGGCGCAAGTAACCATACTCGATTTGATTTGTCATCCCCTTTTGAGACTTCGTGCTAACCGCCCAGCAAATCTTTGCGGGTCAGGGTAAAGCCCGATGCAATCCAACGCCCTTCCAGCTCGGCCAGTTTCTTGCCCAGCGCCGGCCCGGAAAACTCAGGAATCAAGTCTTTGGCCTTGATCGGAAAACGGGCTGACGCGCCTGAATGCAAGGCCTGCCTCAGGTCTTCGGTCCAAGGTTGCTCGAAGAACGCGCAGCGCAGCAAGGTTTCGTGCAACCCGCCCTCGTCGCCGTAGCGGTATCCCAGTTCAGCAACGCTTGTTGTCGCCTGCGCCTCATCCCGCATGCGGGCAAGGCGTTGCAATTGCGACCGGCTAAGTCGAAGCGTTGTCGCGTCCTCAGACGTCACCATCGCGGCCAGCCGGCGCACAGGATCGGGTTCGGTCGAGGACGCCTGTTCAAGATGGATCAATGGGCCCAAGGCCCGATCATCCGCACCCGGAAGCAGTTGCGCCAAAACCCCGGTGCTGCGCATTGCGGCAACAGATGGCGCAGGATCAGGTGCGGCCAAAAGTTTCAACAGCTCTGCCCCAACGCGTTCGCGTGACAGCAACGCCAACCCGTCCAGGTTTTTGGAAATTGCGGCCATCGCATCAGGATCAAACCCGGCATCCGGATCGCCATACCAGGCGTGAAAGCGGAAGTAACGCAGCGACCGCAGATAGTCTTCGCGAATACGATGCGCAGCGGTGCCGATGAACCGCACATGGCGTTTTTCGAGATCCGGTAAGCCGTTTAACGGGTCCAGAATTGCCCCATCGGGCTGCGCATAGATCGCGTTCATGGTGAAATCGCGACGCGCCGCATCTTCTTCGACCTTGTCAGAAAAGGCTACGACGGCTCGGCGGCCATCGGTTTCCACATCGCGGCGGAAAGTGGTGATTTCATGCGGGATACCGTGGCTGACAATCGTGACCGTGCCGTGTTCAATTCCGGTTGGAATCGCCTTAAGCCCTGCGTCTTTTGCCAACGCAACCACCTGATCCGGCAGCGCATCTGTGGCAATATCGATGTCTCGGACCGGCACACCCAGCAGCGCATTGCGCACGCAGCCACCGACAAACAAGGCCTGGCTGCCCGCCGCAGTCAGGGCGGCACATACCTTTTGAGTCGACTGCTCCGAGACCCAGGGCTCTTCAATCTGCTTCATTCACTCACCCGCGCCGCCAATCCCCGCAATATGCGGGCCGTTGCGCCCCAGATGTAATAGGGGCCGAATGGCACTGTGAAGTACTTTCGCCGCTGGCCACGCCACCTGCGCGACTCTACCACATAATTGGACGGGTCCAGGATGTGCTTGAGTGGAACCGAAAACACTTCGTCCACCTCTCCGGGTTCAGGTATCGCCTGGAATGAGTGGCGCAGAATGGCCACCACTGGTGTTACGGAAAACGACGTCACTGTCTCATGCGTCGGCAGGAACCCCAGCACCTCGGGCAGATCGCTCGGCAGGCCAATTTCTTCCTGTGCTTCACGCAATGCTGCTGCGGTGACATCAACATCGCCCTCATCCTGCTTGCCGCCGGGAAAGGCGATCTGACCGGGATGATGTTTCAGGGCCGAAGACCGTTTGGTCAGGATCAGTCGTGGCACGTCATCGACGACGGAAATTGGTACCAGCACACCTGCCGGACGCAGCTTGCGTCCGGGCGGAAGAACGGTTTCCGGGTTCAGGTCAAAATCGCTGGAGCCGTGACCGGGGCGGCGCAGGGCCGCCCGGATCTGTTCAGACGGGTCATGCACCTTCGGCGTCTTCGGCATCAAACCCAACAGTCGCAGGATCCAGCACGTAATGTGACCCGCAGAACTGGCAATCGGCGGTGACTTCGCCTTCGGGCGTGGTCATCTTTTCGATGTCCTTGGCCGAGTAAATCGACAGGCTTTGGCGCACCCGATCTTCAGAACAGGTGCAGCCAAACTGCACCGATTGCGCGTCGTAGACCCGCGGCTGTTCTTCATGAAACAAGCGCACAAGCAGATCGGTCGGCGCAATCGACGGCCCGATCAGCTCCAAATCCTCCACCGTGTCCAGCAAGATGTTGACCCGGCCCCAGTTTTCGCCTTCTTCGCCATCAACCAGATCTTTGGCAGACAGGATTTCGCCCTCACCCTCATTTGACGCCACAAAAGGCGAGGCCTTTGGCATGTGCTGCAGCATGATCCCGCCGGCGCGCCAATGCTCTCCGACATCGGGCTCGGTGGATTTGCCGAAACTCAGTGAGAATCGTGTCGGCAATTGTTCGGATTGCGCAAAATACGCTTCGGCACAGGCGATCAGCGACCCACCGGCCAAAGGTGTGATCCCCTGATACGGCTGCGTGCCTTCGCCTTGATCAATCATGATGGCGAAATACCCTTCGCCGACTTGATCGAACGGCGCGCCGTTCGTCAAGCGGTCGGGGTCGAAACTGGCATAGGCGCGAATGCGGGCGGGCTCGCCCTCGGCCTGCGGCGCGTAGTAATCGGTTGCGATCATGCGCACGGCGCCCTTGGACTGCACCTGCAACGACAGCTTCCAGCGCAATGATACGGTCTGGCCGATCAATGCAGTCAGCAGGGCCATCTCGGCCACCAACGCTTCGACTTTTTCCGGATAATCATGCTGCTTCAAAATGCCGTCGAGCACACCATCCAGCCGGGCCACGCGGCCACGCATATCCGGTACATCAAGTTGAAAGGGCAGGACGGTATCGTCCCACGCGATTTTCGTTCCAAGAGACATGGGGTTTCCTTACACGCCACGGGTTGGCATACCGCAACCATATAGGTCGAACAGATTTGGTTTTAAGGGGCCATACATGATCAGGCGGTTCGGTGAAACCCCAGAGCCGGGGCGGACATACAAACGAAGGGTCGGAGTTTACGCTTTGCTGCCGCGCGGACGTCATCTTTTGCTGACGTGCCAGACCGAGCCAGGCCCCGATCTACAACTGCCCGGCGGAGGTATTGATCCGGGCGAATCGCCTGTTGCGGCCCTACATCGCGAAGTTTTTGAGGAAACCGGGTGGTCGGTTGCAGCACCCCGCCGTGTCGGCGCATTTCGCCGCTTTACCTATATGCCGGAATACGACCTGTGGGCCGAGAAGATCTGCCTGATCTATCGCGCGCGCCCGGTTCGCAGCATGGGCCCACCGACCGAGGCCTTTCACGAGGCGCTTTGGATGCATAGCGCCGACGCGGTCGAGCTGTTGGGCAGTGATGGTGACCGGCATTTCGCCGGTCTTCACCTTACAGGGCTTTAGGGCCCATTATATTCGAACAACACAGCTGACACATCATCGCCCATGCCATCATCAGGGGACATCACCTGCGTTAATCGCCAGAACATATCATCGAGAAACTCAGGCCCACCCGGGCCCGCTGCGCATTCCAATGCCATTTCGCGCAGCCCGTCTTCGTCCAACATCCCGCCGCCCTCAAGGTGGCATTCCGTAAATCCATCCGAATATAGCAAGAGCTTGTCGCCGGGACGCAGCTGTGTTTGTACCTGCTGAAAAGAGACATCCGGCAACAGCCCGACGGGCAACCCGCCATCGCCCAAAAACTCAGCGCTGCCATCCTGACGCATCACCAAAGGATGGGGGTGCCCGGCTTGGACCATTTTCAAATGCCCGTTGCGCAAATCGACGATGGCATAGACCATCGTGAAATACTCTTCGATCCCCTCATCAGCCATTAGTCGCGAGTTGAGTGTGTCAGCGACATCTTCGGGCGGCAAAAGTGCGTAGAATTTGCTGAACCGCCGTTCCATCGCCACGTTCTGATCAAAGTGATTACTTGACAGGTACCCGCCCAACCGCGCCGTCATCATTGCTGATGTGATGCCGTGACCAGACACATCGATGCTGTAGAACCCCAACCGGTTTTCACCCGGAGAGAACATGCCCACCAAATCACCGCCAATATGGCCACAAGGCTTCAGCAACAAACTGACCTGCGATTTTCCGAACTGTCTGGTCAATTCGGGCACCAGTGATTCCTGGATCTTTCGGGCCTGCATCAGATCTTTGTCGATCGCATCATGGGCCAGCTTGAGGTCTTCAAGCGCGGATTCGATGATCCGGTTCTTTTCAGAAAGCTCGCGCTGCATATCCAGAATGCGGGCGCCTGCCGCAATGCGCGCGCGCAGCTCGTCCGCCTCAAGCGGTTTGATCAGAAAGTCATCCGCGCCAGCATCCAGCCCGCGTGCGACCTCTTGCTTTTCGCTTTTTGATGTCAGGAGGATGAAATAGCTGTATTGCTTTGTATCCAACGCGCGAAACGACCGGCAGAATTCCAGCCCGCTCATCCCCGGCATCACCCAGTCACTTAGGACCAGATCGGGCGGATCACCGGAACACATATCAAGCGCAACGTCGCCGCTGTCCGCTTCGATCACCTCAAATCCCCATTTCTTGAGGGATGCGACCAAAATACGACGCTGAAGGCGACTGTCATCGACGACCAGCACCTTTCGGATTGCGCCGAAGTCCAAATCTGAATTGGCCTGCTCGAGCCTCACCCCTTGCACCCAACAACCCCTACGCTGTGTCATTTTCGCGAACATGACGAGCCTAGTCCTGTGGAGTTTAACATCCGGTGAAAGCCCGCAGCTAAAGAAATTCACTACGCTTAACCAGCTATTTACCGGGCGCACAGTACCAACGGATATGCGCAATCCGATTCAGGAGAATGGCCATGATCCACTGGCCGAGAGTCAGACAATTGCGGGACGAGGTTGGCGCGGATGAGTTCGGTGAGGTCGTCGAGATATTTCTGGACGAAGTTCAGGAAGTGATCACACGCCTGCACACGGATACTGAGCGGCGCGAGCTTGAGCAAAACCTGCATTTCCTTAAAGGCAGCGCGCTGAGCCTTGGGTTCGATCAGTTCTCGAAACTGTGTCAGGATGGAGAACGCAGCGCTGCCGCAGGCAAAAGCATGGACGTCGATTTGTCCGCAATTCTGGCCGCGTATGATGCGTCAAAGTCAGTGTTCCAGGCTAATCTTGCCGCAAACCTGACCTGATCTCAGATCACGAACTGCGCCAGTGTCTCATCCTCGGTGATGTCAGTATAGGTAAAGCCCGCATCATCTAGATGAGCAAACAGGCGCATGAAGTTTTCGGGCTTGCGGGTTTCGATCCCAATCAGGACCGACCCGAAATTGCGCGCTGACTTCTTCATGTATTCGAACCGGGCGATGTCATCCTCGGGGCCCAGAATGCCCAGAAACTCTTTCAAGGCGCCGGGGCGCTGTGGCAGGCGCAGGATGAAGTATTTCTTAACGCCCGAATAGCGCTGAGCCCGTTCTTTCACTTCCGGCAACCGCTCAAAATCAAAATTGCCGCCCGAGGTAACGCAAACCACGGTTTTACCGCGCACAAAGCTTTGAACATCGCCCACCGCCTCAATCGCCAGCGCGCCTGCGGGTTCCAGTACAACTCCTTCGACGTTCAGCATTTCGATCATGGTGGTACAGATACGGTCCTCGGACAGGGTCAACACATCCGACAAATGGCGATCGCGCAGCAACTCAAAGGGCTTTTCGCCGATCCGACCCACCGCAGCACCATCAACAAAAGTGTCGACATGATCCAGTGCTACGGGATGCCCGGCGGCCAAGGCCGCGCGCAAACACGCGCCACCAGCAGGTTCCACGAACAGGCAATGACTGCGATCACCAAACCATGTCGCAACGCCCGCGGACATACCCCCTCCTCCGACCGGCAACACGATATGATCAGGAGCCGCGCCCAGTTGCGCCTCGATTTCGACAGCCAACGAGGCCTGCCCTTCAATCACATCTGCATCATCAAACGGAGACAGAAAGTGCCCACCCTGTTCGGCGCACCATGTCTGAGCGGCGGCAAGCGTATCATCGAAATAGTCGCCAGTCAGGTGGATCTCGATATTGTCGCCGCCAAAGATACGGGTTTTTTGGATTTTCTGTTGTGGTGTCGTAACGGGCATGAAGATCACACCCCGGACGTTCATGTGCTTGCACATGAACGCGACGCCCTGAGCGTGGTTACCCGCACTGGCGCAAACGAACAGATCCTGCCCTGTCTGCTTGCGCATAGCGTTGAAGGCACCGCGAATCTTGTAAGACCGAACCGGGCTCAGATCTTCACGCTTCAGCCAGATATCGGCCCCGTAGCGCTCGGACAAATGTGCATTCCGCTGCATTGGAGTTGCAGGAAAAACAGAACGCATCGCCTGTTCAGCGGCACGGGCGCGGGTCATGAAATCGGTCATGTCAGTGTCAGTGTCGCATCCCCACCTAAAGGGCAAGGAATACATGTGTGTACAGGGGTCAGGTGAGTTCGCGCTTTTCGATGAAAACGCCATACATTGTTGTCAGAATACTCACGTGGAGCAGAGCAACAAACAAGGATGTCGCGATCTCCCAAATTGCTGCAACTCCTGGCATATCAACCAATAGAAACAATGAGGCATCAAGCAAAACCTGCAACGCAACAAGGCACATGAGCACCAAAAAGATCGCACTGGCAAATCCACCAGTCGCTGACCAGGATTCACCTAGCCGCATCGGTTTTTCAAGCGCGGCGGCCGGAAGGACAAGAGCGAAGCGCAACATCAGGTAACCCCCGAGAAATGCACTCAGAGCAAAGGTGAACAGCGCTCCTAGTGGCATCGCGCCTATCAATCCCGCGCTGATCATCACCAATGGTATCAAGATCAACGCAAGTACGAGACTTAGTACCACAGATTTCCAGAGGTAGTTCCCGATGCGACCAAGATTGAAGTCCGGGACAATGCTCGGTGGATATTCCTCAAGCAAGACATAACGGTGCCATGAAACAACGCCCCAAATCAGGAAAATGACCGTTGCAACAACCATCACTGTAACTTGAGCGATACTGCTTCCTGCGCTAGGAGCACTTTGTGTGGATCCATCTCCGGCGAACGCTCCGTTGAGAAGTGCGATGGAGATAAAAATCCCGAAAATCGCCAAAAAAGGGATAAAGAAAATTTTGAAGGTCGCCGGGAAATTCCTGAAAATCATCTTCGCTGCATGCGCAAAAATCTTCCAACCTAACATCCGAACCCAGCTCCTCAACCATTTGGCAAATTACTTGCTGCACATGATCGCAACTTGGAGACAGCGTCAATGTGATCGCCTTGCCCTGTTGCCAAAAAACCGTTAGGGGCCATCCGTCATTTGATAAAGAGGGAATCCAATGTCCGCGCCCAAGAAAGTTGTTCTGGCCTATTCCGGTGGCCTTGATACCTCGATCATCCTGAAATGGCTGCAAACCGAGTATGGTTGTGAGGTCGTGACCTTCACCGCCGATCTTGGTCAGGGCGAAGAGCTTGACCCTGCCCGCAAGAAGGCCGAACTGCTGGGGATCAAGCCCGAGAACATCTATATTGAGGACATCCGCGAAGAGTTTGTCCGCGACTTCGTCTTCCCCATGTTCCGCGCCAACGCGCAGTATGAGGGTTTATACCTGCTGGGCACATCGATCGCACGCCCGCTGATCTCAAAGCGTCTGGTCGAGATTGCCGAAGCCACCGGCGCGGACGCCGTGGCCCATGGCGCGACCGGTAAAGGCAACGACCAGGTGCGGTTCGAACTGGCCGCTTATGCGCTGAACCCTGACATCAAAGTGATTGCGCCGTGGCGCGAATGGGATCTGACCAGCCGCACCCGTCTGCTGGAGTTTGCCGAGGCCAACCAGATCCCAATTGCAAAAGACAAACGTGGCGAAGCGCCGTTCTCGGTCGATGCCAACCTGCTGCACACCTCGTCCGAGGGTAAGGTTCTGGAAGACCCGGCCGATATGGCGCCCGATTACGTCTATCAGCGCACCGTCCACCCCGAGGATGCGCCGAACGAACCCGAATTCATTGAAATCGGTTTCGAGAAAGGCGACGCGGTCAGCATCAACGGCGAAGCAATGAGCCCCGCGACCATTCTGACCAAGCTGAACGAATACGGCGGCAAGCACGGCATTGGCCGTCTGGATCTGGTCGAAGGCCGGTTTGTGGGCATGAAGTCGCGCGGCATCTACGAAACACCCGGCGGCACCGTCCTGCTGGAAGCACACCGCGGCATCGAATCCATCACCATGGACCGTGGCGCGATGCATCTGAAAGACCAGCTGATGCCGCAATATGCCGAAATTATCTATAACGGCTTCTGGTACTCGCCCGAGCGTGAGATGTTGCAGGCCGCCATCGATAAGTCTCAGGAACACGTCACAGGCACCGTCCGCGTGAAACTGTACAAAGGTCTGGCCTCGACCGTGGGTCGCTGGTCTGATCATTCGCTGTATTCCGAGGCGCATGTGACCTTTGAGGAAGACGCCGGCGCCTATGATCAGAAAGACGCCGCCGGGTTCATCCAGCTGAACGCACTGCGCCTGAAGCTGCTGGCGGCACGGGACAAGCGTCTGGCCAAGTAGTCAACGCTTTAGACCAAAACACTGCCTCGGCACGCGGATACGCTGCCGGGGTTTTCTTTTTCAGTTAGGTGACATGCAAGCTCCCGTAGGGTCACTCTTGCCGCAGCCGAGATTTTGTCTTTACGCATGCGTCAACAGTGAAAGGACAAAGATCATGCTTCAGGACATCGTCAACGGCATTCAAAAGGCGCTGGATGGCAAGACCTTTGACGGGTCGTTGAAATTCGATTGTGGTGAGGACGGCGTGATTGTTTTGGCGGATAATCAGGCCTCGACACAGGATCGGGATGCAGACTGCACCATTCGGATCTCCAAAGACAACCTCATCAAGCTGTTGACAGGCAAGCTGAACCCGATGACCGGCGTGGCGCTGGGCAAACTTAAGGTTTCGGGCAACATGGGTGTTGCGATGAAACTGGGACAGTTGCTGGGTTAAAATCCATCACCGCTGCGCTGGCGATAAACTCGTCTCACCAGCGCGTGACAAACCATGTCAGCCAATTGCAAGTTCATCGGAGTCGGGCCACGCTGATCCAGGAAGGAGACTTGCCATGACACGGACTGTGTATCACGACTGCATCAAACCCACCCTGTTGTTTGCACTGATTGTCTTTGTTGCCCTGTTGCGTGCCCAACCAGCGCCAGCTGCGGGAACAGAAACGCTGACCGTGGCGGGCGGGTGCTTTTGGTGTGTTGAATCCGATTTCGAATCCGTCCCCGGCGTGATTGGGGCGGTATCCGGTTATACAGGCGGCACAACCGCCAGCCCAACCTACGACCAAGTGACCAAAGGGGGCACGGGCCACTATGAAGCCGTCCAGATCTCGTTCGATCCGGCCCGTGTGTCACGTGAAACGCTGCTGAACATGTTCTTCCGGTCGGTCGATCCCACCGATGCAGGCGGCCAATTCTGCGATCGGGGCGACAGCTACCGCACCGCTGTCTTCGTCTCTAACACAGGTGAAAAAGCCCAGGCAGAGGCAGCAAAAGCCAATGCGCAAGCGGCTTTGAACCAGACCGTCGTGACCCCGATCCTGCAGCAATCGACCTTTTACCCGGCCGAGGCTTACCATCAGGATTACTACAAAGGTGAAAAACTGGTGTTTACCCGGTTTGGTCCAAAACGTCAGAAGAAAGCCTATAAAGCCTATCGCCAGGCTTGCGGACGGGATGCACGGGTCAAACAGCTTTGGGGAAGCGCTGCGCCTTTCGTCGGGTCCTAGTCGAACTGCGCGTCGCGCACCTCTCGTAAATCAGGAATAACATCAGCGGTGCCGTGCCGCGTGACCATCAGGGCCGCAGCACGGTTCGCCTGCTCAATTGCATGTTCCATTGGCATGCCCCGGTCCATGCCAGCCAGAACGTATCCTGTGAAGGTGTCGCCCGCGCCAGTTGTATCCACGGCCTGAACTTTATGTGCGGCAAATTCGAGCGGATCACATCCCTGTTGCAGATACCGTGCACCCTTGGAGCCCAAGGTCACAATCACATGCCGAACGGGCAGATCCTTTGCGTCCAGGCCAGTGTCCTGACGCAGCTGCTCAGCCTCAACCTCATTCAGGATCAGAAAATCCAGATAGGGCAGAACGGCCTGAACCGCCTGCGCCTGAAACGGCGCTGCGGCGTAACAGACGGTCAAACCCATCTCGCGCCCCAATCGCGCCGCTTCGACCTGCGCATTGGTTTCGTTCTGCAAAACCAACAGATCGCCGGTATTGGCTGAGGCCAACGCCTGCCCCAACTGCGCGGTGTCCAGCGTGTGATTGGCGCCCGGGAAAAGGATGATCAGGTTTTCACCATGTGCGTCTACGGCAATGATTGCGTGGCCTGTGGGAACCTCAACCTCTGCAATATACCGTGTGTCGACGCCATATTCTGTCAGGCGATCCTTTGCCCAACGCCCATCCGTGCCCACGGCTCCGATATGGCTGACCCGGGACCCTGCCCGTGCAGCGGCGACCGACATGTTGGCGCCTTTGCCCCCCAAAAACCGATCCAGCCCACTCGCCGCAAGGGTTTCTCCGGGCGCAGGTAAGTGCGGCAAAGCATAAACCATATCCGCATTGATCGAGCCGAGGTTCCAGATCGTCATGGCTTACTCAATATCGCAGGAGGCCAGGATGGCCATGTTCAGAATGTCATTTGCCGTCGAACCGGTCGAGCAAATCTGGATCTGCTTGTCGATCCCCGACAGGATCGGCCCGATGACCGTGGCCCCGCCCATCTCCTGCATCAGCTTCGTTGAAATCGATGCCGAATGCCGCGCGGGCACGATCAGGATGTTTGCAGGACCGGTCAGGCGCGAGAAGGGATAGGCTTCTTGCTGATCGACATTCAGCGCCACATCCACCGTCATCTCACCCTCATATTCAAAATCAACACCCCGGGCATCCAGGACCGTCGGTGCAACGTGCATCTTCTCGGCCCGTTCGGAGACCGGGTAGCCAAACGTTGAGAAGCTGACAAAGGCGACGCGCGGCTCGATCCCCATATGGCGTGCAACGGCGGCGGCGCGTTCGGCGATATTGGCCAGATCATTTTCATCCGGCCATTCGTGCACCAGTGTGTCGCCGATCAAAACGATCCGGCCCTTGTGCAGCAACGCCGTTACACCTGCGGCGCCATGGACCGCGTCTGCGTCAAACACATGATTGATTCGATCCAGAACATGTGCCGATTTGCGGGTGGCACCGGTCACCAGCCCGTCTGCATGCCCATGGGCCAACATCAGGGACGAAAACACGTGCCGGTCACGGGCTGCCAGGCGATGGATATCTTTGTGGTCAAAGCCCTTACGCTGCAACCGTTTATATAGAAATTCCTTATACGTCTCGAGATGCGTGGTGTTTGCCGCATTCACAACTTCAAGTTCGCGCACGGCATCGCCCAGACCCGCTGCCTGAAGCTTTTCTTTGACGTCATCGGCACGGCCCACAACCAAAGCTTTTCCGAAACCCGAGCGCTGGTACATCACCGCTGCACGCAGCACGCGGGGATCATCGCCCTCGGCAAAGACCATCCGGCTTTGTGCCGCGCGGGCACGGGCGTTCAGGCCGCGCAGGATGCTGGCGGTTGGGTCCATGCGGGATTTGAGGCTCAGCTCATAGGCATCCATATCGATGATCGGACGCCGCGCGGCCCCGGTATCCATACCAGCCTTAGCCACTGCGGGTGGAATACGGTGGATCAAGCGCGGATCGAACGGCGTCGGAATGATATAGTCGCGACCAAAAGTCAGCGATTTGCCATAGGCCATAGCCACCTCATCCGGCACATCCTCGCGCGCAAGCCGCGCAAGCGCATGGGCACAGGCGATTTTCATTTCATCATTGATGGCGCGGGCATGGATATCCAACGCACCCCGAAATAGGTACGGAAAGCCCAGCACGTTGTTCACCTGGTTGGGGTAATCACTGCGGCCCGTGGCGACGATCGCATCAACGCGGACCTCGTGCGCTTCTTCCGGCGTAATTTCCGGATCAGGGTTGGCCATCGCAAAAATGACCGGGTTGTCGGCCATCGAAACAACCATATCCTGCGTCACGGCCCCCTTAACCGACACGCCTAGGAACACATCCGCGTCCTTCATTGCCTCTTCCAGGGTGCGCAATTCAGTCGAGATAGCGTGGGCCGATTTCCACTGGTTCATTCCCTCGGTTCGGCCCTGATAGATCACGCCCTTGGTGTCACAAACGATGCAGTTTTCATGCCGCGCACCCATCGCCTTGAGAAGTTCGATACACGCAATCCCAGCAGCGCCCGCGCCGTTGAGAACGATTTTCACATCTTCAATCTTCTTGCCCGAGATCTGCAGCGCATTCAGCAATCCGGCCGCACAGATCACCGCCGTACCGTGCTGATCATCGTGGAAGACGGGAATATCCATCTCTTCCTTCAGGCGCTGTTCGATAATGAAGCACTCAGGCGCCTTGATGTCTTCGAGGTTGATACCACCGAACGTGGGTCCCATCAGCCGCACGGCGCGGCAAAACTCATCCGGGTCTTCGGTGTCGAGCTCGATATCGATCGAGTTCACATCAGCGAACCGCTTGAACAGAACCGATTTCCCTTCCATCACCGGTTTCGAGCCCAGCGCCCCTAGGTTGCCAAGGCCCAGAACCGCCGTCCCGTTTGAGATCACGGCGACCAGATTGCCTTTGTTGGTGTAGTCATACGCCGTTTCGGGGTTTTCCGCGATTGCTTCACATGGAACAGCGACACCGGGGCTGTAGGCCAGCGACAGATCCCGCTGCGTGGTCATCGGGACGGTGGCCTGCACCTCCCACTTGCCGGGTGTTGGGTCCAGGTGAAAGGCCAGCGCCTCTTCTTTGGTTATCTTCGCTTTGGGCATTTGACAGGTCGTTTCCATGACTTCGGGGCTGATGCGTCATAGCGCAGGCCGGTGCGCGCCTCAACGACAATACGTTTTCACCTTTCACAGCGGATAGGGGGTTTGTAAGGTCGCGACCGGAATACGCCTGAAGGGATCAGCCTTGTCCACAGTCACGCCGATGATGGCGCAATATCTCGCGATCAAAGAAGCCCATGCAGACGCCCTGCTGTTCTACCGTATGGGCGACTTCTACGAGATGTTTTTTGAAGACGCGGTCAACGCCGCCGAGGCGCTGGACATCGCCCTGACCAAGCGCGGCAAGCACAATGGTAACGACATTCCGATGTGCGGCGTGCCGGTTCATGCCGCCGAAGGCTATTTGCTGACGCTGATCCGCAAAGGGTTTCGTGTCGCTGTTTGTGAGCAGATGGAAAGCCCGGCTGAAGCAAAGAAAAGAGGCTCTAAATCAGTCGTAAAGAGGGATGTTGTGCGTTTGGTAACCCCTGGCACACTGACCGAAGACGCTCTGCTAGAGGCGCGGCGGCATAACTTTCTGGCTGCGTATTCCGAAGTTCGGGAGGACGCCGCGCTGGCCTGGGCCGATATCTCAACCGGAGCGTTTCACGTGATGTCATTGACCTCGGTTCGGCTAAGCCCTGAGTTGGCACGGTTGGCGCCATCCGAGCTGATTGTGGCCGATGGGTCCGAGCAAACCTTGCGGGAACCAGTTCGCGATCTCGGCATTTCGCTGACCCCAGTGGGACGCGCCAGCTTCGACAGCACGGCGGCAGAAAAACGCATTTGCGGGCTGTTTCACGTGGGCGCTCTGGACGCATTCGGGAATTTCAGTCGCGCCGAAGTATCCGCAATGGGCGCGCTGATCGACTATCTCGAGATTACGCAGAAGGGCAAACTGCCCCTGCTGCAAACGCCGTTGAAAGAATCCGAGGACCGCGTTGTCCAGATCGATGCCGCCACACGGCGCAATCTGGAACTGACCCGGTCGCTATCTGGCGGTCGCGCTGGGTCGCTGCTGTCAGTGGTGGATCGTACTGTCACACCGGGCGGCGCACGCTTGCTGGAGCAGCGCTTGTCCAGCCCATCGCGCAGTCTGGATATCATCAACGGGCGACTGGACGCGGTTGCATTTGCCGCCGAAGACAGCCTGATTTCTTCGGACCTGCACGAAGCCCTGCGCAAAACCCCTGACTTAGACCGCGCCCTGTCCCGCCTTTCGCTGGACCGCGGCGGCCCGCGTGATCTGGCCGCCATTCGCAATGGCCTGACGCAGGCTTCTGCCATTGCGGCGCTTTGCTCTGATCACGATCTGCCGGTCTTGCTCGCGACCGCCGCGCAAAACCTGGTTGGATTCGATGATCTTCTGGCTTTGCTGGACGAAGCGCTCGTGGCAGAACCCCCGTTGCTGACCCGAGATGGCGGTTTCATTGCCCCCGGCCTTGACGCCGAACTGGACGAGGCCCGCACATTGCGTGACGAGGGCCGTTCGGTCATCGCTGGCTTCCAGCAGAAATACGCAGCGGACACTGGCATCACTTCGCTGAAAATCAAGCACAACAACGTGCTGGGCTATTTTATCGAAACCACGGCAACGCATGCGCAAAAAATGCTGAACCTACCGTTCAGTGAAACCTATATCCACCGTCAAACCACCGCCAACCAAGTGCGGTTCACAACGGTAGAACTGTCTGAGATCGAAACGCGTATCCTGAATGCAGGAAATCTGGCGTTAGAAATCGAAAAACGGCTCTACCAAAGGCTTTCTGGCGAGATTTTAGCCAGAGCAGCACATCTGAACCAAGCCGCCCGCGGGTTAGCTGAGCTGGACCTGACCGCCGGACTGGCCGATCTGGCGCGGGGTGAAAACTGGTGCCGTCCGCATGTCGACGCTTCGCGTGCATTTGACGTACGGGGTGGGCGCCATCCGGTCGTCGAACACGCGCTGCGCCAGCAAAGCGGTGATGCCTTCGTCGCCAACGACTGTGATCTAAGTACGGACGCAGGATCTGCCGTCTGGCTTCTAACCGGGCCGAACATGGCCGGTAAATCAACCTTCCTGCGCCAAAATGCACTGATCGCACTGCTCGCCCAAATGGGCAGCTACGTTCCTGCAGAGCAGGCGCATATCGGTGTTGTCAGCCAGTTATTCAGCCGCGTCGGCGCGTCAGACGACCTGGCACGAGGACGCTCGACCTTCATGGTTGAAATGGTCGAGACAGCCGCGATCCTGAATCAGGCTGATAAGCACGCTTTGGTCATATTGGATGAAATCGGTCGCGGAACGGCCACTTATGACGGCCTGTCAATCGCCTGGGCCACGCTGGAACATCTACACGCGGCAAACCAATGCCGTGCCCTGTTTGCCACCCACTACCACGAACTGACAGCGCTAGCCGGAAAGCTGGAGGGCGTCGAAAACGCCACAGTTGCCGTTAAGGAATGGGAAGGCGAGGTCATCTTCCTACATGAAGTCCACAAAGGGGCCGCTGATCGGTCTTATGGGGTTCAGGTGGCCCAATTGGCTGGCCTACCTGCTTCCGTGGTCGACCGCGCCCGCATTGTTCTCGACCAGTTGGAAAAAACCGAAAGAGAGGGCGGCAAGCAAAAGGCATTGATCGATGACCTGCCCCTGTTTTCGGCCGCAGCGCCGCCACCGCCCCCGACACCCAAATCGTCACCCGTCACGGATATGCTGGATGACATTTTACCGGATGAGCTGTCCCCACGCGAAGCGCTCGACCTGATCTACAAATTGAAAGAGGCGGCCAAACCCTGACCGCCCCTTCATCTTTTCAAAAATACTCTCGCCGAAGGCTTGGCTTCAAGAAGCCAATCAGCTTGCAGGCATGGATGAAACGCCAACCTGCGCCGGGCGCAGCAGGCGGTCGTACAACATGAAGCCTTCGGCCGACACTTGAATGATATCTCCGGCACGGGTGCCGGGCAAAGGCGCTTCGAACATCGCTTCGTGCATATTAGGATCAAACCGATCGCCGACCTGGGGTGTGATCACTTCGATCCCATGTTTTTGGAACACGTCCTTAAGGGCGCGCATGGTCAGCTCAACGCCTTCCAGCAGGGCGCCAGCGACTTCTTTCTGCTCGTCGGTCGCGGCTTCCAGGGCGCGTTTCATGTTGTCGTAAACCGGCAACATGTCGCGCGCCAGTTTCGATCCGCCATATTGCTCAGCATCCCGACGCGCCTTGTCGCCCCGCTTTCGGGCGTTTTCCGCGTCCGCCAGCGCGCGCATGAATCTGTCTTTATATTCATCGCGCTCGGCGCGCAGCTCATCAAGCTCCAGCGCGTCATCGCTGATTTCTGCAAATTCATCCGCCAGCTCTTCCGCCTCGGCGGTTGCGATGTCGTCCAGAAAATCTTCGTTCTTGGGCTCTGCCATTTCTTAACCTCTAGCTCCGGTCGGATATCAGCTTGCCAACCAGTTGCGCCGTATAATCCACGATCGGCACGATCCGTCCGTAATTCAGACGTGTGGGCCCGATGACCCCGACCGCACCGATTATCTTACGATCAGCGTTCATATATGGAGACACCACCAAAGAGGAACCCGAAAGTGAGAAAAGTTTGTTCTCAGACCCAATAAAAATGCGCACACCTTCACCTTCTTCGGTCAATTCAAGGAATTCGGCAATGTCACGCTTGCGTTCTAGGTCGTCAAATAACGTGCGAATACGGTCCAGTTCTTCTGCTTCACCCGGATCACCCAGCAGATTCGCCCGCCCCCGGACGATCAGGCGAGCGGAATCTGATCCATCTCCGTCCCAGGCCGCCATTCCGCTATCAACCATTTCGCGGGCCAGGACATCGATCTCTTGGCGGCGGGCGGTTATCTGGGTTTGCATCTGACGACGTACTTCGCTGAGGGTCCGGCCCTCGATCAGCGCATTCAGGAAATTCGCCGCCTCGCGCATGGAACTAGGCGTTTGGCCGGGCGGCGGCGTGAAGAGGCGGTTTTCCACGTGCCCGTCAGCAAAAACCAAAACCACCAAAGCGCGATCATGAGCAAGTGCAACAAATTCGATGTGCTTAATCTCGGATTCTTGCTTGGGCGTGAGAACAAGGGACGCCCCATGGGTCACGTGTGACAGGGCCGATCCTACCCGATCCAGCATTCCGCCAACATCACCGGCATTGCCGCCAAGCGTGTCGTCCAGCTTTTGACGATCATCCGCGCCCAGATCTCCGACTTCCAGCAACCCATCCACGAACATCCGCAGTCCCTGCTGGGTCGGTATTCGGCCGGCGCTGATATGAGGGCTGTCGAGCAGCCCCAGAAACTCCAGATCTTGCATGACATTGCGCACGGTCGCGGCGCTGACCTTTTCCGACAGGGTGCGCGTCAAGGTGCGGCTGCCGACCGGTTCGCCGCTGTCCAGATAGCTTTCGACGATCAGTCGGAACACCTCGCGGGACCGGTCATTCATCTCGTCCAGAATTTTGCTCGCTTCGCTCATCGGCAATCCCTTGCTGGATTGTCATTAAATAGCAGGCATACGAAAGGTCAATCGGGGTTGCATCGTAACGCTACGGGGCGTTATCCCCAACCCAGCAAACAAAGGATTTCCAATGCGACCCTCAGGACGTGATCTAAACGAAATGCGCGCGGTTTCAATTGAGACCGGTTTCACCAAACATGCCGAAGGTTCCTGCCTGATCAAAATGGGTGACACTCATGTGCTGTGCACCGCCACAATCGAGGATCGCGTACCACCGTTCATCAAGGGGTCAGGGCTAGGTTGGGTCACTGCCGAATACGGCATGCTGCCCCGCGCAACCAACACGCGAATGCGGCGCGAAGCAGCCAGTGGCAAGCAAGGTGGTCGCACTGTGGAAATCCAACGACTGATCGGCCGGTCCTTGCGCGCGGGCGTGGACCGGGTTGCGCTGGGTGAGCGTCAGATCACCGTGGATTGCGATGTGATCCAGGCCGACGGCGGCACCCGTTGTGCCTCGATCACCGGCGGCTGGGTCGCGCTGCGTCTGGCGGTGAACAAATTGATGAAAACAGGTGATGTGATTTCGGACCCGCTGGTCGATCCGGTGGCTGCCGTGTCCTGCGGTATCTATGCCGGTCAGCCAGTGCTCGACTTGGACTATCCCGAAGACAGTGAAGCGGGTGTTGATGGTAACTTCATCATGACCGGCACAAAAAAGCTGATCGAAGTGCAGATGAGCGCCGAAGGCTCGGTCTTTAGCCGTGATCAGATGAACCAACTGATGGATCTGGCTGAAAAAGGCGTCGGCGAATTGGTTGCCGCGCAAAAGGCCGCCGCCGCATGACCCGCAAGTTCGACGGTGACAGGCTGTTGGTGGCCACGCATAACAACGGCAAGCTTGAGGAAATGGCGCATCTGCTTGAGCCTTTTGGCGTAAGTGTTGTTGGCGCTGGTGATATGAACTTGCCCGAGCCGGAGGAAACCGAGGATACTTTCGTCGGCAATGCCCGGATCAAGGCACATGCCGCTGCGAAGGCCACCGGCCTGCCTGCCCTGTCGGACGATTCCGGGATCACCATCGATGCGCTGAACGGCGCGCCGGGCGTTTACACCGCTGACTGGGCCGAAACCGGCAATGGCCGGGATTTCCTGATGGCGATGACCCGTGCCCACAACGAACTTGAAGCCAGGAACGCAGCGCATCCACGTACCGCACAGTTCCGTAGCACATTGGTTTTAGCATGGCCCGACGGCCATGACGAAGTGTTCGAGGGCATCGCCCCCGGTCACCTCGTCTGGCCTATTCGCGGTAAAGATGGGTTTGGCTATGACCCAATGTTTGTCCCCGACGGTCACGACATTACCTTTGCCGAGATGGATCGATGGGAAAAGAACAAGATCAGCCATCGCGGTCGCGCAATGGAGATGTTCGTGAAAGGCTGTTTTGGCAGATGATTGGCGCAACGGGGGCTTTGGCCTGTACGTGCACTGGCCCTTTTGCGAGGCCAAGTGCCCCTATTGCGACTTCAACAGCCATGTATCACGTAATATTAATCAAAAACAATGGCTTACATCCTATCTGAGTGAGCTAAAGAGATCTGCAGCGGAAACGCCGGACCGGGTATTGAACACCATCTTCTTTGGCGGAGGTACGCCGTCGTTGATGGCACCGGAAACCGTGGCTGCGGTACTTGATGAAGCCCGCGCACTCTGGCGCCCTTCCAATGACATGGAAATCACTCTCGAGGCCAACCCCGGATCCGTCGAAGCCAGCCGGTTCGCTGCCTATCGCGACGCCGGTGTCAATCGTATTTCGATGGGCGTTCAGGCGCTGAACGACGATGATCTGCGTCGGTTGGGGCGCATTCATACAGTGGCCGAAGCACGAGCAGCCTTTGACATTGCCCGCAACTGCTTTGATCGCGTCAGCTTTGACCTGATCTACGCACGACAGCACCAAACACTGGATGCCTGGTGCTCTGAGTTGACCGAAGCTCTGTCCATGGCGGTGGATCACTTGTCGCTATATCAACTGACGATTGAGAACGGGACAGCCTTTGGAGACCGCTACGCCGTTGGCAAACTGCGCGGCCTGCCAGAAGACGACAGTGCAGCTGACATGTATCTAGCCACACAAGATATTTGCGAAGCCCATGGGTTGCCGGCTTACGAAGTCTCCAATCATGCGCGCGCCGGGGCCGAGTCGCAGCACAATCTGATCTATTGGCGCTATGGCGATTACGTCGGCATTGGGCCGGGTGCACACGGCCGGATCACTCTGGATGATCGCAAATTTGCAACCGAGACCTACCTGTCTCCGATTGGGTGGCTGACTGCCTCTGCTTCAGGGTCGGGTGAAAAGGAACGCAGCGTACTTTCTTCTCAGGACCAGGCCAATGAATACCTTATGATGTGTATGAGGTTATCCGAAGGTCTATATATAGACAGGTTCGAGCAGCTATCAGGAGATTCTTTATCTGCTTCAAAAATTGATGAGCTTTCTGAAATGGGCATGATCAAGCATCAAGACGGCAGGCTTATTGCAACCAAGGACGGGCGCGCTCTTCTGAACGCTGTCATCCGAGAGCTATTAGGGTAGCGCATGCATTATCTTTGGGCCGCGCTGGGATTGCTGTGTGTCGCACTGGCCGTGATCGGAATCGTGCTACCACTGTTGCCAACGGTCCCTTTTCTTTTACTGGCCGCGTTCTTTTTCGCCCGCTCTTCGTCCAGGCTGCACAATTGGCTGCTCAGCCACCGGGTATTTGGCCCAATGATCCAGGATTGGCAAAACTCGGGCGCAATTCGACCCGGTGCAAAAAAAGCGGCAACTGTTTCCGTTGCCGCCGTGTTTGGACTGTCCGTCGTGATGTCGGCGCCAAATCACGTACTGATCATTCAGGCCATCGTCTTGTCGGGCGTTATGGTCTTTATCTGGACCCGCCCTAACGGCTGAGCTTGGCGCAAAGATCGTCAAGCTGGTCCAGGTTTTCATAGGTCAGCATCACCTGCCCCGTTTCCGTACCGGGCTTGTGATTGATTGTCACTTTCATCGCCAGGATGGCTGACAAATCCTTTTCCAAGGCGCGCGTATCCGCATCCTTCCCCGAATCCAGGTTTCTGGACCGAGGTGTTGGGCGATCTACTTCGCCTTGTTGCTGTTTTTTAACCAGGCTTTCCGTCGCACGCACCGACAAACCATCGCGAACGATGATCTTGGCCAGCTCTGACGGATTCTCTGCGGTGATCAAAGCCCTTGCGTGCCCGGCAGATAATTTCCCTTGGATCACAAGCGACTGCACATCCATTGGCAGCGAAAGCAGGCGCAGAAGGTTGGCGATATGGCTTCGGCTTTTTCCCAGCGCTTCGGCAAGCTTTTCTTGAGTGTGGCCAAAGCGGTCCATAAGCTGTTTGTAGCCTGCCGCCTCTTCCACTGCATTCAGATCTGCCCGCTGAATGTTTTCGATAATCGCGACTTCCAGAACCTCGGTGTCGTCAAATTCACGAACGATTACAGGGATTTCATGCAGTTGTGCCATTTGCGCAGCGCGCCAGCGACGTTCGCCCGCTACGATCTCGTACGCGCCGCCACCCACTGAACGGACGATCAAAGGCTGAATGATGCCTTTTTCCTTCACCGATGCTGCCAGTTCATCCAGCTGCTCGGGCATAAAGGTCCGGCGTGGTTGGTTTGGGTTGGCGCGCAGCTTTTCAATCGGAACATTCAGGTCAGGGCGCCGCGACGTCGTCGGCAAGCGCCCCTCGGAATCCTGCGTGACATCGGCCATTAGGGCAGACAACCCGCGCCCCAAGCCCCTTGGTTTTGTCTTTTTGGCGCTCACGTCGCCCTCCTCACTACCGCTCAGGCGGCGGCTTTATTGTTCTTGTGCATGACCTCGCGTGCCAGATGCCGATAAGCCATCGCTCCAAGCGAGCCCGAGTCATATTGCAAAACTGGCAGCGCATAAGACGGCGCTTCGCTGACCCGCACATTTCTGGGTATCTTGGTCTTAAAGACCATCTCTCCCAGATTGTCACGTGCATCCTTTTCGACCTGGCGGGACAAGTTGTTGCGGTTGTCATACATGGTCAACACAACACCTTCGATTCTCAGGTCCGGATTTGCGGTCTGCCGCACCTCTCGAATCGTGAGCATGAGTTGCGAAAGCCCTTCCAAAGCAAAGAATTCACTTTGCAGCGGAACCAGTATGGAATGGGCCGCGACCATTGCGTTCACGGTCAACAGGTTCAGCGATGGCGGGCAATCAATCAGGACAAAATCCAGCTCAAATGGATCGATTGCGGTTTGGCGCAATGCATCATGCAAAAGATAGCTGCGTTTTTCATTCGAAATGAGCTCAATATCAGCCGAGCTCAGATCCACAGTCGCCGGAACAACATATAAGCCGCCGATTTCCGTTTCCTGTACAACCGCCTCAAGCGGCGCGTCATCAAGGATCAGATCATAAGTGGTCCAATCCCGATCCTCTACACCCAAGCCGGTTGATGCGTTTCCCTGTGGATCAAGATCAACCACCAAAACCCTGCAGCCAGCTTCAGCCAAACCGGCTGCCAGATTGATCGCCGTCGTCGTTTTTCCAACCCCGCCCTTCTGATTGGCTACCGCAATAATACGAGGCCCTGAAGGACGAGACAGATCAACCACGTGATACTCCTTTGATCTTAAGGATAACGGCCTGGGGTTCAGTTAAACTTGTAATCGGCTCCGCGTCGAAATTCCATTCCTCGCGCGCTTCGCCTAGCTCTTTTTTCCAGTTTGCGCCTTTCGGCAACAAAGCTGTCCCATTCTTACTTAAATGCCTGTCACAAAAAGACAATAACGTGCGCAGATCTGCCAAAGCCCGGGCTGATATGATATCTGCGTCCAGCCCATCAACAGCCTCGATTCGCTTGGAAATGACTTTGCAATCAAGGCCACATTCCCGCGCAACACTGCGTAGAAACGCGGATTTTCTTTGATCGCTTTCTACAAGCGAAAAACGTGCTCGCGGCGATTCATCAGCTGCCATTATGGCGCAAACCATCCCCGGGAAACCGCCGCCACTGCCAAGATCCACCCAGCTTTTAAATTCATCAGCAGATCTGTAAACCTGAGCGGAATCACGGATGTGACGCTCCCAGATTTCCGACAGGCTGTTTCGAGAGACCAGATTGATCTTGGGATTCCATCGCTTTACCAAATCGACGTATGTTGTGAGCCGGGAAAATGTTTCACGTGAAACATTCAAATCCTTAAAAAGAGAACACTCGGGTGTCATGCGCGCCTGGCTTCTTTGCGAAGTTTGGCAAGAACCAGTGTTAGGGCAGCCGGCGTAACCCCCTCCACCCGACTGGCCTGCGCGATGTTCTCTGGCTTGGCCTGAGAAAGCTTCTGCTTCATCTCTGATGACAATCCATCCAGCGCGAAATAGTCAAATGCCCGCGGGATTACATAAGCTTCGTCGCGCTTCATTGCGTCGACATCCCTTTGTTGTCGGGCAATGTAGTTCGCATAAAGTGCATCACGCTCGACTTGCAGGCGGATTCCTGGTTCAACATCGTGAAGATCAGGAATCAAAGGCAGCAACCCATCAAAAGAAACATCCGGGAATGCCAGGATCGCCATACCGTCGCGACGATTCCCATCCTGATTGATATTAATACCTGCGGACCGCACCTCTTTTGGTGTGTAAGTTCGGTCGGTCAGTCTTGATTTTACTGCATCAAGTTGGTGCATTTTCTTTTCAAAATGAGATCGTCGGGTCGCGCCTACGCACCCCAGATTCAGGCCAAGTGGTGTTAGGCGTTGATCGGCATTGTCCGCGCGCAACGACAGGCGGAACTCGGCCCGAGAGGTGAACATGCGGTAGGGTTCAGCAACACCACGTGTCGTCAGGTCATCGATCATAACGCCAATATAACTGTCCGCCCGAGTGAAGTGAGCAGGTTCGCGGGCATGAACTTCCAGCGCAGCATTCAGGCCCGCTACCATACCTTGGGCCGCCGCCTCCTCATATCCTGTTGTTCCGTTGATTTGACCCGCAAGATATAGTCCCGGGATCTCCGGCAGCGACAAGGACGCGGTCAGCACGCGCGGGTCTACGTAATCGTACTCAATGGCATATCCTGGTTGCAGAATATCAGCTTTTTCAAGCCCTTTGATCGAGCGCACATAATCTAGCTGAACATCCTGTGGCAAAGAGGTCGAAATACCGTTTGGGTAAATCGTATGATCGTTGACGCCTTCGGGTTCGAGGAAGACCTGATGAGAGTCCTTGTCGGCAAACCGAACGATCTTGTCTTCGATCGAAGGACAATATCTTGGCCCTACGCCATCGATATGACCGCCATACATCGCAGATTTGGCCAGGTTCTTTTCGATGATTTCGTGTGTGCGTTCGTTCGTGTGTGTGATTCCGCAAGCGATTTGCGGCGCAATAACCGATGTGGAAAGGAACGAGAACAGTGTCGGTTCGTCGTCACCGTCCTGACGAGCCAGATCGGACCAGTCAATTGTTCGGCCGTCCAGACGCGGTGGAGTACCAGTTTTGAGCCGCCCCATGCGAAGTTTATAGCCGTCCAGACGCTCGGCTAGCTTGACAGAGGGGCGGTCCCCCATACGGCCACCTGGGCGAGAAATGTCGCCGATATGGATAACGCCGCGCAGAAAGGTGCCGGATGTCAGGATGACAGCACGTGCCGGAATCTCTGAGTCGTCGCCTAGCTTCACTCCTACAACGCGATCACCATCCATCAGAAAATCAACGACTTCGCCAGTGATCACCGAAAGATGTTCCTGGCTCTGCGTTTCCTGTTGCATCGCTGCCTTGTACAACGACCGGTCCGCTTGCGTGCGCGGTCCTTGAACGGCAGGTCCCTTCCGGCGATTCAACAAGCGAAACTGGATACCCGCACGATCCGCAACTCGGCCCATGACACCATCCAGTGCATCAATCTCTCGCACCAGGTGCCCTTTTCCCAGTCCTCCGATCGCCGGGTTACAGGACATAACACCGATATCTGCCGCCGACAGCGTTACCAGAGCTGTGGCCGCACCCATTCTCGCGGCCGCATGCGCAGCTTCGGTGCCCGCATGACCTGCACCAATCACAACCACATCGAAATTTGAATGTTTCACGTGAAACACTCCTCACTTACCGAGACAAAAGCTGGAGAAGATTTCATCCAACAGGGTTTCGACATCTATTCTTCCGACCAGAGATTCAAGGGCCCGGATCGCAGTTCGCAGCTCTTCCGCTGCGATATCATACAAGTCTGGGCCTGATTCCAGAACCGCCATTGCTGATCCAAGAGCATCGACAGCTTTAACAATCGCAACACGATGACGTTCGCGTGTGGCGATACCATGGCTAGTATATCTATGACCGAGTATATACGAAATCTGGGATATCAGCGTATCGATACCCTGCCCCGTCTTACCAGAGATGCCACCGTCTGACTCTGCTCGCAGGTCTGCTTTGGGCAAAACCTGGATGTCACCGTCTTGCATTGGAACACCCAGTTCCTTTGGTGATTCCGTCAAGAACACCCGAAGGTCTGCCGCCTCGGCGCGCTTTCTGGCCAGCTCGATTCCCAGGTTTTCTACATAGTCCTGGGTGTCCCGCAATCCTGCCGTGTCCAACAAAGTCACCGGCAATCCCGCCAGATCCATTCGGACTTCGATGACATCCCGGGTCGTTCCCGCGTATTCAGATGTAATCGCCGCTTCACGCCCGGCCAATGCATTCAACAATGTGGATTTTCCTGCATTCGGCAGACCAACAATGGCAACTTCAAACCCGGTTCGGATCCGTTCGGCTATCTTAACACCGGCCGCCTCGCGTTTCAGATCGGTCATGACACCCGATACAAGATCATGTACTTCGGGTGTCACATCTGTTGGAACCTCCTCATCAGCAAAGTCGATGACCGCTTCCAACAGAGAGGCTGCACATATCAAATCGCGTCGCCATCGTTCCGCCAGCCCGCCCAGCTTACCGGCAAGAATGGTCTGGGCCTGCTTCCGCTGCGCCTCAGTTTCGGCGTCAATCAGATCCGCAAGTCCTTCGACCTGCGTCAGATCCATCTTACCGTTTTCCAAGGCCCGACGTGTGAACTCACCGGGGTTTGCCAAGCGCAGGCCATCCGCCTCGGACAGACACCGCAGCACAGCGTTTACTGAAGCCGTACTTCCGTGGATCTGCAGTTCGGCCACATCTTCGCCGCTAAAGCTTGCGGGTGCCTGGAAGGTCAGAACCAGCCCATCATCTAAACGTGACCCAGACGGGTCACGAAGCGTACACAGCTTCATACCTCTGGCAGACAACTTTCCGCCAGTAAGAGTGGCTGCAGCATGATGCGCGTGCGGGCCAGACAATCGAATGACGGCCACTCCGGCTTTGCCTTGCGCGCTGGCCAAGGCGAAGATCGTATCCATTCGAAGGCCTCGCGTCGGTTAAGACCTGTGTCAGGTATTCATCGAATCGAAGAACTCACCGTTCGTCTTGGTCTGTTTCAACTTGGACAACAGGAACTCAATCGCGTCGGTGGTGCCCATCGGGTTGAGGATGCGGCGCAGAACAAAGGTCTTGGCCAGATCGCCCTTATCGACCAGCAGGTCCTCTTTCCGGGTACCGGATTTGAGGATGTCGATCGCAGGGAACACGCGCTTGTCTGCGATCTTGCGATCAAGCACGATTTCCGAGTTACCGGTGCCTTTGAATTCTTCAAAGATCACTTCGTCCATTCGGCTACCAGTGTCGATCAGAGCGGTGGCGATGATGGTCAGCGAACCACCCTCTTCGATATTCCGTGCCGCACCAAAGAAACGCTTGGGTCGTTGCAGGGCGTTTGCATCCACACCACCAGTCAGAACTTTACCCGAAGATGGGACTACTGTGTTAAAAGCTCTACCAAGTCTTGTGATTGAATCGAGAAGAATAACAACATCTCGTTTATGTTCGACCAAACGCTTGGCTTTTTCGATCACCATCTCAGACACGGCCACGTGGCGCGTCGCCGGTTCGTCGAAGGTAGAAGAAACAACCTCACCCTTCACCGAACGCTGCATGTCGGTCACCTCTTCCGGGCGTTCGTCGATCAGCAGAACGATCAGGTAGCACTCCGGATGGTTCTGTTCGATCGAATGCGCGATATTTTGCAGGATGACCGTTTTACCGGTCCGTGGAGGTGCCACGATCAGCGACCGCTGGCCTTTCCCAATGGGTGAGACCAAGTCAATCACGCGGGCCGATTTGTCCTTGATGGTCGGGTCTTCGATCTCCATCTTCAGACGCTCATCCGGATAGAGCGGTGTCAGGTTGTCAAAAGCGACTTTGTGCTTGGCTTTCTCGGGCTCTTCAAAATTGATCTTGGTAACTTTGGTTAGCGCGAAATAGCGCTCACTCTCATCAGGGGCTTTGATATCACCCTCGACCGTGTCACCGGTGCGCAGCGAGTGCAGGCGGATCATGTCCGGCGAGACATAGATATCATCCGGGCCGGGCAGATAGTTCGCCTCGGGCGACCGCAGAAAGCCGAACCCATCCTGCAGAACCTCAAGCACACCGTCGCCGCCCACGACCCAGCCCTCATCCGCGCGTTCGCGCAGGATCTGGAACATCATCTCGCCTTTTCGCATGGTCGAGGCGTTTTCGATTTCCAGCTCTTCGGCCATGGCCAGAAGGTCTTTGGGGCTTTTGGCTTTCAGATCAGCCAGATTCAGGGATTCAGTAGTCATTATGATACGGACCTCGGCCGCAGGGATCGCGGCGCCAGAATGGAATTTCAACTTGGAAGATACGCCGCCCGGACGGGCGTGTTGCGCCTTTCATAAGCGCCAAAGCGGTCGGAGTCAAACAGGCCTCAGAATTTCAATATCACGGCCAGAACGATCACTACCATCAAGACGGTCGGAACCTCGTTCATCATGCGGTATTGGCGCCCTGTGAGCGTGTTACGCCCCTCTAAGAAGTCTTTACGCCGTGCCATCAGCCAATGATGAAACCACGTCATGCCGATCACAGCTGCGCCTTTGACCCAGGGCCAGCTGTAGTCCCAGCCGACGATGCCAGGAGTAAAGACCATGATCAATCCGCACACCCAGGCCACGATACTTGCGGGTCCCATAATCACGCGCAGCAGCTTGTGCTCCATTTCGAAGAAAATCTCTTGCGCCCCATCGACAGACTGCGCTTTTTCGACGTGATAGACGAACAATCTGGGAAGATAGAACAGACCAGCCATCCACGAGATGACGGCCATGATATGAAGCGACTTCACCCATGGGTACAGCGTGAAAAGAAGATCGGTCATTTTGGTTCTCGGCTTTGTTCGGGACCTACCTAATAAAAATATAAGAAAAGAAAAAGGATGATGGTTTTGTAGGGAGGCCGGAATCAGTGGATTACTTTTTTACACCTATGTTTTCCCCAGGTGGACAGAATCTTTTTCGTCACAAGTGATTCTGTTAATACGAAATTTAACACAATTAAAACAATCGCTTATAACGAAAACACCATCACTCTAGCGGGGATAACTCTCTGGGTAATTCCGGAAACTTGAGTTGTTCCTTTTGTCACAGTTATTCTTGTCCCTGCTGGACTTTTTTAGGGCGACTCGGGGAAGTCTGACGCGAGACTCCCAGGGTTGCGTGTCAACCGGAAAACCATAAAAAGCACCCCAGAACTCTCAATGATTTGCGCACGGGGTTGTCCACATGTCTGTCCCCATCATCCTGGCATCAGGGTCTTCAATCCGAACGCAGCTGCTGGAAAACGCAGGGGTGCCTCATACCGTTCAGATCGCGCGCGTAGATGAGGATACCATGAAACGCGCGCTGTTGGCAGAGGATGCCCCGCCCCGCGATGTTGCGGACGCGCTGGCAGAAATGAAGGCGCGCAGGATCAGTGACAAGAACCCGGGGCTAATGGTTCTTGGGTGCGATCAGGTTCTGGATTTTGAGGGCCGATTGTTGTCTAAGCCCGATACGCGAGAAGAGGCGTTGGCGCAGCTTAAGATGATGCGGGGCAAACGGCACATGCTGCTATCAGCTGCGGTGATCTATCAGGATGGTGAACCGATCTGGCGGCATGTTGGCCAGGTACGTCTTCGCATGCGCGCCAGTTCCGATGCATATCTGAACGATTATGTCGCGCGGAATTGGGACAGCATCCGCCATGCTGTCGGGGCTTACAAGCTGGAAGAAGAAGGCGTTCGCCTGTTCGCCACCATTGACGGGGACTATTTTAACGTCTTGGGTATGCCTTTACTGGAGCTGCTAAATTTTCTGGCTCTCAAAGGGGTGATTGATCAATGACGGACACTCGGGTTCCGCTGGCTGGTGTGATTGGGCATCCCATTGGGCACTCGCGTTCACCCAAGCTGCATGGTCATTGGCTGAAAACCTATGGTTTGCCGGGGCATTATGTTCCAATGGACGTGATTCCGGTAGATCTGGAGACCGTTTTGCGAACATTGCCAAAGGCGGGCTTTGTCGGCGCAAACGTTACGGTGCCACATAAAGAGGCTGCGTTGCGGCTGGCCGATCACGCGTCGGACAGGGCGACGGTCATCGGCGCTGCGAACACACTGGTGTTTCGTGACGACGGATCAATTCATGCCGACAACACGGATGGATATGGATTCATGGAAAACCTGCGCAGCGGTGCCCCCGACTGGAGCGCCTCGGATGGCCCGGCCGTTGTGTTTGGCGCCGGAGGCGCGGCGCGTGCTGTCTTGCAGGCCCTTGCGGATGCCGGAGTTCCGGAAATACTGCTGACCAATCGAACCCGGGCCCGAGCGGATCATCTGAAAGAGGAGTTCGGCCAGCGCATTAGAGTGGTCGATTGGGTTCAGGCGGGTAACGTGATTGAAAACGCAGAGCTGGTGGTCAACACAACATCTTTGGGCATGCAGGGCCAGCCGGAATTGCGGGTGCCGTTGGATGGGTTGCAGCCCGGTGCTGTGGTCACCGATTTGGTCTACACCCCTTTGAAAACGCGTCTTTTGCAAACAGCTGACGATGCTGGATGCACCACGGTCGACGGATTGGGAATGCTGTTGCACCAAGCCGTACCTGGATTCGAGCGCTGGTTTGGAATTCGCCCTGACGTAGACGCAGACACCCGCACTGCTGCTTTGGCATGAGCTTCGCCTTGGGTCTGACTGGGTCCATTGGAATGGGCAAAAGCACCACAGCACAAATGTTTGTCGACGAAGGATGTGCGCTTTGGGATGCGGATGATGCCGTTCACCGGCTGTATTCAAAAGGTGGCGCAGCGGTTGAGCCCATGAGAACTGCCTTTCCGTCTGCGGTCGCGGATGGTGCCGTGAACCGGGACGCGCTAAAGCAGATTATTTCAGGTGATCCGACAGCCTTGAAAACCATTGAGACGATTGTGCATCCACTGGTTGCTGCAGATCGGGCCGCATTTCGCGACAGCACGACCGCAGATATTTTGGTGTTTGACATCCCACTGTTGTTTGAAACTGGGGGTGACGCGGCAATGGACGCCGTGGCTTGCGTATCGATCCCAGCCGAGGAGCAGACGCGCCGTGTGATGGAGCGTGGAACGATGACCGAGGCACAGTTTGAACAGATCCGCGCCAAACAGATGCCAAATGACGAAAAATCTGCGCGGTCGGATTATGTGATTGTCACCGACACGCTGGACCATGCCCGCGCACAGGTGCAGGATGTGGTCAGGCAGATACGGGCGGGATTGGCAGATGCGTGAGATTGTACTCGATACCGAAACCACGGGATTTGACCCCGAAAGCGGTGATCGGATTGTAGAGATCGGCGCGGTTGAGCTGTGGAACCACGTGGCCACCGGCGAAACTTATCATGTCTATATCAACCCGGAACGATCCATGCCCGAAGAGGCGTTTGGCGTTCACGGCATTGGACCCGACCTTCTGGAGCCACCGCGCCCGATTGAAAAAGGTCAGGTGACCCTGAAAGACAAGCCGGTCTTCGCCAAAGTGGGTCAGGGATTCCGCGATTTTGTTGGCGACGCGAAACTGGTGATCCACAATGCGTCGTTCGATATGAAGTTCCTGAACGCCGAACTTGGCTGGATGGGCCTGCCGCCGCTGCCGATGGATCAGGCGCTCGACACGCTGGCGATTGCGCGCAAGCGCTTTCCGGGCTCGCCCGCGTCGCTGGATGCTCTGTGCCGGCGGTTCAACATCGATAACTCGAACCGGGTATTGCATGGCGCTTTGCTCGACTCTGAAATTCTGGCCGAGGTGTATCTGGAGCTGATCGGCGGGCGGCAACCCGATTTTGGCCTGTCTGCATCGGGTTCGACAGCCGCAGGTGGCGGTGATGACTGGCGACCATCCCCGCGCGCAACGGCACTGCCATCCCGAATTACCGAAGATGAGCAAGCAGCGCATGAGACTTTTGTTGAGAAGCTGGGCGAAAACGCCCTTTGGACCCGCGCCTGATCCGGTCAGGCGCGGATGAAAACCTTAAGCGTCAGCGCTTTGCGCCTGCTGCGCCTGGCGGCGCCCCAGCTCATTGCGATACAGGCTGACAAAGTCGATATTGTCCAGATTGACCGGCGGATAGCCACCGTCACGGGTAATATCGCTGACGATGCGGCGCAGGAATGGGAACAACATCCGCGGGCATTCGATCATCAGGAACGGATGCAGTTGATCCTCTGGCACACCTTCGATGTGGAACAGACCGCAGTAGTCAAGCTCGCAAAGGAACAGCACGTCTTCCAGACCTTTGGCCTTAGATTTCAGGTTCAGCTTGATCGACACTTCGTATTGATTATCGGTCGGGCGCTTCTTGGCATCAAGGTTCACCTGAACGGCGATTTCGGGCTGAACATCGCCGGACACGCCTTTTTGAGCCATCACGTTCTCAAACGACATATCCCGGATGAACTGCCCCAAAACACGCATCTGAACCTGCGGGGCGGATGGTGCCGCAGTGTTTTCTGCAGCGTTTTCTTCGGCCATGGATCTACTCCAAATGTAAAAATCGCCACTGCTTAGCAAGTTGGGCGCGACACCTCAATGCTCGGGCGGGCCTTCTACCCATTTGGACGGCTTTGAAGGGTTTTTTCTGGGCCGAACCTCGGTGAATTCTCCGTCAATCACGTCACCCTGACCAAACGGGGCTTTGGTGTTTTGAAAGCCAGGGCCTGGACCCATCTGAAACTGAGTGACTTTGACTTTGGATTTCAGATAGCGAAAAACCGCCATCCTGAAGCTCGGGATCAACAGGGCAAACCCAACTGCGTCTGTGAAAAAGCCCGGCGTCAGTAGCAATGCCCCCGACAGCAGGATCATGGCGCCGTGGGCAAGCGGCTCGGTCGGATCATCAAGTTCGGCAAATGAACGCTGCAATTGTCCCAGTGCCATGCGACCTTGTGTCCGAACCAGAACGGTGCCCAAAACCGCTGTCAGGACTACAATCGCAAGCGTAGGCCAAAGACCGATCAACCCGCCAACTTGAATGAACAGAGCGATTTCGATGATAGGCACCAACAAAAATGCCAAGAACAGGTACATTTGCGCTATCCTTTCTCATAGCTGGGGCTGTGGACTTGCCACCAACTGTCACCTACATAGTGGCATGAGGCCGTGTACACAAAGTCTCGGCGCTGAAAAGAGAATGAAATGAGCAACCACCCCATGATCCAGCTTTTGGTGCTACTTGGCATTGCTGTTTTCCTGATCCTCCGCCTGAGAAGCGTTTTGGGCACGCGCGAAGGTTTCGAAAAACCACCGTTGCAACAGCAGCCCAATGCAAGCAAATCCCGTGGCGATTTCGAAGTCATTGAAGGTGGTCCCGATCATGACATTACGGATCATGTGCCCGAAGACAGTGATCAGGCCCAGACTTTGGCTGCGATGAAGCGCGTCGAGCCCAGTTTTTCCGTCACAGAATTCGTGCAGGGCGCGCGCGGCGCTTATGAGATGATCGTGATGGGCTTCGAGAAGGGAAATCTTGACGAGATTCAGCCGTTCCTGTCGGAAGAGGTGTTCGACACCTTCGTATCGGTTGTTTCCGCGCGCGAAGATCAGGGTCTGACAATCGAAGCTGAATTTGTTGGTGTGCGCGAAACCACACTGTCGGATGCAAAATTCGACAAGGACACCAATCAGGCGGAAATCACCATGCGCTTTGTGGGCGAACTGACATCGGTCGTGCGTGATCGCGGTGGTGATATCATCGAAGGCAACCCCAATACGATCAAACGCCAAAAGGACAGCTGGACCTTTGCCCGAGTAATGGGCAAGGACGATCCAAACTGGCTGCTTGTCGCCACGGACGCATGATTGCAACGCTCCGGTCGCTACTATTGGTGGGTGTCATGACCTCTGCCAGCGCCGCCGGAGCAGAGGCGACGCGCTCTATCCTGTCATTCGAAGATCTTGATGGCTGGGCTGCCGACGATCACGGGGCAGCCCTTTCAGTTTTTTTGAACACATGTGGTGATCTGGCTGGGCCGGATTGGCGGGCGCTTTGTGGTGCGGCCCGGTCGTATGAAGCCGATGCCGCCCGTTCATTTTTCGAATTATTTTTCCGGCCTGTTCTGGTTGAGGACGGGAATGACGCACTGTTTACCGGATATTTCGAACCAGAACTTGATGGGTCCAGATCGCGTTCGGATCGGTTCAAATACCCGATCTACAAGATGCCGCCCGAGGCCCGCGAAGCCGGGCAATGGCTCAGCCGCCGTGACATTCTGACTGGCGATGCGATGCAGGGCCGCGGGTTAGAGATTGCGTGGGTCGATGACCCGGTCGAACTGTTTTTTCTTCAAATTCAGGGCTCGGGCCGTGTGCGCTTGCCAGATGGCGGCGCTTTGCGCGTCGGATATGGCGGCGCAAATGGACACCCCTATCGCTCAATCGGGGTCGAGCTGGTTCGGCGTGGTATCTTAGGCGGGCATGAGGTCAGCGCCCAGATGATCCGCGCATGGGTACGCAAGAACCCCGAGGCCGGCGCAGAGCTGCTATTTCACAACCCGTCCTATGTGTTTTTCCGCGAAGTCACAGGGGTGGCGCCGGAATTCGGGCCGTTGGGGGCGATGAACCGATCCGTGACCACGATGCGCAGCATTGCCGCCGACCCGGCTTTTACGCCACTTGGCGCACCGGTCTGGGTGGAAAAGGATGGCAAAGACCCGATCCGCCGGTTGATGATCGCCCAGGATACAGGATCGGCCATCAAGGGCGCCCAGCGGGCCGATATCTTTTTCGGTACTGGAGATGAAGCGGGTCAGGCCGCTGGACAATTGAAAGATCCGGGTCGAATGGTGGTTTTGTTGCCGATACAACGCGCTTACGCCTTGTTGCCGGATGAATTCTGATGACCCGGCGCAAACTGACGGCTGAAGAGGTCGAGCTTTGGCGGAAGGTCGCGCAAAAGGCGGAACGTTTGCACCCTAAAATCCCTCAGGCTGTTCATCCAACACCCCTACCCAAGCCAAAGCCAAAGAAAAGTCCGAAACCCCGGATTGACGCATTTGAGCTGGGGCAAAACCACCGCGCAAAACCATCCGGGAACAGCCTCAAGCCTTCAGTAACCGAAACGCTCAGAGCGGCTCCGGTTCAGATGGATGTCAAGGCGTTCAATCGGATGAAACGCGGCAAGCTGAAGCCTGAAGGCAAGCTTGACCTACATGGTATGCGGGTTGATACGGCCCATCCGGCGCTAATCCGCTTCATTTTGAATGCGCAGGCACAGGGCAAGCGCTTGGTTCTGGTGGTGACCGGGAAGGGAAAAGACAGGGATGAGCCCGGGCCGATTCCAACGCCGCGTGGCGTCTTGCGCAATCAGGTGCCGAAATGGCTGTCTCTGCACCCATTGGCGCAGGCGGTGATGCAGGTTTCGCCTGCCCATATCAGCCATGGCGGCGACGGCGCTTACTACGTCTATTTGCGGCGCACTCGTTAGAGTGTACGTGCGGCACGGGTCACCCCGATCCACACTAACAGGCACACCAGCAGAAAGAATGCCCCGATCCACAGGAACTGGGTGTCGAGCGAAACGCCATAATCAATCAGAATACCGGTCAGGCCCGGCCCGATGGCTGACCCAAGTACCATGACCGCCGTGACCAGCGCCTTTATCGACCCAATATGCCGCGTACCGTAGAACTCGGCCCAAAAGGCGCTGGGTAAAGTGTTGTTTGCCCCGACGGTCAGGCCCAGAAACACCAACCCGACCATGGCGCCGCTGATCGTAGTCGACATCGCCAGAGTGACAAAGCCCATGGCAAAGGGCAGCTGATAAAACGGCATCATGCGTGCAGTACCCCATTTGTCTAAAGCCCATCCTGCGGCGAACATCGAAAGCAGTGATACGGCGGTGAAGATGGGGAACAGGGCGACCAGTTGGATATGTTGCCAGCCTTTGACTTCGGCCAGATAGACTTGGTGGAAAAAGAACGCGGTGGTGAAGGCGGATGGCGCCAGCACAGATGGCGCAATGAACCAGAACAGCGGATGGGACAAAGCCTCACGCCGGGTCCAGTGACGGCCCTGCATGCCGGTGGACGAGTATTTGTCAGCCAGACTTTGCGGTGTTCTTTCCTGTCGCAGTAAATGCATCAATACAGGGATACCCAGAAGGGTGATGCCGGCAGCAAACATCCACAGCCAGCGCCAATCCAGAAAAACCATTGCAGCCACAAAGGCCAGCGGCAGCAGCGCTTCACCAATCGCAAATCCGATCGCCGCAATCGAAAGGGCTTTGCCGCGCGTGGCTGTGAACCAGCGTGCCATTGCGACCAGGGCCAGATGTGTGCTCATCCCCTGGCCAAAAAGACGCAACAAGAAGATAACAACAGGCAGCAGAACCACCCAGGAATTCAGCGCCATGGCAACGGTTGCCAATACCAGACCGGCCAAAATAATCGGTCCCAGGACACGTACACGAAAGACATCGGTCAACCCGCCGGCCCAGATCATCACGATGGCCGAAACGGTTGTGCCCAACGTATATAGCCCACCCCACGCGCCATGGCTTAGCCCAAACTCTGACCGGATTTCACCCGCGAAGATCGAGATAAAGAACGTCTGACCAAAGCTGGACAGAAAGGTCAGCAAAACCCCTGCGCCAAGCCAGGTTGCATTTTGGCGCAGGTATTGGCGCAGGTGAAACTGTGTCACGGAGAGGTGACCTGTGCCGCTCCCGTCTCGGTCAATACGATTTCTGTGGCGCCGTCAGTATTGATTTCGGTCGCTGGAACCAGGGCTTTCACCCCCGGTCGGTCGCGTCCGAAGGTGTTGTTGACGCGCCGAACAGAGCTGAGGATGGACAAAAGCGCAGGCGACGTCGCTGCAACGAAATGCGATGACCCAGCATCGCTGTTGAACGCGGTCGTGTCGATCACGCTGATCGGGTAGTCTTCCAGTTGCTCAATCGAGTCTATGTTGCCCAACCTTTTGCTGTCAGCAGTGCCGCGCAGCCGGGCCGAGATATTCAGGACCTTGTCCTTTTTTGACACCATCACAACAAACGGATCCGGAGGGTTTTTGATGCTGTCCATCTGCGTTCGAAACAGATCTACGTCCAGATCCGGCGAAATCAGAATGACGCCTTCAATGTTACGTTTGGACCAGCCAGGTTTCCGCAGCTCTGCTTGACGCATCATTTCCATTGTCAGGGCGCCGCCCATGGAATGCGCCAGAACGTTCACATGGGTCACCCCCATCGCTTTTAGCTCGCGGATCGTGCGCTCTAACCCGTCCCGCGCAAACAACATGCTGTCCAGATCATAAGCATAGCCAATTCCGCGCGCCTGACTTGGCCAGGAATAAATCAGGATCGACCCGGGAATTCCGATGTCATGCGCCAGCTGAGCAGCCCGAAACGCGGTTTCGGTCTGAGTTGCATTGTACCCGTGAACAAAAATGGTGACTTCTTTCACACCTGTCAGCCGTTTCCGGAGATCTTGCGGGCCGGAAAACTCGTTAACATCGGCCAAGACAAATTGTTTGTCTGGATTCGGGTCGGCGTAAGAGAATTTCAGGGTCCCCGGGGTATGAGACGGCGGAATTGACACTGTCATCTCCAGATACCGCAGCTGCTCTGCCCTGCGATACCCGTATGACCCATCCGGTTCGCGCGCGCGCGACGTCACGGCAAAGACCGTTTCGGGTGTTCCAACCCGTAGCGCGCTTGGGACGGTTTCGGAAATCGAGCGATCCACACAAGCAGTCAAGGTAACAGCAGTCAGGAGAATAATAAAATAGCGCAGCACAATAAGACCTCGGAGTGTCGTTGCGCTACGCTATTCATTTCCTGCACCGCGTCCAGTGACAACAGGTGAACGCTTGCGATAAAGCAGCGAATTCTGGCTGGTTTGGTTACAGAACGTAACGACTCAGGTCAGCGGATTTGGTCAGTTCACCCAGATTGTCACTAACAAACTGCGCATCGACGGTGATTTCCGCCCCTGCTTTGTCGGGTGCAGCAAAGGACAGGTCTTCGAAAACACGCTCCATCACCGTGTACAGTCGACGTGCGCCGATGTTTTCAACGCTTTGGTTTACGTCGGCCGCAATGCGTGCCAGCGCGGCGATGCCATCCTTGGTGAAATCAACGGTGACCTTTTCGGTGCCCATCAGGGCCGTATATTGACGGGTCAGGGCATTGTCGGTCTCCGTCAGGATACGCACGAAATCCTCTTCAGTCAGCGCCCGAAGCTCGACCCGGATAGGCAAACGGCCCTGAAGTTCTGGCAACAGGTCCGACGGCTTGGCGATGTGAAACGCGCCCGACGCAATAAACAGTATATGGTCAGTTTTCACCGCGCCGTGTTTGGTGGATACAGTCGTGCCCTCGATCAGGGGCAACAGATCTCGCTGCACACCTTCGCGGCTGACATCGCCACCGCGGGCGTCGGCACGCGCGCAGACCTTGTCGATCTCGTCCAGGAATACGATGCCGTTTTGCTCCACGGACTCCAATGCGGTTCGGTTGACGGTTTCGTCGTCCAGTAGCTTGTCCGCTTCTTCCCCGATCAGAAGATCATAGCTTTCCGCGACGGTCATCCGGCGTTTGACAGTACGTCCGCCAAAGGCTTTGCCGAAGATATCGCCCAGGTTCATCATGCCCATCTGGCTGCCGGGTTGGCCTGGAATGTCGAGCATCGGCATCGGGTTCGAACTGTCGGCAAGCTCAAGCTCAATGACCGTATCATCCAGTTCGCCTGCTTTAAGCTTCTTGCGAAACATTTCGCGCGTGCCGTCGCGGGCGTCGGTTCCGGCAATGGCCTCGATCACGCGATCTTCGGCGGCTTCATAGGCTTTTGCTTTCACATCTTCGCGCATGAATTCGCGGGTTTGCAGAATGGCAGCGTCGGCCAGATCACGGACAATCTGTTCCACGTCGCGACCGACGTAGCCGACCTCGGTGAATTTGGTTGCCTCGACCTTGATGAAAGGCGCGCGTGCCAGCTTGGCCAGACGTCGGCTGATTTCGGTTTTACCCACGCCGGTGGGCCCGATCATCAGGATGTTCTTTGGATAGACCTCATCACGAATATCATCGGCCAACTGCTTGCGCCGCCAGCGATTGCGCAACGCCACCGCCACTGCGCGTTTCGCGTCTTTCTGACCGATGATAAAACGGTCCAGTTCCGAGACAATCTCGCGCGGGGTTAGGTCGGTCAAGGGGCAGTCCTTTCGGTCGGCATTGGTGACATTTGGCATAGGTAATCACGGCGACCATGAAAACAACCAAGCCAATTTCGCTGGCAGCGTTGGTTAGCAACGGCGTCTTTGGTTTGCAATTGCTTTCCACCAACAGCGCCATAGGTCAAACGATCAGCGTCTGCTAAAGTGATTTCAATGGTTTGAGTGGTCAGGATTGCGAAATGACAAAGATTGCCAAAATCACGTTGCTGTTTGTCGTGTTTGTCGACCTGATCGGGCAGGGCTTGGTTTTCCCGATTATCAACTCACTAATCATGGAGACAAAATCAGGATTCCTTCCGGAAAGTACGCCATCTGGCCGTAGGCACCTGTATTATGGCCTGGTGATCGGTTGCTTCTTTCTGTCCTGGTTTCTGGGCGTTGTTTATGTCTCGAAAGTCTCGGACTCGATCGGTCGCAAAAATGCGCTTCTGGTCTGTCTGGCAGGCGCATTGGCGGGCTACGCGCTGACCATTGTGGCCTTGTACCTAAACAGTCTGCTGCTTTTGATCGTGGGTCGGTCCATCACCGGGTTCACCGCCGGAAACCAACCTATTGCGCAGGCGGCCATGATTGATGGCAGCACTGATGCGGCGGATCGCGACCGCAATATGGGTTACATCATCACCGGCGTCAGCTTTGGTCTGGTCGGAGGGCCAATCATCGGTGCAGTGCTGTCAGATACCGCCCTGCTGGGCAGCGTAGCAACATTGAAAACGCCGTTTTTTGGCGCGTTTGTTCTGGTTCTCATCGCGATCTTCCTGGTGACGTTTTTCTTCAAGGACACCCGGACTGAACGCGCCGCGTTTGTGTTCCGTCCACGCGACATCACAGACAGCCTGATTGCGGTGCGCGAACATCCGATGGTCCTGAAAATTCTGCCTGTCTATGCGCTGTTCATGATCGCGAATGTCACCTTTTATGTCTTTGTCGACAATTTCCTCACTAGTGCTTTTGGCTATGGGGTGATCGGCGGCAGCATGGCGATGGTGGTTATTGGCGTTGCGCTGGCCTTTTCCAGCACCTTCCTTGTCAAACCCGCGCAAGAGAGGTTCAGCAAACACGCGATCATCTACACGTCGCTTGTGGTCATGGTGGTTAGCGGATTCGCCTTTGCTTTTAGCCCCAGCGGCGTGCTCAGCTACATCCCCGTGTTCTTCTTCTACTTCTTTTTCGGCGTTTCATACCCAACCCTTCTGGGCCTGTTTTCCTCGGCTGTCAGTGAAACGGATCAGGGTTGGGTTATGGGGGTCACAACGGCAGTGTTCTGCCTTGCTGGCGGGGTGATGTCCCTGATCGGCGGAGGCTTGATGAGCATCGACATCCGTGTGCCCTATTACATCGTGATTGTTGCGGCGATCCTCGGGCTGATCGGCATGCACCGCCGCTGGAAGGGCAAAGAAATCTCAGCTTTGTTAGCCTGAGATCGCCTCGACCGTCAGATTGCCATTGGTGTAAACGCAGATATCAGCCGCGATAGCCATGGACTGACGGGCGACGTCTTCGGCCGATTTGTCGCTTTCCATCATGGCGCGGGCGGCGGCAAGGGCAAAGTTTCCGCCTGATCCGATGGCGGCCACGTTATGTTCGGGTTCCAACACGTCCCCTGCCCCGGTGATCACAAACAAGTCTTTACCGTCGGTGACAATCAACATCGCCTCAAGCTTTTGCAGGTATTTGTCGGTGCGCCAGTCCTTCGCCAGCTCGACCGAGGCGCGGGCCAGTTGGCCAGGCGTTGCCTCAAGCTTGGTTTCCAAACGCTCCAACAACGTGAAAGCGTCTGCTGTGGATCCGGCAAACCCGGCGACAATTTCAAACCCACCGGGTGACAGACGACGCACTTTGCGCGCAGTGCCCTTGATCACGGTCTGGCCAAGGCTGACCTGCCCGTCACCGGCGATGACGACCTGACCGCCCTTTTTGACGCCAATGATCGTTGTGCCGTGCCATCCGGGAAAGTCGCTGTCTGCCATGTAAGCCTCCACTATCGTCGGCACCCTATATGGGCCGGGTAGGTCCATGGCGCAACCCGTTCATAAACCGCACAAAAGATATGCACAGGACGCAATCCGGGGTTACCGGACCAGCAATTGTGAGTCTGCACCCTTGAGACTACATGAGCCTTACAACCGACAAGGGGTCGGCTGTTTCAAATACAAGGACTGCGCAAATGGCAACGACCGCAAATATTCATGCGCCGCTCGGAGCAGCTTTCATCCTGCACGTAGTGGACGCCTTCATCAAAGCTTTCGACGGTGCCGTCGAATGGAATGAAGCCCGCAAGACACGCAAGATTCTGGTGAATCTGACTGACGCTCAGCTGGAAGATATCGGGCTGGTGCGCGCGGATATCGCAAACTTCTGATCCCAACCCGGATCTAGGAAGCGGAACGGCCGCCCGGATATCCGAGCGGCTTTTTCTTTGTCATCTCTGCACATATTTGCCGGCTTGATCCGGCAAAAATGCCTCGATCGCGGCCGTTGCGATAACATGGCGTGTGCCCGCTTCATCGTCGGTGACGTCCAGCCCGCCTTTGACTGCGCGAACTTTGGCGCGACCCCGTGGCAGATCGGCGGCAACCAGATCGCAATCCACGGCGTCGGGCTGCTGCACACCGATCGTCACGGATACACGCATTTCCGAATGGTCGATGCCAAGCTTGGAAAACAGTGTGATTGAAGAATGGTGCAACGCATCCTGCACGGCGCGTTGCGCGGCCTTGGTGTAATCCTGACCATACAGGTCGTTTCCCGTGCCCATTTCCAGAATGATACGTTTTTCACTCATTGCGCGGGCTCCATGTTAAACGAGACAATCAGGGCAGCGTTGGCTATGACCGTGCGGCCATCGCCATGCGGCTTGTTGATGTCCAAACCGCCTTTGGTCACGGAAATGTTGGGCTGGCCGTACGGGAAGACAGCTTTTAGCGCCTCCACATCAACCTGATCCGGTTGCTGCACCCCGATCTCGACATCGATGATCATCGCTTCCTTCGGAAACCCGAACAGCTCGGCCATATTGACCGAGTTGTGCCACAGCGCGTCTTTGATGGCACGCAACGCTGCGTCGGTGTAGTCCGTGCGTCGCAGCGACGTGCCCATTCCGAACTCCACAAGAACCCGCGTTTTTGCCATCAGCTGTTCCCTTCGCTCAACAAAAAAGGCGCCCCGATCTGAGGCGCCTTTTGATGATACTGTTACTACCAGATCAGATGGATTCGTCGATCCAGCTTTGCAGCGCGGCTTTGGGGGCGGCGCCGGCGCGGTTGGATACCACCTCACCGTCTTTGAAAATGAACAAGGCGGGGATGCCGCGCACGCCCATAGCGGCGGCGGCATTTGGGTTGCTGTCCACATCGACCTTGGCGATTTTCACCTTGCCGTTGTACTCAGAGGCCAGTTCTTCCAGGGCGGGACCGATTTGCTTACAGGGTCCGCACCATTCGGCCCAGAAATCTACAACAACTGGGACGTCCGAGTTCTTGACTTCGGCGTCAAATGTTTCGTCGGTGACGGCTACGGTCGACATACTCTGTCTCCTGAATGAGATGCGCTTGGGGAGTGAACGTAGGTGCCGCCGGAGGGGAGGTCAAGATATCTGGTTGCGCGACACCGCGTCCGTCACAAGATCGTGTGGCAACCACATCAACTCGGCTGTCCGGGTCCACAGAATTGCGGTTCGGATCTGTTTGTCCGGATAGATTTGCGCCAGGGCTTGCGCATAGGCGCCCATCTGCCGCAGCAGGCCTTCAGGGCACCTCTCCGCCTGGGCTGGAACGGTCACATTTGATTTGAAATCAACCACATGGACTTCAGTTTCCGTCACGATCAGACGGTCCACAACGCCGTGTATGCGCTGCCCATTCAGGTCTGCCGAAATCGGGACCTCGGCCAGCGCGTCATCAGTAAAGATCGGTCGCAAATGATCAGCGGTTAGGACGCGGCTGGCCTCGGACAAAAGGTCTTGCCGTTCTGCTTCGTGCATATCGGGAAGAACCCTGGCGCAAAGCTGTGGCCATAGGTCCTGCCCGGTTCCAGGTAAGTGTTCCAGCAGCAGATGCAGGCGGGTACCGCGAAGTTTGGCCGCCACTTCATCCTGCCCGGCATCGCTGGGCAACGCTTTGGCGCCACCCAGATCTGACGGGCTGAGTGTTTCTGTGGGGATCACCGGCTCTGGCGCGGGTTGTAAGAATACATCCGGCAAATCGAAATGCGGCCGCACTGTTTCAGCATGCTCGACCACAGGCAGCTTGTCCCAATCCCCATGCGACAATCTTCGGATGCCCGAGTTCGGCAATTCGGTTGCCCCTGCCCGCCCCATCGCGGCTTCGACCATCCGATACCAGCTGGTTCCATCTTTGCCGACATCGCCGGCGGCCGCAACGATCAACCATTTTTCGGCCCGTGTTAGAGCCACATATAGCAATCGCAGCCGTTCACTTTCTTCCTTGCTGCGCGCTTCATCCCGCGCTTGCGACACAAGCTTGGGCGACGCATCCGCAGGAACTTTCCACAACGGTGTGCCGTCCGCGACCATAATCTCGGCGTCGCGGGGGGGCTGTCGTTTGCCGGTGTCCGGTAGTATGACAATGGGTGCCTCCAAACCCTTTGAGCCATGCACCGTCATGACCCGGATCATATTGCCGACACCGCTCATCTGGCGTTTGATTTCAAGATCATCGGTCTGCATCCACACCAGAAATCCGGTCAGGCTGGGAATATCCGTCCGCTCATACGCGAGGGCCTGCGACAGCAGCGCGTTAATACCCTCCTCAGCCTCGGCTCCCAAACGGCCAAGCAATTTGCGCCGTCCGTCATGGCGGGTCAGGATGCGCTCGATCAGGTCATAAGGGCGCAAAAAGTCGATCTGACCCCTCAGATCGTCAAGAATGGACAGCGTTTCAGGGAATTCAGCGCAGCGCTTTCGCAACGCTGCCCAGAGAAATTGTTCATCCCGCCGGTGGGCCAGATCAAAAAGCTGTTGTTCTGACCATCCAAACAACGGCGATTTCAAAACGGTGGCCAACGATAGGCTGTCTTCTGGGGTAGCAAGGAAACTCAGCAAAGCGGCCAAGTCTTTGACGGCGAGCTCGGCGCCAACCTTCAGCCGGTCAGCCCCCGCAATGGGCAGGCCTTCGGACTTACAGGCGCGAATGATCTCCGCAAACAAGTCGGATCTGCGCTGAACCAGTATCAGGAAATCACCCGGTTCAACTTTCCGGCGCGCGAACCGCCCCGAAGTTTCACCATCCTCAGGGATCGTTGTTCCGTCGTTTATCATCGTCTTGATCGCTTTGGCGACGCGCTCTGCCAAGATCACCGTGTGATGGCGCGCGCCGGGGCGATCGACTGGATCGGTCCAGTCTCCCTCGGTGTCATCTTCGACTCTTTCCACCACCGGCCACAAATCCACGCGACCGGGCAGATCGGCTTTGAAGGCGCGGTGCTGGGCTTCCTTGTGAAACCCCGCCTCTGTGCGGTTTTCAAACAGGATATCGACAAGGTTTAAGATCGCGCTGGAAGATCGGAAGGAATACTCAAGCGTTGATTCCCACAGTTTAGAGCCTGATTCCGCCAGTTTTCGCCCAAATTCGAACTGCATTCGATCAAAGGCCTGCGGGTCTGCACCTTGAAAGGAATAGATTGATTGCTTCTTGTCGCCGACCACAAAGATCGTGCGCTCAACCCCGGATCTGGCGCCTTCCCCGCTGGTGAATTCTTGCGCCAGTTTTTCGACGACATCCCATTGATCCGGGCTGGTGTCCTGGGCCTCGTCCACCAGAATATGGTCGATGCCGCCGTCAAGACGATAAAGCACCCACTCTGCAACCGCCGGATCGTTCAGTACCTGACGCGCACGCAGGATCAGATCATCGAAGTCCAGCCAGCCACGCAATTGCTTGCGTCGTTCGTATTCGGGCAGGAAGGCAGCGGCAAATCGATGCATAACGGCCGTTTTTTCCGCAGCAACAAGGGCCAGTTCCATTTCTCGGGCTGCTGCAACACGCTCCATCAATGCGTGAAACTCAAGCAGCTGAGATCCTAGTGCTTCCTGAGTTTTTTTTGTAGGAACTGACTTGGTTTTAGCTTCAGGACGATACTTAGCACCACTTTTGTACAAAAAGAGAGAGTACAACTTCTCGACATCAACTTTTTTGGGTGACCGCCAGTTTACCTTGTTCAACTCCCCGGCAAGCTCGACCATGGTCTTTGTTTGGGTGTCGAGCACTTCGCAAACTGACCGGATGAGGTTGACCTCACCGCCTAAAAAAACCCGAGATACCAAAGCGTTCTCATCAAACCCGTCCGGCAGCCCAAAGCGTTGCAGAAGGTCAGGCCTTCGTAATGGGTGCGCAAACAGGTTCCGTTTTTGTGTCACCGCCGCCGTCAGGTTTTCGAACCCAGACTCCGTGACAAAGCGTGCGACATCTTCGATCAGCTTTGCCTGAGGCCCATCTGCGAAGTCTTCGACGATTTCGTCGCGCAATAGCGCTGCGGCGCGGTCCTCCATCTCGCTGAATTGCGGGCTGACCCCGGCTTCGAGTGGGAAACGGCGTAACAGCGAGGCGCAAAACGAATGGATCGTTTGTATCTTAAGACCACCCGGCGTTTCGATAGCGCGGGCAAACAACGTGCGCGCCTGAGCAAGCTGTGCGGGATCGATGACACCCTGAACCCCCAGATCGGTCAGCTGTTCCAGCAGTGGGTCATCCCCCAGCATGGCCCATTCGCCAAGGCGTTTGAACAACCGATTCTGCATCTCGCTGGCGGCGGCCTTGGTATAGGTCAGGCACAGAATGTGCTGGGGTTGCACTCCGCCCAACAACAGGCGCGCGACCCTGTCTGTCAGAACCCGTGTCTTGCCCGAGCCCGCATTGGCGGCGAGCCATGTCGACGCATCGGGGCGCGCGGCCTGCACCTGCCGTTCGGTGGCGTCGTTACGCGGGCTCATGTCAGGTTCTCGGGTTGGGTGTCAGCGGTGCGGTCCCATTCGCCAAACCGGGCCAGATGATCATAGTCGCCCAAGTCTGTGTCCTTGTGCAGCATGCGACGTGATGAAAAGCCTTGATCAGGCTCTAAATAGGTTGAAACCAACTGTTTCAGCTCGATCAACACCTTGTCGACTGGCTCTTTCGTCAGCGGCGCTGTGACCTCTTTGTAGGTGTTGCCCACACCGACAAAGATTGCTTCAGCTACCGAGATGGGGTCGATCCCGTCAATGCCGCCCTGCTCTGCCACGACGGCTTCGATCAGCAGCTGTTTGTCGAATTTTGCCTGCTGGCTTTCTGGCGGAGGCGCGCCGGTTTTATAGTCGATGATCCGCAATGCACCCCGGCTGTTTCGGTCAATCCGGTCTGCGCGTCCTGCGATCGTGAAATCGAGCGGTGTCAAAGCCAGTTTCATCGTAGCCTCAAAAGCAATGGGGCCGCCATCGCCGCGGCGCCTGATTTCGGCGGCTAGAAAGTCGTCCGCGATCCGTTCAAGCCGCGCGTGCCACAGTTTGCGGGCCGTTGGCCAGGCCACATGCTGATCCAACAAGGCGCCGGCCCGGTTCAGAAAGTTCTCACGAGTCAGCAAGGCACTGTCGAGCACGCTGTCTTTGATGAAATGCTCAAGAATTTCGTGAACGACGATCCCGCGCAACAAGGCATCTGGTGCCTGCACTAAGGGGTCGAGCGGCTTCAGCCGCAAAACGTGTTTGGCGTAAATAGCGTAAGGATCACGGATCAGGCGCTTGATCTCGGTCACTGACAGCCGTCTTGGGCGCGCCGCAACCGGAGGCCTGGGCGAGGGTCGCTGTGCCGGAGCAATCCGAGGGGCGTCTTCCAGTGTTTCGGACCAGGTCAACCATTGCTGACCACGGGCACGCATTTCGGCCAACTCTGCAGGGCCACCCTGCCCCGGCAAGCCCTGCAACAAGTTTGCAAGGCGGTTTACCCAGCGCGACGGGACGGTTTCTGCGTCGTCTGATCGAACCGCGCGGGTCAACCAGACCTCTGGCGCGCCAACTGCCTGTTGAAAATCGTGTGCTGATAGACCGATCCGCCGTTCTGGCAGCAGCAGACCAGCCTTGTCACGCATCTGACGGTTCAGCCAGGGGTCGGGTGCAGGTGCTTCTGGCCAGCTGCCTTCGTTCAACCCGCCAAGGATCAGAAGATCAGCCCCCTGAACGCGGGCCTCTAACGTTCCCCAGATCATGATATGCGGATGCGGCGCGTCGCGGTCTCGGACCTCTTCACCCGCAAGTAGTGCGCCGAGCAGATCGGTGAAGTCATGGGCTGTCATGGGGCCGCCATGATGCGCTTCATCCTTAAGGGAGGCCACAAGTTTCAGCGCTTTTTGTCCGGCGTTTTTGTCCCAAATAGTTCCGTTTTCGCCAGTGCTGCCAGCGGATATCGCCTCGGCCAAACTCTGTAGGTGATCGACCCAATCGATCAGTTGCCGCTCGCCCAGGATCTGTTGGTCGCAAAAACGCGTAGTCACCCAGTTGACCCAACCCTCGGGTACGTCTTTTCGGATCGCAAAGGCCGTCAGGCTTGTGGCGTCGGGGAACGGCGGCCCATGTCGCCTGAGGTCAAGTTCCAGATCACGGGTGTGCAGTAAATGGACACCGCGATCTTCACCGTCATGACACAAGGGGTGTTTGAGCAGCGTCAATAGCGCCTCACCATCCAGACGGCGGGCAAACAGCCCCGCGACATGGCGCAGAAACCGTCCGGGGGGTGACAGCTGCAGCGGCAGGCCCGCGCTGTCGTCCGGCAGGATGTTCCACCGGTCCAGCGCAGCGCTGACTTGCCGTGTCAGCATTCGGTCCGGTGTGATCAACGCGGCGGTTTGGCCGGTTTCAGCGGCCTGCCGCAGCCGCAGAGCAATGGCCAGCGCTTCCGCCCGGGGGGATTGTGCCTCGACCAGGGTCAGGTCTTTGGTGGCATCGTGTAAATCTGAAAGCTGCGGACCTTCGGTCATCCAGGCATCCGTGATCGGTGCTGGTCGTAAAGCGAGCGAAACCAAACGGTTACGGGCGGGTGAGGGCGATTGATGATCCGTCCATGGCGCAATCTGGTCCGGCGTGATCTCCAGTCCGCGCATCAGTTTGTGAAACCTGTATTGTGGATGATCTTCTGACGCTAGGGCCTCATCCAGTTCGCGCCATACATGATCGGGCTGATCGAAGTCGTAACCGGGCAGCACCAATGCCCCCTGCGGCAACCGGGCGATCGCCTGCATCAGCATCAAGGTGGTCCCACGCGACCCGGTCGACCCGGCAAGAACAACCGGGTGCTGGGGCGGTGCCACCCTCCAGCGGGCGATCAGGTCTTGCACCACACGCCTTTGGCGGGCTTGTGCATCCATAGCATCCGTTCCGGACTCGATGAAGTGGTCGGTGATCCCGATAAAGGCCTGCGCGCGGGCCCAGTGGCCAGACATGTCACTGACATCCAACTGACGGATTGCGTCCGGAGACACGCCTTCGCCCTGCATCTCGTCGATTAGGGCCGCTAGGCTGTCAGACAGATCGAACAGGGTCGAACGCGCAGCCAGATCGGGTTGCTGTTCCAATAGCTTGGCAATCAGCTGGGTCAGTTCCAACCGGCGTCGTAACGGCGGAATGGCCGGCGGAATCTGCGCCAGATCCAGGCTTTCCCCCAAATCGGTGACCAAAGAAAGTCGCGGTAGCAGGCAGGCCGGGCCTTGGTCGAACAAGCTCCGCACGCGCCGGGCCATCCGCCTTGTGTTGACGACCAGTTGAACGCGGGCCATTGCCTCGGGCGGGCCAGCATTGCGCTGTCGCAGACCTTCGACCAGCGCTTTGGGGAAGTCCGCGCCCGGCGGAACCGCAAAGACGCGGGGCAGGGTGCCGGAGTCAAACATCTGCCAGCAAACCTTCGGCCAGAGCAATCCCTTCGGGTCGTCCGACATCACACCAGCGCCCGGGATATTCCAGTGCAAACAGGCGATCCTGATCAAGCATTTGATCCCAGAGAAGATTCAACGAGAACGCCTTTTGTGGGAAAGCTTGCAAGCCATCCGTTTTAAGGATCTGCGCACCGCCATAGACCAGCCCGTGCCCGCGCGTGATCCGTCCGTCCTGATCCGCAATAAAATCCCCTTGGCCGGTATGACCAATGGTTTGGCTGGTCGGAATACACATCAAAAGGGCGTCCATACGCTCTGAGTCCCAGGCGCTTTGAAGCAAGGTTAAAGGGTTGGGTCCGGCCCAGATCGCGTCCGAATTCATTGTGAAAACAGGATTCGTGACCAGCAAGGGCAGGGCCGCACGCAACCCACCCCCGGTTTCCAATATGTCTGGTGCTTCGTTAGACAGCAGAACACCCTTTGGTGCCAAATGGGCCGAAAGCTGATCTGCACGGTAATGTAGGTTGGCGACGACATGTTGGGGGTTGAGCTCGTTCACGAACTCCAGCGCGTGATCGATCAGCGGCTTTCCGGCGACTTCGATCAACGGTTTGGGCCGATCTTTGGTCAAATCGCCCATTCGGGTACCGAACCCGGCCGCAAACAGCATCAACGCATCAGGACTTCGAGTCATTTCATCCTCAGTTTTGCCAGATTTTCCGGCGTTGGTGCGGGCAGCGCCTGGTGCAGCACGTCTGCAACCGGGGCTAGCGCGGGATGTTCGAGATCGCGCGTCAGGTGCGACCATGTGGCAGGGATCAGGTCCACGTAATGGGGTTTGCCATATTCAGTCGCCAGACGCGCAAAACCGCCCAGGATACGCAGATTACGCTGCGCCCCAAGCACGCTATACGCAGTGCGAAAGTCGTGATCATCCAGCCCCGTGGCTGCGAGGTAGCGGTCGATCATCTGCGTTTCGGTCACGGCGGACACAGTGCGGCGCACGTCCTGCAAAAGCGACATAAGGTCATACGCGGGATGCCCCAGCATGGCGGACTGAAAATCCAGCAAACCGACACGCTGAACGCCCTTGTTTTCAGGCAACCAGATCAGGTTTTCGGCATGATAGTCTCTTTGAATCACGACTTTTGTGCCTGAAGCCTCGTGGTGCAGAATATGGGAGAACCGGTCTTCAAACCGCGCCAGGGCGGTCACGTCGTACTGCCCAAGAATACGTTGCGCATATTTGGTAAAAGAGAGCGCCGCCAATTCGGTCATCAGTTTCGGGTCATAGGACGGCACCGAAAGCAAAGGCGCTTTGTGCAAGTGAACGAGAACGTCGGTTGCGGCCTCATAGAGTGCACGTTCTTTCGCGGGCTCCTGTTCCAGCACGCGAGCAAAAAGATCATCGCCCAGATCTTCGAGCAACAGAAACCCGGATTGCGCATCCACTGCATAGATCTCAGGCGCATTCAGGCCGTTCGAACGCAAGTATTCGGCAACGCGAACAAAAGGGTTGACGTCTTCGCCTTTTTCCGGAGGCGCATCCATCAAAACAGCTGTGCGGCCGCTGACAGGATCGGTCAGGCGCTCATACCGACGGTTCGAGGCGTCCCCAGCCAGCGGCGCGCGGCTGGCGCCGGCCCAGGGCGTTTGCGCAATCAGGGCTTCGGCCAAAGCTGCACGATTTGTCATGCCGCGTTCTCCAGCCTCAGAGCCCATTTCGGGTCGCACCACGACACGGTCAGATGGCGAGTATCCATTGAATCCGGGTCTGTTTGAAAGCTGAGAGTCAGTGCTGTTTTGGGCTTCAACGGGCCAAGTTTGTCAGGCCATTCTACAAGGCATATTGCGTGGTCGAACGCATCTATCAGGCCGAGCTCTTCAATCTCGTCCACCGTGCTTAGGCGATACAGATCGCAATGCCAGATTTCGCCCACTTGCGTGTCGTAGGCTTGCACCAATGTGAAGGTGGGCGACGGGACATCTTCCGGCATATCCATCAGCGATTGTATCAGGCTGCGCGCAAAGTGGGTTTTGCCGCTGCCGATTGTACCTTCCAGCAGTAAGATGTCCCCGGGACCTGCATCAGCGCCAAGACGCGCTGCAAATTCTGCGGTTTCATGCGGTGAATTCAGGGTGATTGAATAGGGCGCCTTGATCATGGCGCCACAATGAACGCGCGTCCCAGCGGCTGCAACCCGGTTCAGGCGCTGATCTGCTGCGTCCTGAGCGAGTCGAGCAACTTAGTGTCTATGGCAAAACGCACAATCGTTGCACCGTTCTGCATTGGTGTCACCGTGCAGTCCAACGCGGTCCCGTTGCGCATCTGAATTTCGGCAGTCCATTCAGCACGATCATCGCGCATTTCGACAAAATCGCGGATTTCTCCCAAGATCGGCGTTGCGACGCAACGATCCTGCCAGCTTCGCGTCACAGCCATCACAGTGTCGGTCTGAAAACCAACCTCACCCGTGTCGCCCCAAAGCTTTTGATAGGCATAGTTTGTCAGCGCCAGCGTTCCATCATCCGCAAAGACCGCGATGGCATCAGCCAGCTTGTCCAGAATCGATTGCATCAGGTCCATTTCAGAGCGGAACCGGCGGGTCAGAGTAATCTCGGCCGTAATATCTTCGAACAAAAAGGCTACGGCACCATCCGGATGCGGTCGGCCGCTGACTGAATAGACAGATCCGGATGGCAAGGACCAGGTTTCCTGATATTCGCCATCTTCTGCGGCCTCGAGCAGGTCGTTCATCTGTCGGCGCCAGCTGCGATAGTTCTTCGGCTCTGGCATCATGTGCTGATCACGCAAGCGGTCAAAAAAGCTGCTGAGGCTGGGGCGGCAGCTTAGAAAATCGGGCGGCAGATTTGTCAGATCGATCAAGGCTGGATTGAACAATGCCAGTTGGCGGTTGCGGTCGAAGATAGCCAATCCAATCGACAGTTGCGCAAAGGTTTTAGTCATTGTCTGAACGAATTTGCGCTGCGCTGTTTCGGCCTGAACAATAGCGTTGACGTCGACGGCGTAGCACAGGCGTCCTTCATCATGCTCGATTTGAGTCAAATCGAACCACAACCTACTACTACTGCCTGCAACATCGACGGAGACGCGCGACTTTCCACCTGGACGCGACTCGTCCTGAGGTGCCGGAAACAACGGTGCGGTCAAATCAGCATCCAGACCGCGTGCCTTTCGCACCAGAGCGACATAGGCCGCATTGCACCATCGAATCCTGTTACTGCTTGTCAGCAACCAAACGGGGTAGGGCGCCCGGTCCATTGCCAGCCGGATGGGGTCGTTCGGATCCCGTAGCCCGGCGTGTTTTGCTTTAGGGGTTTCGCGCAGCTGCACCCGGACGATTCCGTCGATCCACTCGCACACAACCTCACGTTCGACCGTGCAATCGATGGCGGACACGACCAGATTACCCTGATCGCGGACGACCTCTGGTGTTTCAGGAAAAGTCGGGAAATCCCGCTGCAAAAGACGCCGCAAATCGGCCCACCCGGAAACGCGCTCGAACCCCGCAAGGGCGATATCTGAATGGCTTATCAACCGATCGCCATCGGACAAAAACACCGTGTCAAACAGCGAGGAGTTTGTGAACAACCCATAGCTGTCATCACGGCGCCCGCGACGGGGCAGCAACCATTGTATGGCAACGCAACAAGAGACAAGACTGATCGCGGCCAGAATGATCCAGTCGGCCATATCGCACCCCACGCCTGAACGGAACTGAGGCAGATTATGCCGAGGATTGGTTAACGGTGTCTTAACCTATGCCTGAATGTGCTGGTTGACGCCTGACGGAACGGGTGTGTCACCTTTCTGGGCATCAATCAGTTTGCGAGGCCATGACACGCTCACAATCGCCCCTTTGCGATCGCGATGGTCTGACAGATGTTGATACGGGTCAGACCCATTGGCGAATTCCAACTCGGCCCCGCTGCGTTCCAACAAGGTCTTGGCGATGAACAATCCCAGACCCATGCCCTCATATTCGGGACGCGCGCGCTGATCGGATTCTGCCCGCCTGCGACGGACAAATGGATCTCCGATCCGGCCAAGCATCTGCGTAGGATATCCGCGCCCGTCATCCATGATGTTGATGGTGATCAGATCGGGTGTCCATTCTGCCTCGACCCAGACATTGGCCCGGGCAAAATCCACGGCATTCTGGATCAGATTGCGCAGCCCGTGGATAATTTCAGGCTTTCGCAAGATCGACGGGTGTTGCACATCACCGTCCCCCGCAGGGCCTTCGGTAAAGTGAACCACCTTGCCCCGATCTATATGAGGCTCGGCCGCCTCGTGAATGACAGTCGATAGGGGGGCTTGGCGCAGATGCAGATCGTCCTTACCAGCCCGGCCCATGTCACGCAGAATATCCCGGCACCGATTGGCCTGTTCTCGGATCAGGGCGGCATCTTCCTTCAGGTCCGGGCGATCATCCAGTTCTTCGATCAATTCGGAGCTGGCGAGCTTGATCGTGGCCAATGGGGTGCCGAGCTCGTGGGCGGCAGCGGCCACAACCCCACCAAGATCCGTCAGTTTCTGCTCGCGCGCCAGTGCCATATGCGTGGCCGAAAGCGCCTCGGACATCGATTGCACTTCGGTGCTGACCCGATGCGAATAGGCGCCAATGAAGACGATTGCGATGATGATTGCTGCCCAGTTGCCGAACAAAAGGATATCTGGAATGTCCAGGACAAGCCCTAGATCCGTCCGCAATGGCAAATGAAACTCGGCCAGCAAAGTGGTGAGTATTATTGCAACTCCGCCGACAATCAATGTGGACCGGGTGCTCATAACGTTGGCTGAGATTGTCACCGGACCTAGCAGCAGCAATGCAAACGGATTGTTCAACCCGCCCGTCAGGTACAAAAGAATGGCAAGCTGCAAGAGGTCAAACAGCACCATTAGGAAATTCTCAAACTCGGACAGGCGCTTGTTCTGTGGAAACAGCAAGATGGCAGTCAAGTTACCCATAACCGAGATTCCGATGGCCAGATAGCAAAGGCCCAGTTCCAGCTGTACGTGATAATACCGCTGAGCCACCGTAATTGCTGTGAACTGGCCAATAATGGCCACCCATCGCAGCAGGATCAGAGTACGCAGGCGAATCCAGCTGCTGCGTTCCTGGCCGCGCCAAAAGGTCTGGTTGGAATCTGCCATTGGTCCATTATGTCCTGTTGCATAGGCTGATCATCTTGATAGGTGTCCCGGCCGAAACGATCAACAACCCCTTGCGTCTGGATACTCATCATGACCCGCCTTTACGCTATACTCGCTGCCGTCGTTCTTGCCGTTGGCCTTGGCGCCATGTGGCTTGTGACACAGGGTGGCGGGTCAGACGATCAGTTCGCACAATGCCGATCTAGCCAGATCGCAGGTGGCACAGCGGCAATTGGGGGGCCATTTGAACTGGTCAATGGCAAGGGCGAGACGGTCACTGACAAAGAAGTCATCACCGAACCGACGCTGGTTTATTTTGGCTATACCTTCTGCCCGGACGTCTGCCCGTTCGACATGTCCCGCAATGCCGAGGCAATCGACATTCTGGCCGAGCGCGGCCAATCTGTGACACCGCTTTTCATCTCAATTGACCCGGATCGCGACACGCCAGAGGTCGTCGGAGACTACGCCTTTAACCTGCATGAGCGGATGATCGCGCTGACCGGATCACCGGAACAGGTCAAGGCGGCCAGCAAGGCCTATAAAACCTACTACAAAGCGCATGACAAAAGCGACGAATACTACTTGGTCGATCATTCCACCTTTACCTATCTGGTCACGCCCGAACATGGATTCCTCGAGTTTTTCAAACGCGAAGACACGGCCGAGCAGATGGCCGACAAGTTGGGCTGCTTTCTGGACCAGGTCTAACAGTGACACATCGGTTTGACCTTTGTTCCCGCGCTGCTATTACTCATATTCACGCCAAAGGCATGAAATAGCAGAAAGACCCACATATGGCAGACAGTTCTCAGCTTGATATTGGCCCTGACAAATCGCTGCTGTTGGTAGATGATGATGAGCCGTTTCTGAGACGTTTGGCCAAGGCCATGGAGAAGCGCGGCTTTGAAGTGGAAACCGCAGGCTCTGTTGCCGCGGGCCGCGCAATTTCAACAGCCCGCCCACCCGCCTATGCAGTTGTCGATCTTCGGTTAGAGGATGGCAACGGCCTGGATGTGGTCGAGGTACTGCGCGAAAAGCGCCCGGACAGCCGGGTTGTGGTGTTGACCGGATATGGCGCGATTGCCACCGCTGTTGCGGCAGTAAAGATCGGGGCGACGGACTATCTGTCGAAACCTGCAGATGCGACCGATATCACCAACGCGCTACTGGCCAAGGGCGATGAGCTGCCACCGCCGCCGGAAAACCCCATGAGCGCGGATCGCGTCCGCTGGGAACATATCCAGCGCGTTTATGAGCTGTGTGATCGCAATGTCAGCGAAACGGCGCGGCGTTTGAATATGCACCGCCGGACCCTGCAGCGGATCTTGGCCAAGCGCAGCCCGCGGTAAGTGGTTTTGGCCCGTCGGTGTACGCACCGGACCGGCCCTCTGAAACCCCAGATTTCGTTAGGCACGGTCAGTCACGACCGTGCCTTTGTTGCTTGTAACCTAACGATTTGCTGCCGCTCGGGTATTGAAAGTCGTTTTGTTAACCAGTTTTGTGCTATCGCGCTAACCACTGCGAGCTGATGGCCCGCAACATCTCAAGTCTAACGCTCTCAACAGAAAAAGTGAGAACCCCCAAGTGTCTCTTTTGCCAAACACCCCTTACGATGCCCTGAAAATTTCGAACCCCGTCCTTAGGGGGATTGTTTCGCTGGTGACGAAGGCTGCGGAGACGTTTGGGTTTTGGCGACATCCGCGCAAGGGCGCTGCAGGTGATGTCGCCGAGATGAACCTGCTGGACAACCTGTATTGGGTCTACAAGTGTAAAAACCCCGTCGAACTGCCCGAGGCTGAGCTTGAAACCTCAGAGTTCATGCAATCCACTGACGCTCAGTTGTCACAGCGCACCAACGATGACAGCACAACGACGGTCACGTTGAGTTTTGCCGGGGACATATTGCGAACCCACCGGGCCGAGGTCGCGCAGGATCAGGTCTACGCGCAGATCGAAGATCTTTTGTTTCAAGATGACGTTGTAATTGCCAACTATGAATCTCCGGTCACGACACAGCCCCTGGTGGACGAAGTGATCGGAGATGCCGGCCCGCCAGTTGAATGTGCGTCCGAAGATCAGTTCGATGCCCTGACCAGCCATAACGGGAAGGTCTTTGATGTTTTGAACCTGGCGAACAACCATATCTTCGACATGGGTGTTGAGGGGTTGGAAACCACTCTGACCGCGTTGAAGCAAAGAAATATCCTGCAAGTCGGCGTGAATGAAACCGAGTCTGAGATAAATGCGGTTAAATCAATTGAACGAAACGGCATAAAGCTGGGCTTTGCGTCCTGCGCGTTTGGAACCAATGGCCAATCGCTGCCGGAAGGCCAACCCTACAGCGTCAATCTTGCAAAGCTGACGTCAAAACACGAAGCGCCGGATATGGCTCTGCTCAAGACACAGATATCCAACGCCAAAGCGGCCAACTGTGATCTGACCATAGCGATCATCCACTGGGGTCATGAGTTCGAACTGTTCCCGCGCCGCGCGCAGCAAAAAGCAGCCGAAGACTTGGCCGATTTCGGAGCCGATATCATTGTTTGCCATCACCCGCATGTCGCACAATCTATTCAGCTTTATAAGTCAAAGTCGGACAGCAGCCGGATTGTTCCGATTGCCTACTCACTGGGAAGTCTGCTGTGGGGCTTTTCCCATGAGCATATCGCCACCAGCAAAATCCTTCAGGTCGAAGTGCAAAAATCCCAAGGCAGGACGGCGATCACAAACCTCAAGGCAACGCCGGTTCGCTGGCGGGCTCACGAGGTCGAGGGGCGCATTGCTCAGAAAGTGGAGCGAGCGGCCAGCTGATCAGCATTTCAGCTTCGCTTCCGGCAATTTGGCTTGAATTGTCGTTGTCACTGGCCTGCCGCACCGAAACTTGATTGGCTCTACTGTTGTGTCCGCGGTCTTGCCGGAATTGTAGTTCGCAAATCTAGCGCTTGATGAGAAACTATCAGCAAAGTCTGCTATGCGGGACAAAGCCGAGCTCAAAACTTCTTCGGATAAGTGAAAACTTCCGGCCCAAACCGGACACTCGATCAAGTGTAACTTTGCTGCGGTCACACCTGCTTTCCGACATTCGCTGCAACTGCGAATTGCCCGGCATGCTGAACTCACACAAAGCGAAACTTGTCGGACTTTCCCGAAACGCCGCCCAAATCACTGTCGCTCATGCGAGCCATTTGCAAGTCGCCTGTCCGTGAAAGCCCGAAGCCCCATAACTTAAACGGATGTTACCTACTGGTTCTTATTGGTGCTTGTAACGGCACGCCAGTCTTCCTTTGGTGGCCTGTCTAACAGATCTTGGGCGCGGGCCATCATGGCGGCTGAGGCGGGGTCTCCGTTCCGCGCCCGGTCTGCGGCCGCGAATGCGGCAACAGCGTTTTCAAACCGCCCTGCCCGATAATGTGCAAGACCCTGTTCATAAGCCTCTATCCAGGCAAATGGTTCGTCACGCCCATCCGCCATCGCGATCAGTTCGTAGACCACCAGCTCTTCAACACGTCCAAACACGGTAAGCGTGTCCAACTCGCGGACCACGATTGCGTCGGCTGCCTGTCGCCTCGTTTCCGGCCCGATCAAGATTAGCGTTCCATAGTCTTTGTTGGCCCCTTCCAACCGGCTGGCAACGTTCACGACATCACCGATCGCGGTGTAGTTCAACCGCTGCTCTGATCCGATATTTCCGACCAGAGCCTCGCCGCTGTTCAACCCGATCCTGACGCGCAAAGGGTTGCCGGCTTCATCTTCGATTCCGGACGCGGCCACGGCAGCGACAAGGTCCAGCGCTGCGCGGCAGGCGTTTTCAGCGTGGTTAGCATCTTTACGCGGTGCCCCCCAAAACGCCATTACGGCATCGCCAATAAACTTGTCGATCGTCCCACCATTTTGAGTAATGGCAGCAGAGGCCGCGCTGAAGAAGGGCTCCATCAGCTGGACAATCTTTGGGCCAAGTTTTTCGGACAGCCCAGTGAAACCCGTAACATCGCAAAACAACACAGATATCTGCTTCATTTCTCCGCCCGGCTGTATTTTGATGCCCTCAGCAACCAGCATACGCACGAGATCGGTGGGCACGTATTTTCGGAAAGCGGACAAACCAGCGGCCATGCTCGCGGTTGCCGCAGAAAGATTGGCAAGCTCAGACAGTTTGGAGGGTCTGCGCGCAATGCGTTCGACGTCAAAGCGTTCGATTTTGCCAAGATCTTCGGCGATGCGCGCCAACGGATTTGCGACAATGCTTCGGATCAGCCAGATCGCCAGCCCGGTTGCGACCACCACCACACCGATCAAAACGTATATCAGGTCTATCAGCGTTTCATCGATGCCCGACAGAAACGCCGCTTCGGGTATGACCGTGGCAACGCGCCAGCCGTAAAACCCCAGTGGCGTCAGCGCCACCGCGTAAGGCACGCCGTCGATCACGACACGTTTCGTCAACGTGCCCGGAGCATTCGCTTGGGGGTCTGCCAACAACCTTTCGCCTGAGATCATGGCAACTTCATAAAGCCTCCCTTCGCCCATGCGCGCCGGTGTAATCTCATCCGCTTCTGCATCAGGTACCGCAATAACTTTGCCGTCAGCATTCAGTATAAATGCCGCGCCGAATTCGCCGGGAACAAGCGTGGCGAGAAAACGTGACAAACGATCCGTTTCGATTGCAACGGCCAGAACACCTTGCCGCCTTCGGTTGACGTCGATCGGACCAGCAAAGGCGTAGACGGTTTTGTCACTATCCGGAAGGTCGCGCGCTTCGATCCACCCCGCAGAGCTGAGCCCCATGAAGTTTTCAAACCAGGCATGTTCGCGCGGATCATAGGATGTTTCGGTAAAGGTCCGCTCCTCGAACTGAATGTCACCGGGGATAAAGATGTAGCGATCCTTACGCAGCATTCGGTCCCGGATTCCCTTGTCGATTTCAATCATCTCAAGCCCGCCGTCACCTAGACGGTGCGACGCGAAAAAATTGCCATCGGGCCAGCCAAAGAACATCCAAGAGATATTCGGCTGCGCCTGCAATTGTGACAGAAAAACAAACTCGCGCTTGTCGGCCTGTCGCGTCGCGATGACGTTCTGAACAAAGATTGTACGAACGGCGGCCCAGGCGGCTTCGGCCGATCTGAGCGTCACCCCCACCTCGATGCGGACAGTGTTCGCGATCTGGCCGTTGATTTCAGCCGCAAGCATGCGGCTATTGTCGCGCGCAGTCGTCCACCATAGGGAATGGACAATAAAGGTCGACACCCCGATGGATACGGCCACCAGAATTGACACAGCGATGCCCACGCTAAATCGCACTTAAATCTCCGCCAAAAAACTCATACGCTTCAGTATTGAATTGAGACTGCTAGGAGGGCAAAGCTTTCTTAGACCCTATCCCGAAATCTCACACAACTGTTAGGTAGAAGCAAAGGACTGTGTTGAAGCGAGCGCTTGAACCTTGACTGCTGAAGCTGGCCTTTGCGATTTTGCCAGACACTGCGCGCAAGTGAACGTGCGGCCCAAAGCCGTCAGTAACGATCAGCGTCGCTGCGATGCAGCTTCCCCGGGAGCGGACGTTGATAGTCAGCGCAGCACTTCGAAGGTGCCGATGACGGCTATGCGGACGGCGACCGCAGAATTGCGATACGGTTTCGAATGACAGGTTTGGGTCGTCGGCGGAAGGTTGCGAACCAGAAAGTAAAATATGCTGAGAATGCTCTAATGACCCCAATGAACCCGAGGTGACACATACTGCGACTGACATTGATATGTGATCGGCTGACTTTTTCTGCCGTTCGTTGAAATATTTTTTGTGTCAGCTTGCCAAAAGCCACGCACAGCATCACCTCACGACTGCTCGCCGCATTTAAGCAGAGCGAAGGAGACTTAATGTCTACGATTGCGGCACGCTGCTAAGGTTCACCTGATCGGACCGACCTGAACCAAAAGACTTCCGCGCAAGAGACCGGAAGCCCATTTAGTTTACATAAGATCAAGAGACAATTCATTGAATATCGCAACGCACGAACAGCGTATTTTGCACGTTCTGGCGCAAGGTGGAGCTATCCAATTTGAGCGTACGACGAACGCCAAAGTGCGCGAAATCTTCTTTTTAACACGCAAGGGCCATGTCTTGGCTGATTGCTCGCTGAAGCTCTTTGACCGTCTGAGGAAGCGGCGGTTCATCAAATCGGAAAATGGACAACCCTACCGCGCTACACGGCTTGGCATTCGCTCCGTGAACCCCCAATACTCAACCGATAAGGACATTCAGGAAATGAAAAAACCGACAATCAATCCAACGTCTTCGGACGATATTCCGGGGCTAAAAACCGTACTGGACGGCACCGAGCTTTTCCCAAGTACGTTGCTTCCCTACATGCGTGCACCGGCATTGAAAGGCGAAACAGAAGCCCTCTGGCTGACGTGCCATCAAGACGGTGAGGCTGTCGGCCTGTGCTATACGGTCCCCGAAGATTTGGCAGATGGAACCTGGAATATGCTGGCACTTGCGGTACGTCCCGAACTGCAAGGCAAACGTCTCGGGGCTGCGCTGCTCCGGGCGGCGGAGCAGCACTTGAAAGGCAAGGGGCAGCGCATCTTGATCGTAGACACATCCGGCTCTGATGACTTCGCTCTTACACGTAAGTTCCATGCCAAAAATGGTTACGAGGAAGAGGCCCGCATCCGCGACTTCTGGGCCGACGAGGACGATAAAGTGGTCTTCCGGAAGGCTCTCTAACAAGAAAAGCGCTCTGCAAGCAACGCGGCGGAGGGCATCCTTTGCCGACATTCGCCCACTGTGCAGCATCAAGCACTAAGGCTCTGATCCGGACCTTAGCTGCAAGGTCTGCCTATGACCGTAAGGCGGGAACGGCTGCCTTTCGCCCCGAATTTTCGTGTGTCCGGTTCAGATTGAGTTCATGTTTCGAACTGATAAGCTGGATTTAGACTGGATTTTTGGGCGAGGTTTAGAAAATTGAGACAGTGGGTTCCATCATAAAGCTGCGCGATCCAATTGATGCGGACGCACAGGTGCATTTCTCGTATCCGCCTGTAGCAGAGATTGTCCGAATGTATGGTGGTGAAACAACAAGCTTGCCCAAACCCGATCTGGACCGATCAAAACGGTGGCTCGAATGGTTGCGCGGTCACCCCTTTGCCAAGATCATTATCTGCGATGGCGGCCCTGTCGGGCAGGTGAGGTTGCACAGTTTGGATAGGGAGGACAAACGCGCGCGCTTGGCAATTGGGCTATTTGCTGAAGAGCATCTTGGGCGTGGTATCGGGCGAAAAGCAGTTCGTCTTGCCCTTGATCATGCTTTTGGAGACATGGGGCTGCATCGCGTCGACCTTCGGGTGTTGTCATTCAACAAACGCGCTATTCGTTGCTACGCTTCTTGCGGTTTTGTCCATGAAGGCACGGAGCGCGAAGCAGCGTGGATCAGTGGCACTTGGTACGACGACTGGATCATGGGCATTCTCGCGCACGAGCACACTAAAGGAACGTAGTAGATTTCGCTTTGATGGCGACCCGATCGAACAAGCTGCCATTCGCACGTCAAGCTGCATTGGTCGTGTAGGGCTCAATCCGGTCATCCGACGTTTTCGCTAGGACATTGAGCCGGTTCTGGCGACTTCAAGGTCTGCTGAGCGGGACAAACCCGTTATCCGCTTTGCACAAAACTCTCGCTTGTGAAGCAGTCAAAACAAACAAAAACATATACCATGCCTACGTCTGCGAGGCACACTTCATCACCGACTGAGTCTATCTGAGCGTAGAACGTCATTTCACTACCGCAGCTCTTGCAAACTTGCCTACTCTCAGCTTGGACAAAATCGGGCCTACCACCGATTTTCGAGCGTTTTCCGACGGATGCGGCAGCCCACGTGAAGCCAATTACTCGCTCAGCCTCTATTGTAGCTGCCTGCATAACAAGTGGGATTTCGGGAATCTTTTTCATAAGGCCTCGCTGACTGTTAGCCGCTGGTATCATGCTAAGGTGCACGCTTCGTCACAAGGCCAGTAAACGAATTTAGTTCAAAGTATTAGGGTTATGCCCGGTGGCTTTGGGCTCAGAGCGGTCATCTGACGTTTTCAATTGGACATTGAGCCAGTTCCGACGGCCTCAAGGTCTGTTCTGCGTGACGAAGCCGACATTTGGTTACTGCCAGCCAATGTCCGCCTTTCTAACTATGGGACAAGTGCGCTTGGCAATTAAAGCGGTGCTTTCTTTCGAGAATGGGAAACATGTGATCCTATCCGTCTAACTTTTCGCCCGGGTAAGGCATGCAATACGGCTATCATCCTGTATAGCTATTGGTGAAACTCTCTCACCATAATAGCCGTTTTATTGAATTTTCAACACAAGCCATATGCGCTCTAATACTTTCGTTGAGGTGTGCTGATGGTCAGACGGATACGAAAGCAACGTGAAACGGTAGACGGTATTCATCTGGATGCGTCACCGGCATTCCACGTTGGTGGGGATTTGCGCCCGCTGTCCCCGCCCGAATTGTCAGACATTGTGGCCCACGCTTTTGATATCCTTTCAACAGTGGGTATGGCGGGGCTGCCAAAGATGGCAACTCAGCGTGCATTGAAAGCAGGGGCGTGGCACCGCGCGGATGGGCGGTTGTGTTTCTCGGAAGACATGATCCGAAACGCGTTGGAACGGGCGCCTCGCCATGTCACATTGCCGGGTTTCACACCTGAAAGGGATTTACGGATCGGAGGCCGCCGTGTTCACATCGGCACCGGCGGAGCGGCTGTTCAGGTGCTCAATGCCGCGACCGGGGACTATCAGGACAGTCAGCTCAGCGACTTGTACGACCTGATGCGTGTGTTGGATGCGTCGTCAAACATCCACTATGGAGTGCGCCCTGTCGTGGCCCGAGATCTGAGCGATCCCCTAGAGCTTGACGTCAACACCGCGTTTGCTTGCCTTAAGGCGACGACAAAACCTATTGGCATCAGCTTTTGCGACCCAGACCATATCGATCCGATTGTTGATATGTTTGACATCGCACTTGGGCATCCTGGCGCCTTCCGCGACAGACCGTTCTGCATGGCTGTCATTGTCCATGTGGTACCACCTCTTACCTATGCGGCTGAAGGCATAGTGATGCTAGAGAGAGCTGTGCGGGCGGGCATGGTCCCACAGATATGCTCAGCTGGGCAAGCAGGAGCGACCAGTCCGGTCACTTTGGCAGGGGCGTTAGCGCAGGGGTTGGCGGAATGCCTCGCAGGGATGGTGGTGGTTGACAACATCAAAAGAAGTGCGCCCTGCATCTACGCACTGATGCCGTTCATTTCCGATCTGCGCACAGGTGCGATGAGTGGAGGCGGCGGAGAGGCTGCGATTGCAAATGCCGCCGCAGCACAGCTTCTGTCACATGTTGGCCTACCTTCAACCGTCTCGGCGGGAATGACGGACTCCAAACTTGTTGATGCGCAGGCCGGTTATGAAAAAGGCTACACTGTCGCGCTGGCCGGACATGGTGGGGCAGATATGATCAACCTCTCTGTAGGGATGCTCGGTTCCATCATGGTGGCCAGCCCAGAGGCGATGGTTATTGATGATGACATGTGTGGTGCCATCCTACGATCCATCAGAGGCATCGAAGTGAGTAAGGCCACGCTTAATCTGGAAGCTGTCGAACGAGTGGTCACCCATGATGGGCATTATTTGGGTGAAAGCGAAACGCTGAACCGCATGAAATCTGACTATCACTACCCCACTCTTGCTGACCGCCAGAGCGTCGGTGACTGGGTCTTCGCGGGCAGCCTCTCGATCTGGGATCAAGCCCGTAGTCGCGTGGCAGATATTCTCGCCGCCCCACCGCCCACGCACCTAAGTGCTGATGCAGAGGCACGTATCCGAACAAAATTTCCTATTCGCTTGAAGCCATAACAGGAGCCGCCATGCGCGTTTTTCGAAGTATGATCATTGATGTTGAAATCGACCGGGTCTGGGCTGCTGTGCGTGCCTTTGACGGCGTGGTGGATTGGAACCCCGGGGTGGTGGCTGCAACGCTGAAAAACGGGGCCGCCACGGCCACCGGCACCATTCGAAGGCTCGAGATCCCGGACGGTACGGTCTTTCGCGAAACCCTGCTGGCCCATTCTGACGCCGAGTATTTTTACACCTACGATATCATTGAAAGTCCGCTACCGGTGAGCACCTATATCTCAACCCATCGCTTCTTCCCCATCACGCACACGGGTCAGACATTGGGCGTTTGGGAAAGCCATTTCGACTGCGCCCCCGACGTCGCAGATGAGATGGAACGGATCGTCGGGGATGCGATCTACATTGGCGGCATGATTGGATTGAACGAATTTCTCAAGGAGGCACAGAATGGCTGATACTCTCGCCCCCCGCGCGGTGATTGGCGTCATGACGCCAGCTATGAACACTGTAGTGCAGCCTGAACTGGAGCTGCTGCGCCCGCCAGGTGTGACCAATCAGATGCAGCGTTTTCGATTGGGCGGCGATGCAGTGTCGGGCGATTTGCCGGATGAAGCGGATAAATTGATGGACTGCGCGCCATTGGCAATTGCGGTTGGATTGACCACAGATGCAGGCCCCGGCGGGCCGGACAAGCTGGCGAAGCGTTGTGCAGAAGTTTCGCGGCAAGTTGGGATTCCGGTGCTCGGGGCCTCTCAGGCGGACTACCAGGGCTTGCGTGCGCTGGGTGCAAAGCGCCTTGGCATTGTCACGCCGTTTAACGCCGAAGTGGACGCGGTAGTGAAAGCAAACACCGAAAGTGCCGGGTTTGAGGTGGTCGCCATCAAGGGCACTGAGGCACCGTCACTGCCCGCAATCTGCGAAACCCCGTTGGACGACATTCGCGCGGTCTTCGCTGCGGTCGCTGCGTCCGAGTGTGACGTCATCTTGCAAGTCGGGACCGCATTGCCGGTGGTGGCCATGATCGCCGAACTTGAAGCGGAACATCGCAAACCCATCGTGGCCTGCAATGCAGCTGTTTACTGGCAGACGCTGCGCACGGTCGGGATCACTGATCCGATCCATGGATTCGGAAGATTGCTGGAGGCGCACTGAATGCGGACCCATGCGCAGGTTGTCGTCATTGGTGGGGGCGCGGTCGGTGCAGCCATCCTATATCATCTGGCCAAAGCGGGCATAACCGACACCGTTCTGCTGGAAAAGAACGAACTGACGGCCGGGTCAACCTGGCATGCTGCTGGAAATATCCCAACCTACGCCAATTCTTGGCTGGGCATGCGCGCGGGTAACTACGCGTGGCGACTTTACAAAGAACTTGCCGATAACCCTGACGCGCCAATCACCTACCGCCACACGTCGGCAATCTGGCCCGCGCATACACCGGAACGCATGCAGCTTTTTCGGCATCTTTGCGGTGTGTCGCGGTCGGCAGGCTTTGACCTGGCGATGCTCGACCCCATTGAGATTGAGCAGATGCATCCCTATTGGAAAGCAGACGACACTGTTCTAGGCGGCGTTCTTGACCCGTACGAGGGCGACATCGACCCAAGCCAGTTGACCCAGGCCTTGGCGAAACATGCCCGCGCCATGGGGGCGGAGGTGAAGCGGTTTACGACCGTCACGGGGTTGCACCAGCGTCGATCTGGCGAATGGGAGGTTGAGACACCTTCTGGCACACTTATTGCGGGCACTGTCATCAATGCCGCAGGCTCAAACGGCGCAAGGATTGCGGCGATGGCGGGGATGCATGTGCCAGTGGTTACGCTGGAACACCAATACATGGTGACTAGCCCACTGGCTGCATTAGAAAAAGACACGGCCGTCTTCCCCCTCATCCGGGACCCTGACATTCGCTTTTATCTGCGTCGCGAACGCAATGCCTTGCTGCTCGGCTCTTACGCGCACGAAGGCCGCCCGGTCTGGCAAGACGGCGTGCCCCAAGATTTTGACCATCAGCTCTTTGCCGATGACATCGACGGGATGATGGCCGTGTTCGAGGCGGCGGCATCTCATGTGCCGCTGCTTGCCGAGGCGGGGGCCCAGCGGTTTGTCAATGGACCGATCCCTTATTCGCCTGATGCGTTGCCCTTGGTTGGTCCAGCGGCGGGTGTTCGCAACTTTTATCACGCGACAGGTGTGCAGATCGGCATCACGCATTCCGCCGCGATTGGCAAAGCCATGGCTGAATGGCTGTCGGTAGGCGAGACCGAATGGGATCTGTCTGCTTGGGATCCGCGCCGGTTTGGTTCATGGACTACACAAGACTACGCTTGTGCGCGCGCGTCGGAGCACTATGATTTGCAATATGCGATCCCTTATCCGCATCGGATTATGGAAACCGGTCGTCCCGTAAACCAAACCCCACTTTATGAACTTCTGGCCCAGCAGGGAGCTGTCTTTGGCCAGATAGGTGGCTGGGAGCGCGCCTTTTGGTTCAGTCGCGATCAGGCAAGCGATGCCCACGCACTGAGCTTTGCCCATGAGCCCTGGCAGGATGCGGTACGGGTCGAATGTGAGACCGTGCGCGACCATGTCGGCGTGATGGACCACGGCGGATTCACCAAGTTCACCCTAGAAGGGCCAGAAGCAGCCAAGGTGCTGGACAGGGTGTTCTGCGGCACACTGCCCCCCGTCGGTCGCGTGCGCCTGTCTTACATGTTGACCCCGCTGGGCCATATCTGGTCTGAAGCAACAATTGCCCGATTGGCTGACGACAAATTCATGTTGTGCGGCCCAACGATGGCAGTCGACCGTGACTTTGACTGGCTCTCAGCCGCGCTGGGTGATGCCGATGCCATATTGACCAAGGGCTATTCTCAGGACGGCGCATTGCTGGTGATGGGGCCAAAGTCACGCGAACTTTTGCAGTCGCTGACAACGGCCGACCTGAGTGCGACCAGCGCGCCATGGATGAGCGTCGCCGAGATCAATATTGCAGGCGTTCCCGTCACGGCGATGCGTGTAAGCTATGTTGGGGAATTGGGCTGGGAGTTGCATGTCGCCTCAGCCCATTTGACACTTCTCTATGATGCGATTTGGCAGGCAGGTGCCGCGCGCGGCATCTGCAATTTTGGCTCCTATGCACTAAATGCTATGCGGATCGAAAAGGGGTATCATGGCTGGGGTGCGGATTTTGGAACCGAAAATACGCTGTTTGATGCGGGCCTGTACAAATTTGCCAAAATTGGCAAAGCTGACTTCACGGGTTGCACTGCCGTAGCGCAACAAGCAATGCGACAGGCAGACTGGGCTTTCATAGGGCTGGAAGTCAACGACCCCGGACCAGAGCCGCTACCTTCCGACCCCATCATCCTAGAGGGTCGAGCCATTGGGTACCTTACTTCCGTCTCGATGGGGTATCGAACGGGGAAGCTTCTGGCGCTTGGGTACGTGGAAAACGGTACGCTGGAGATGGGCGGCACCTGTTTCGTTCAGGCGTTCGGAGTGATGCGCACTGCCACTCGCCACTCGCATCATGTCTACGATCCGCGCAACGACAGATTGCGATCCTAGCCAAAACCACCGTTGATCGATGACCATTGGGCAAGGGCTTCGGCCACATCCAGAATGGGGCCCGCGTGCTTATCTTCTGAGCGCATTAGCGCACCCCAGGGCACTTCTATACCGTCTTTGCCGACCCGCGCGCCGATGATGCGTCCCGCCTTGATTGCAGGGCGCACAGCCCAACCTGCCAGGACACTGCTACCCTGACCGGCCGCGACCAATTCAACGATAGCTTCGGGCATTTCCACCATCGCCGTCCACTGCGGATACCTGCCTGACGGACGAAAGAGGCGGGCAAACTCGCGGTCAGGTTCTGGCGTTAGCGTGTAGGTTATAAAGTCCTCACCTTCGATGTCGTCCCCTTCAACATAGGCCTTTCCGGCAAGCGGGTGATGGGGCGGAAAGATGAACATCAGCTCATCTTGGAACAGTGAAATCCGATGCGTGCCGATCGGGGTCGCACCCCCTGACGTCAACACTATGTCAGCGTGTCGGTTGGTCAGTGCGCGAACCGGTTCGCGGGTGACACTTGCCATAACCTGAAGCTCGACACCGGGCAGGTGGGTTTGCAGATACTTGGTAAACCCGGGCAGCCAGTGATACGAGCTGTAAGCCTCAACCGCGATGCGAACGACGTGTTCAACTCCGCGATCCATCCGTCGCACATCGCCTTCTGCACGGTCCATTTCGGACAAAACCCGATCCGCCACATCGGCTAGGTATTCTGCCGCCGGGGTCATGCGCAATCGCTTGTGTATGCGTGTAAACAGCACCAGATCAAGCCGCCGTTCGGCCTCTTTGATACGATGCGAAAGTGCGGACGGTGTGACGCCTAAGGCTTCTGCTGCATCGCTGACACGCCCGTGTTCCGCGATCGCACGGATCATCTTGAGGTGACGTAAATCTAGAAAGGGGCCTTCAGACATCATTTTACCTGAGAGAGATTCATCAAACCACCTGATTTTCTTCATTGCTTTTCATCTCTGGTCAAGCCGAAACTTTGACCAAAGACGCACTGCAGGAGAACCACATGACGCAGACAAGTCAGCAAGAGTGGCGCGAAAGGGCACAAAAGGTGCTGCCCGCCGGTGGGTTCGGGAACTATGATCCAAAAGTTATTCTCAAAAAGGGACGTGGATCACGTGTTTGGGATGAGGACGGAAATGAGTATATCGATTTCCTGATCGGTTCAGGTCCGATGTTGGTGGGGCATAACCATCCCGAAGTCATGGAGGCTGTGCAGGCCCAACTGGCTGACGGCGCGACATTTTTCACGTCAAACGCGGTGGGTATCGAATTGGCGGAAGTCATCTGCGATGCGGTGCCCTGTGCAGATCAATTGCGCTATGTTTCAACCGGATCAGAGGCTGACATGTACGCCTTGCGTCTGGCACGCGCGCATACGGGGCGCGATCTGATCCTGAAGTTTGAAGGTGGATATCACGGCATGTCGGGCGAGGCATTGATGAGTATGGCCCCCCAGAGTCTCGCCAACTTTCCGATGCCCGTGCCAGATTCAGCAGGCATTCCGCAGAGTACGCGCGATGGCGTAATCGTGGCACCCTTCAATGACATCACCTTTGCCCGGCAAATCATTGCAGAACATGCCGACACACTGGCGGGCGTCATTGTCGAGCCCCTGCAGCGACTGATCCCGCCTGTCCCGGGATTTCTGGAAGCACTGCGCGAGGAGACGACCCGTTATGGGATTGTCTTGATCTTTGATGAGGTTGTTACCGGGTTCAGGTTGGCATTGGGCGGAGGGCAGGAACTCTATGGTGTCACGCCTGATCTTTGCACATTGGGTAAAGTGATTGGAGGAGGTTTCCCGCTAGCTGCGATTGCTGGCACGTCCGAGGTGATGTCGCACTTCGACATTGAGAAGGTGGGTCAAGAAAAGTTCACGTTTCAGGTAGGTACGCTGAGTGGCAACCCGGTAGCGTCAGCGGCAGGTTTGAAGACCTTGGAAATACTGAAACGGGAGGCCGCTTATGATACCCTGCGACAGGCAGGTCGGAGATTGATGACGTCTCTTGAAAGTGCGGCCAAGAAGGAGGGCATTCCCGCGGTGGTCGTTGGTGACCCTGTTCTCTTCGATATCGTATTTTCTGCAGGGCCAATAGATGACTATCGAGATACCCTTAATACCAACGCAGAATTTCAGAGAATGTTTAGTGTATCACTGCGGCGTGACGGCATCTTAAAGGCTCCAATGAAGTTCTACAGTTCCCTGGCGCTTACTGGAGACGACATTGCCACAACAGAAGAGGCTATTTCAGGCGCTATGGAGGCCTGCGCCCAGCTTTAATTGACCCCAACGAGTGATAGGCAGTCTTGGTCGATACAAAAGAGATCAAAACAAACCAGCCAATGCGCGCCTTGCAATACCATTCAACCGTTGATCCACCGTGCAACATCAGTTTGGGCTCGAACCGGTCATCTGATGGTTTAATTGATCATCGGGTCGGTGCAGACGGCATCAAGGTCCGGCTAGCGGACTTTGCTACCATTTGAGGTAGAGTGTGTATGACTAATTGGTGGACCGGAGACTGAAATGTTGAAAAACTTGTTTTTTAACTTCGAAGGAGAGCTTGAGCAAAACTCAGTGCGGGCATTCGTCTTCCTGTTGGCGTCGCATTTCGCGTTCTTTTTGTTGTTGATCTTTGCAACCTCTACATTCCCAAATCGTGATGTCCTCGTTGCAAATATTGTGATCTGGATTTGGCTATTTTGGATAGTGTATCTTGGTGTGCCGACCGTTAGATACTTGAATAGAAAGTTTGGGAGCATGAAGTAGCTCAGGGCTCGAGCGAGATATTCGACGCGCCTCGTATCAATACCCAATCTCCAACCTCATCAACCTCACGGCCGAAGCTTGACATCACGCCCGGTGCAGACTGACGTTTCGCTTATCCCCAGAGTTTTGCGAGTTGTAAGTTTTGCTCAGATCAAAAGATCGCCTCTCCACACCTGTTACAATTCGTAAGAATTGAGAAAACATCAGGAAAAAGTTGACGCTGATCGTGCAGCTGTCCCTAATCGGGGCGTTGGCGTCCGGGCTGTGTTCCGGGTCCGCCGTTTCCGGCCTAGAGGAAGGGCTGGATGGGGAGGAGAGAAAGATTGGCTCAGACGCAGTCGGGCGCTGAAGGGATGCACTCTCTTCCGGCGCTGCTACATCGCAATGCGGCACAATTCGGGGACGCCCCGGCGTACCGGGAAAAGGAATTCGGAATCTGGCAATGCTGGAGCTGGGCTGAGACATCTGCCGAAGTGCGCTCGCTTGCCCTGGGTTTTCTGGAAGTTGGCGTCGAGAAGGGTGACCATATCGCCGTGATCGGGCGTAACCGTCCGGCGCATTACTGGGCGATGGTCGCTGCACAAATGGTTGGTGCGGTTCCGGTGCCGCTGTACCAGGATGCGGTGGCCGAAGAGATGGCCTATGTGATGGAGCATTGCGGCGCGAAATATGTCGTCTGCGGTGATCAGGAGCAGGTCGATAAAGTCATCGAAATTCAGGAAAACCTAAGCCAGATCAAACACATCCTATACACCGACAAGCGCGGGATGCGGAAATACGATCATTCCCAGATGAATGCGCTTGAAGACATCATGGCTGAGGGGAATGCAGGGCACGCCCGTTTTGATGCGGAGCTGGACAAACGCATTTCCGAGATCACCTACGACGACACCTGCGTCATGCTTTATACCTCGGGCACGACAGGCAAGCCCAAGGGTGTCGTGCTGTCGAATCGGAATGTGATTGAAAGCGCCAAGAACTCGGCGGATTTCGATCATCTCAAGCGCGACGAAGACATCCTGTCTTATCTGCCGATGGCGTGGGTCGGCGACTTCATCTTCTCTATCGGTCAGGCCTACTGGTGTGGGTTCTGCGTGAACTGCCCCGAGAGTGCGGAAACCATGATGACCGATCTGCGTGAGATCGGGCCGACCTATTTCTTTGCCCCACCGCGCGTATTCGAAACTCAGCTGACCAACGTGATGATCCGCATGGAAGACGCAGGCAAGCTGAAGCAGCGGATGTTCCACCACTTCATGGCCCATGCCAAGAAAGTTGGTGGGTTGTTGTTGGATGGCAAGCCGGTTGGCTTTGGTGACCGTTTGAAATACGCGCTGGGCAATATGCTGGTTTACGGGCCGCTCAAGGACACTTTGGGGTACGGCCGTTTTCGCGTCGGGTACACGGCGGGTGAAGCCATTGGGCCAGAAATCTTTGACTTCTACCGGTCTTTGGGCATCAACCTGAAACAGCTCTACGGCCAGACCGAAGCCACGGTATTCATCACCGTCCAGCCGGATGGCGAAGTGCGGGCCGACACGGTCGGCGTGCCAGCGCCGGATGTCGAGCTGAAGATCGATGACACAGGCGAGATCTACTATCGCTCGCCGGGTGTGTTTGTGGAGTATTTCAAGAACCCCGATTCCACGGCTTCGACCAAGGATGCCGAGGGTTGGGTCGCCACGGGTGATGCCGGGTTCATAGAAGAAGGATCGGGCCATCTGCGCATCATCGACCGGGCCAAGGATGTTGGTAAAATGGCCGATGGCTCGATGTTCGCGCCGAAATATGTCGAGAACAAGCTGAAGTTCTATCCCGATATTCTGGAAGTTGTACTGTTTGGGAACGGCAAAGATCGCTGTGTCGCCTTCATCAATATTGACCTGACCGCGGTCGGGAATTGGGCAGAACGCAACAACATTGCCTATGGGTCTTATCAGGAACTGACGGCAAATCCCCGTGTATTAGAGACGATAAAATCCCACGTGGAAGAGGTGAACAAATCTGTTGCTGCCGACGAAATGCTGTCAGGCTGTCAGGTGCATCGCTTTGTGGTGTTGCACAAGGAGCTGGATGCGGATGATGGTGAGATCACCCGCACGCGTAAAGTGCGACGTGGATTTGTCGAGGACAAATACGCTGACATCATCGCGGCTTTGTATGACGGATCTTCGAGTGTCTCGACCACCACCGAAGTGACCTATGAGGACGGCCGCAAAGGCTCGATCAGCGCAACGCTTGAAATCGTTGATGCGCCGGTTGTCGCGGTGGCACAGCATAAGGTTGCGGCGGAATGAGGGTCGGAGGTGCGCCGCTCGACCTGCGGTCATCGCCCCGCCCACAGTCCCGTTTTCGTGTAGTTCAAGGAGCCACACATGCTTGATGCAGCTGATGGATATGTCACCGAGGATGGCCGCCAGATCGGCGGCGTGGTGATGGAGATGAAGAACATCACTCTGCGGTTCGGCGGCGTTGTGGCGATCAAGGATATCTCGTTCGACATTCGCGAAGGCGAGATTCGTGCCATTATCGGTCCAAACGGGGCTGGCAAGTCCTCGATGCTGAATGTGATTTCGGGGTTTTATGTCCCGCAAGAGGGTGAGGTCTGGTTCCACGGGGCCCCACGCCCGCAAATGCGTCCCTATGAGGTTGCGCGTCAGGGGATTGCCCGAACGTTCCAGAACATCGCCTTGTTCGAAGGCATGAGCGTTCTGGACAACGTTATGACTGGGCGCTTGAACTACATGAAGACCAACATTTTTCAGCAGGCGCTGTGGAAAGGTAAAGCCGAAGCGGAAGAGACCGAGAATCGCGAAGCCGTTGAAAAGATCATCGACTTTCTGGAAATCCAGCACATCCGCAAGACGCCGGTGTCACGTCTGCCCTATGGCCTGAAAAAACGCGTCGAACTGGCGCGCGCCTTGGCGGCGGAACCCAAGCTTTTGCTGCTGGATGAGCCGATGGCGGGCATGAATGTCGAAGAGAAAGAGGACATGAGCCGTTTTGTCTTGGATGTGAATGATGAATTCGGCACCACGATCGCCCTGATCGAGCATGACATGGGTGTGGTGATGGACCTGAGCGACCGGGTGGTTGTGATGGATTACGGGCGCAAGATCGGCGACGGCACGCCGGACGAGGTGCGCAACAATCAGGAAGTCATCGACGCTTATCTGGGGGTCAGCCATGACTAAGCTCTGGGCGAAATTGGGGAGGGGCTGGCATGCCTGAACAACTCGTGTTTGCGATGGAGGTCATCCTCAACGGGCTGATGGCCGGGGTGCTGTATGCTCTGGTCGCGCTGGGTTTTGTGCTGATCTACAAGGCTTCGGGGATTTTCAATTACGCCCAAGGGGTTATGGCCCTGTTTGCGGCGATGACGCTGGTTGGAATCATGAACGGTCAGGTGCCGTTTGCGCATCTGATCAACGCGACCTTTGGGACCCATATCCACTACTTCGGTTGGAACGTGCCGGCACTGGTGGCGATTCTTTTGACCATGGCCGTGATGGTGGTTCTGGCCTGGGCAGTGCAGCGATTTGTCATGCGCCATCTGGTCGGGCAGGAACCGATAATCCTGTTCATGGCGACGATCGGCCTGGCGTATTTCCTCGAAGGCGTGGCCGACCTGATGTGGGGGTCCGAGATTAAGACACTGGATGTCGGTCTGCCGCAAGGCATCAACCTGTGGCTGGACGAAGCGACGTTCAACATCTTTGGCTACGGCTTCTTCATCGACAATCTGGATATCGTGGCGACGGTGATTGCTGCGCTGCTGGTGGCCGCGCTGGTGATGTTCAGCCAGTATACCAAGCAGGGCCGGGCGATGCGCGCTGTGGCGGATGACCATCAGGCCGCGCTGTCAGTGGGTATCTCTCTGAACTTCATCTGGATCATGGTCTGGTCGGTTGCCGGTTTCGTCGCCTTGGTCGCGGGCATCATGTGGGGCACCAAGTCAGGCGTTCAGTTCTCGCTGTCGCTGATCGCGCTCAAGGCGCTGCCGGTTCTGATGTTGGGTGGTTTCACATCGATTCCAGGCGCGATTGTTGGCGGTTTGATCATCGGTGTGGGTGAGAAACTGTTCGAGTTTTCCATCGGCCCGCTGGTCGGCGGCGCGACCGAGAATTGGTTCGCCTATGTCCTGGCGCTGATCTTCCTTGTGTTCCGGCCTCAAGGTCTGTTCGGCGAGAAGATCATCGAGAGGGTGTAGGTCTTGACCAAGCTGATCGCCATCATAAACGTGATTGCTTGGGCGGGGTTTTGGGCTTTTGGGTACATCGCTCTGACCACGGATGATCTTAGCGACAGCCAGTTGGTGATTGCTGCGGTCCTGGCCTTTGCCGGGTTGGTGACGGGCGTCATGGCCTACATGAAACTGGTGCGCGTCACCGAGGCAAGCGGTTACGCCAAGGGGTCGAAACAGCTGGATGCCGCGACCCGGAACCGGACGCAGGAAGAATGGGGAAAGTAAGACATGTTCTATCGTGAGGCCGGAGATTTCAAAACCTCCTATACAGATGACAGCCAGACTTTCCCGATCAAGTTTGACCGGTATCGGTATTATGTCGTGCTGGCAGTGGCCTTTGGGATCATCCCGTTCATCATCAACGACTATTGGGTCAATGCGCTGTTGTTGCCGTTCCTGATTTACGCCATCGCGGCGATCGGGCTGAACATTCTGGTTGGGTATTGCGGGCAGGTCAGCCTTGGGACCGGCGGGTTCATGGCCGTGGGGGCTTATGCCTGCTACAAGCTGATGACGGCCTTTCCGGATGTCAGCATGTTTATCCATGTGCTGCTGGCCGGTGGGATAACGGCCGTCGTTGGCGTGCTGTTTGGTTTACCATCGTTGCGGATCAAAGGTTTTTACCTTGCCGTGGCCACACTGGCGGCGCAGTTCTTTCTGGTCTGGCTCTTTAACCGGGTGCCGTGGTTCTACAACTACTCGGCCTCGGGTCAGATCAACGCGCCCGAGCGGGATGTGTTTGGCATCATCATCACTGGCCCGAATGCGCCAGCCTGGGCGACTTATCTGTTCTGCCTGATTTTCCTCGCCTTATGTGCGGTCCTTGCACGCAACCTGACCCGCGGCACCACAGGGCGGACCTGGATGGCAATCCGCGACATGGATATCGCGGCCGAGATCATTGGGGTGAACCCGCTGAAGGCAAAACTCACCGCTTTTGCTGTCAGTTCGTTCTTTGTCGGGATTGCCGGTGCGCTGTTCTTCGCCGTTTACCTCGGCGCGGTCGAGGTGGGTGAGGTGTTTGGTATCCAGAAATCGTTCCTGGTGCTGTTCATGGTGATCATTGGCGGATTGGGCTCGATCTTTGGGTCCTTTGCCGGCGCGGCTTTCCTGGTGTTGCTGCCGGTGGTCCTGAAGGTTGTCGGTGTCGATGTTCTGGGCTGGCCCACCGATATCGTTGCGCATCTACAGCTGGTGATCGTCGGCGCCCTGATCGTTATGTTCCTGATCCTCGAGCCGCACGGGCTGGCGCAGCTGTGGCGCGTCGCGAAAGAGAAACTCAGACTCTGGCCGTTCCCCCACTAGCGGGGCAGGCCCAATCAAAAGACGGGCGGCAAGCCCGAAGACAACGTCGGATCAATCAAGGGAGGAGACACCCGATGAAGACTAAACTGGCAACCATGGCGCTGAGCGCCCTGATGGCCGCAGGACCCGCTGTTGCGGATCTTGTGATCCCCGATCTCAGCTATCGCACCGGGCCCTATGCGGCTGGCGGTATCCCGTTCTCGGATGGCTATAATGACTATTTCACCCTGCTGAACGAGCGCGACGGCGGTATCGGCGGTGTTCCGGTCCGTATGGTCGAATGCGAGACCGGCTATAACACCGAAAAAGGTGTGGAATGCTATGAGGCAACCAAAGGCGAAGGCGCGTTGGTCTATCAGCCGCTGTCGACAGGGATTACCTATCAGCTGATCCCCAAAGTGACCGCTGACGGAATCCCGCTGCACACGATGGGTTATGGTCGGACCTCGGCTAAGAACGGCGACGTGTTCAGCCACACGTTCAACTATCCGGCCAACTACTGGGACGGAGCCTCGGGTGCAGTGAATTATCTGCTTGAGGAAAACGGAGGGGATCTGAGCGGTAAGAAAATCGCGCTGGTTTACCACAACTCGGCCTACGGCAAGGAACCCATCCGCACGCTGGAAGAGCTGTCCAAGAAGCATGGATTTGAACTGGCAGCCCTGCCGGTCGACCATCCGGGTCAGGAACAGAAGTCCCAGTGGCTACAGATCCGCCGCGACAAGCCCGACTATGTTCTGATGTGGGGCTGGGGCGTAATGAACCAGGTTGCCGTACAGGAAGCCGCCAACATCCGTTTCCCGATGGAAAACTTCATCGGTATCTGGTGGTCAGGTTCGGAAAACGACGTGCTGCCCGCGGGCGAAGCCGCCAATGGCTACAAGGCGTTGACGTTCCACAATGTGGGCACGGATTTCCCGGTTTTTGACGATCTGCAAAAGCACGTGGTCGATGCTGGCAAAGCCGCTGGCGCGGGTGATCAGGTTGGCACGGTTCTGTACAACCGCGGTCTTTACGCTGCTGTTCTGGCCGCCGAAGCCATCAAGAAAGCGCAGGAAATTTCTGGCAACGCCGAAATTACTCCGGCAGACATGCGTGATGGTATGGAAGCGCTTGAGATGTCCGAGGCCAAGATGGCTGAGCTAGGCCTGCCTAACTTCGGTCCAACGTTCTCGGTCTCATGTGAAAACCACGGTGGTGACGCTCTGGTTGGTGTGACCCAATGGGATGCGGCGAACAAGACCTGGACGCTGATCTCGGACTTTAAAGCAACAGATGGTGACGTGATTGGTAGCCTGATCGATGAGGATTCCGCAGCTTATGCGGCGGAAAACAAGATCGAATCGCGCTGCAACTAAAGCGCCAAACCATACGGGGCGGCGGCTGACCGCCGCTCCGAACCCGACACACGCACGAGGATATGCGCTGATGCTGGATGCGGCACACACCACTGACGTGCAGGCGGAAACCCTGCTGGAAGTCAACAACATCGAGGTGATCTACAACCATGTGATCCTTGTGCTGAAAGGCGTCAGCCTGAATGTGCCCAAGGGCGGCATCACCGCGCTGCTGGGTGGCAATGGCGCGGGCAAGACAACGACGCTGAAGGCGGTGTCGAACCTGCTGCATTCCGAACGTGGCGAAGTCACCAAAGGCTCAATCAAATATCGCGGGACCAGTGTGCATGAAAGCGACCCGGCCGATCTGGTGGAAAAAGGCGTGATACAGGTGATGGAGGGCCGCCACTGTTTCGAACATCTGACAGTTGAAGAAAACCTGCTGACCGGCGCCTATACGCGCAAGGACGGTAAAGCTGCGATTCAGCAGGATCTGGAGCTGGTCTATACCTATTTCCCCCGCCTCAAGGAGCGTCGCCGATCTCAGGCGGGCTATACCTCGGGCGGTGAACAACAAATGGTGGCGATGGGCCGTGCGCTGATGTCGCGGCCGGAAACCATTCTGCTGGATGAACCCTCGATGGGTCTGGCGCCGCAGTTGGTCGAAGAGATTTTCGGCATCGTCAAAGATCTGAATGAAAAAGAGGGCGTGTCCTTCCTGCTGGCAGAGCAGAATACCAACGTCGCCCTTCGGTTTGCCCACTACGGATACATCCTGGAATCAGGGCGCGTTGTGATGGATGGCCCGGCTGCGGAGTTGCGCGAGAACCCGGATGTGAAGGAATTCTATCTTGGGGTGTCCGACGAAGGCCGTAAGAGTTTTCGCGACGTGCGGTCTTATCGCCGTCGCAAAAGATGGTTGTGAGGGAAAGGAGGATATGGCGATGACTTATTTCGATGCTCTCGAAACGCGCTCGGCAGACGAACGCGCCTCCGATCAGGCCGTAGCGCTGCGCGAGCAGCTTAAGCGCGTAACCTCGGCCCCGGCTTTTGCGGCGCATTTAGCGGATGCGGATATAAATGCCGTTGGATCCGCGGATGATCTGCCTGTCTTGCCTGTCTTGCGCAAGTCAGACCTAAGCCGCGCGCAGGCCGAACGGCCCCCTTTTGGCGGATTTACTGTGAAACCGGCGCAGCATTTCCACCACGTCTTTCAATCACCCGGGCCGATTTATGAGCCAGGCAGCACTGACCATGACTGGTGGCGGATGGGGCGTTTCTTGCACGCTTCGGGCGTGGGAGCAGCGGACATTGTCCAGAATTGCTTTGGGTATCATCTGACCCCTGCGGGCATGATCTTTGAAAGCGGCGCCCGTGCGGTTGGCGCGTCTGTTTTGCCAGCCGGAACCGGACAGACCGAGCTGCAGGTGACGGCCGCGCGCGACATTGGCTGCACGGCTTACGCGGGAACGCCAGATTACCTGAAGGTGATTTTGGATAAGGCTGATGACATGGGCGTGGCCCTGAACTTTTCCAAAGCTGCCGTTGGCGGTGGCGCACTGTTCCCATCCCTGCGTCAGGACTATGCTGATCGAGGAATCTCTTGCCTGCAATGTTACGCGACAGCCGATCTGGGCAACATCGCCTATGAAAGCGCCGCGATGGACGGGATGATCATTGATGAGCATGTGATCATCGAAGTCGTGACCCCCGGAACCGGAACCCCCGTGGTCCCGGGTGAGGTTGGCGAGGTTGTCGTGACTTCGCTCAACCCCGACTACCCGTTGATCCGGTTTGCAACCGGTGACTTGTCGGCGATGCTGCCCGGCCAATCACCGTGTGGACGCACCAATATGCGCATCAAGGGCTGGATGGGGCGTGCCGATCAGACCACCAAGATCAAGGGCATGTTCGTGCGCCCGGAACAGGTTGCCGCGTTGGTCAACAAGCATGATGAGATCGTCAAGGCCCGCGTCATTGCCGCCCGTCAGGGTGAGATGGATACGATGACGGTTCAGATTGAAAGCCCGTGCGAGAACGACCTAGCCTACGCCAAATCGGTGGCCGAAGTGCTGAAACTGAAAGGCGCGGTCGAGGTCGTGGCCCCAGGAAGCCTTCCCAAGGATGGGCTTGTGATCGAAGATCAGCGTGTCTACGAATAATCTTTAATCTGCACTGACGCGCCCCAGCTGATGTTTGACAACCAGTCCTTCACCGCCTGAATCGCTTTCAGATGGCTCTGATCCCTGTGTGACAGCAACCAGACAGGACGTCTTGGGGTGTCTGGAACGGGCAGGGTGCCTATTTGGCGCAAACGGGTATCGTTTTGGCAGGCGGCGATCGGTAATAGGCTCTGCCCCAGACCATTCGCGACGGCTTCGATGGCGGTATTCAGATCCGCCACGCGCAGGGTGGCCACGGAATGCTGGTCAGATTGCGCGCTCATCCATTTCGCCTGCTCCAGATAGGCATGTGCTGTATCGTACAGGACCCATTGCGGCGGTTCGTCCGGCGTTGTCGTGATGGGCGATCTGTAAAGGCCAAACTCCAACCATCCGATGCGCTGCGCAAGGGTATCAGCCCCCCCTGTTTTGGGTGGACCCAATCGCAACGCCAGATCCGCCTCTCGACGGGTGAGGCTTAGGTTTCTGCCTTCGGGCACCAGTTCTAGTGTTATGTCAGGATAGCATTGCTGAAATCCGCGAAACGCGGGCACCAATATCCGGTCAACGACAACAGGAACAGCCGTTACCCGAACAGTGCCAGTCAGGCGGCGTTGATCCATACCAGCCAGCTCTGCCATATGGCGGGTTTCCGTTTCCATATGCAAGGCATGGGCAACCAGCCTTTCAGCTAGCTCGGTAAGCCGTTGTTTTCCAACTGCATCTCGAAACAATAGTTGAGCCGAAAGGGCATGTTCCAACCTGCGAACCCGGCGCGCAACTGTTGTTTCATCTTGGCCCAGTTCTGCCGAAGCTGCGGCAAAGCTGCCCCGGCGGTTTAGCGCAATCAGATATCGAAGGTCGTCCCAGTTCATGTCCGGCATTTCTGCAGGTTAAGTCGGACAAGTTCCGCATTCAATCAGCATCTATGCGGGTTCAATGTGCCTACATCCAAACGGAGGAGACGCATGGCACATATTATCCTTTTCAAAGACAACCCCCACGCCGATCCCGACATTCGTCGCGACCACATGGCTGAACACCTGAACTTCTTAAAGGCGCATAAAGATAAAATCGCTGCCGCAGGGCCTCTGTTCGATGGCACTGGGGCTGGCGCTGGCGCTGGCGGCATCTGGCTGGTGGGTGACAGCGATCCGTCAGAGATCGATCAACTGATACACCAAGACCCGTTTTGGCCCACTGGTCTGCGTGCATCTTATGACATTCTGCACTGGAAGGTCGTTTTCGAGAACCTGTCATTGCTGCGCCCTCGTGACCTGGCCTGAGACGCTTTGGCGCTGGAAATTCCGACGAAATTGGTCGATTAAGGCAGGGCGCATGAGGCGCGCCAATACAAACAGGACGAATGGCCCAGATCGAATACTCACAAAACGGATCACGCAATCGCGGCGCACGGGGTACCCGGCTTTTGGCTGGGGGCTCTTATTGCGTGGCTGCTATTTGCCTGTTGCCGATGGTGGCTGTGGTTCTGGCGGCGTTGACCGGTGGAACAGACACGATCTCGCATCTGATGCAAACTGTGTTGCCTCGCTATACCGCGACCACGCTGATCCTTGTGACTTTGGTGGCGGCGGGCACCTTCTGTATCGGAACCGGTGCGGCTTGGCTGGTGACGATGACGCGTTTTCCTGGTGTTCGGTTTCTTGAAGTTGTTCTGATCCTGCCATTGGCCTTTCCAGCTTACGTTCTGGCGTATGCCTATACCTTTATTCTGGATCACCCCGGCATCGTTCAATCGACCCTGCGTGATATCACCGGATGGGGCCCACGCGACTATTGGTTCCCCGAGATCCGGTCGACCGAGGGCGCGGCTGTGATGCTGATCCTTGTGCTCTACCCCTATGTCTACCTGCTGGCCCGCGCTGCGTTCCTGCAGCAAAGCGCCACAGCGTTTTTGGCGGCGCGAGCGCTGGGCAACAACCCGTGGCTGGCGTTCAAGCGCATCTCACTACCCATGGCGCGTCCGGCGATTGCGGGGGGTGTGCTGTTGGCGGTGATGGAAACCATCGCTGATTTCGGCACAGTGTCTTATTTCGGTGTTCAGACCTTTGCCACCGGGATCTATACCAGTTGGTTTTCAATGGCGGATCGCGCCGCGGCGGCGCAGCTAGCGCTGGGGCTGCTGGCATTTGCACTAATCATGGCCGTTACTGAGCGCAGCCAGCGCGGCAAGGCAAAATACTATCATGCAGGTAAACAACACGTGGCGCAGCCGGCGGTTCAACTGACGGGTTGGCGTGCGGTTGGGGCGTTTGCGCTCTGTGCCATTCCGGTTTTGTTCGGGTTTCTTCTGCCGGTGATTGTGTTGGTCGAAATGGGTCTGCATTCGGAACAGAACCTGTTGTCGCAACGCTATCTGGGCTTCATCCGGAACTCTTTGATTTTGGCAGGTACCGCAGCCGTCGTTACGGTTTCTGCGGCCATCTGCATCGGGTTTTTTCAACGCCTCAGACCAGGGCGTGTATCTTCGGCGGCCGCCTATATTGCACGCCTCGGCTATGCCGTGCCCGGCGGAGTTATTGCCGTGGGCCTGATCGTTCCCTTTGCCGGATTCGACAATGCGCTGGATGCCTGGATGCGCGGCACGTTTGATGTGTCGACCGGATTGCTGGTTACCGGATCGATCTGGCTGTTGGTCGCGGCCTATATGGTGCGCTTTCTCGCGGCCGCACTCAGCGCCTATGAAGGCGGCCAAAGTACCGTTCACGCGAATATGGATGCGGCGGCGCGATCATTGGGGCAATCGCCGCTGGGCACTTTGCGCCGCGTGCATTTACCCATTCTCACCCCTTCGCTGCTAACGGCCCTGCTGATCGTATTTGTTGATGTGATGAAAGAGCTGCCCGCGACGCTGATCATGCGCCCGTTCAACTTTGATACGCTCGCGGTACAGGCCTACCGACTGGCGTCTGATGAGCGCTTGGAAGGCGCTGCGGTGCCGTCACTGGTCATTCTGGCAGTCGGGCTGCTGCCTGTGATTCTGATTTGTCGCCAGGTTGGTCGCCGGTAACACCTTCAATCGAATTGGTGCGGCCTCGCCTATCGGGCTTGATTCAATCGCATTTTCCGGCAAGGCTGCGGGTATGAATATGCAGCCTCCCAGCCGGTTCTCTGCAAACCCGGCGCAGATGCCGGTGGCCTTTGACCGGCGAGAGATGTCTCAGATTCTATCGGTATATGGCCGCATGGTCGCCGCCGGAGAATGGCGGGACTATGGTATTTCAAACCTGCGTGACATGGCGATTTTCTCGATCTTCCGGCGCACTGCGGAACATCCGATTTACCGGGTCGAGAAAGATCCGCGCCTGCGATCCAAACAAGGGATGTATTCAGTTGTTGGGATGGATGGTCGCATCCTGAAACGCGGGCATGATCTGCGGACCGTTCTGCGGGTGTTAGAGCGTAAACTGATCCGGTCTGTCAGTACGGACTAAAGCCGTTTATGCGCGGTCACCGGACCGTCGCCTTGTGCCTGAATTCTGGCAATGGCCTGATCCATCGGTTCAAACGCGACCGCCATATGATGGGCGTTGGCGTGTACCAACATGTTGGGTCCGGACACCCAGGCCACATGTCCTTTCCAGAACAACAGATCACCGCGTTTGGCGGGTGTGTCATCTGGTACCGATGCGCCCAATACACGTTCCTGTTCACCGCTATCACCGGGGCAGGCGATGCCGCAGGCCAGCAAACCAACCTGCACCAGCCCGGAACAATCCAACCCGAACCGGCTGTTGCCTCCCCACAGGTAAGGCGTGCCAAGAAACAGCTCGGCAACAGCGACGGGATCGGTTGCTTTTTCCGTGATCGGCGCGCAGTGAACCGACGGAATAAACCCCAACTCAGTTTCCAGAAATCCGTTCTGTTCCGACAACATCTTTACTTTGCTGCCGTAACTCAGGGAGGTCAGATCGCGGCTTTTCATATCAGCCCGCTCGTAAGCATGCGTCGCGGGTACGGTGATACGATGGGACTCTGACAGCGTTGACCCCAGATGTTCTGAGGCAACCCAGCCGGTATATGAGTCTTTGTCCGACGTGACCCGGCTCCAGCCGCTTATGCGCTCGGCTACCTTTACTGTATCGCCATACAGCAACTGACGATCACGTGGACCGTCTGGCGTTCGCTGCAGGTCCACGACCGGTTGTATGATGCGCCGAGCGGTCACAAGCCTAAGATCCCGGGCAATGCCGTCAGTATTGCGCGCGGGCCTTGACCCAGCCCGCCTTTGCTGCGCCCGGGCGCTTTGCTGGGTTGCCACGCGTAGATGTCGAAATGCATATAGCGGCTGTCTCCGGCAAATCGGCGCAAAAACAGCGCCGCGGTGATCGAGCCAGCAAACCCGCCCGACGGAGCATTGTCCAGATCGGCAATCCCGGGCTCGATCATCGCCTCGTAAGGATCGTGAAACGGCATCCGCCAGACCGGATCGGCAGCCGGTTTGGCGGCCTGGGACAACGCCCCTGCGACCGCGTCATCATCTGTGTAGAACGGTGCCAGATCGGGGCCGACCGCGACACGCGCTGCGCCTGTCAGGGTCGCCATCGAGATCACCAGATCGGGTTGCCTTTCATCAGCCAGGGTCAGCGCATCGGCCAACACCAGCCGCCCTTCAGCATCGGTGTTGTTGATTTCGACCGTTAGGCCCTTGCGAGAGGTCAGAATATCCCCCGGCCGGAATGCATCACCCGCCACCGAGTTTTCGACGGCGGGGATCAGTACCCGCAATTGCAAAGGCAGCTCTAGCGCCATGATTATGCGAGCCAGACCCAGCACGTTGGCGGCACCGCCCATGTCCTTTTTCATCAAGCCCATCGACACACCGGGTTTCAGGTTCAAACCACCCGTGTCGAAACACACACCTTTGCCCACTAGCGTCAACTTCGGTCCGCTGGCACCCCAGCACATGTCGATCAGGCGTGGTGCCTGAGTCGCCGAACGCCCCACCGCATGGATCATCGGGAAATTCTGGTCCAACAGCGCTTGGCCACGGATCACATTACAGGTTGCACCAAACTCGTCCGCCAGGGCCTCGACCGCCACTTGCAATTGATCCGGACCCATATCCGATGCAGGCGTATTGATCAGATCACGCGTCAAAGCTTCAGCGTTGGCGAGTGTTTCGATCCGTCTGGCATCAATGCCGTCCGGGGCAACCAAACCCGCTGTGCTGGCGGATTGGGTGGCATAGCGATCAAAGGCGTAACCGGTCATCAGCCATCCAAGGCACTCTGTTTCCAACTGATCCTCGGATACACCGGACGCAATGTGATAGGTACCTTCTGGCAGGGCTTCGGCCGCCGCGGCCAGGGGAAAGCGTTTGCGCGCTCGCTTTGCCTCGGACCCATATCCGGCCAGGGCCATTTCGGCTGCACCATCTGCACCCGGCACAAGTAGAGCCTGGCCCATCGCGCCGGTAAATCCGTTTGCTGCAATCCATGATTGCACCAACTCCGGCTGGTTCTGCAGCCAGCCCTCCAGATCAGGCTGCGCAATCACGTGCAGCGGCATCGAAAGGTCAGTAGGCGGGACAAAGGACAGGGTCATGGGCGTCTCGGTTGGTTCAATCCGCGCCCAGACTAGTCACCCCTGATCCGCCTGCAACCCCCGTCAGACGGAAAGGTCTTGCTGATCCCAGATGGCTGTCAGCGACCGTTCGCCCACCCGGATCAACCGGCCCAGCGTCGCGCCTGCAGCGACCGCATCCCCTGCATCAACCGAACGGGCCACGTCGCCTGCAACCCGGGCCAGCGCCATCATGCCGATCTGTTCTGAAATTGCGACCAGCGATTTGGCGCATTTGCGCAGCCCGGCCCAGTCACGGCGTCGCCAGAAGCGTTCGCAATTCGATAGCCGAACCGCAAGTTCTTCGATAGTGCGGCACAGCACGTCCAATGCGTTCTTGTCGCCCAGTTGCCGGTACAGACCGCTCAGCCGATCCGGATCGACGCGTACGGATTCCTTGTGTTCAAGTGTGATAATCTTATCCACCACATTCACCCCAGTTTCTACGCCCCCACGGCGCGGGTTCGATATTGGCGATAACTTCCTTTGCAAAACCTTGCAGTGAAGCCGGATAATGGCTCGAATTTTCGTTGAATTCGGTTTAGAGCATCCGGCAGCGACAAAAACAGGGACACTGCAATGGACTTTGCCAAACCTCTGCCGACCTATCTGGTCAAACGGTACCATGGCTGGAAGGCCACCACATATTCCGAAAATCAGGTCTGGTATCGGCGTCTGGCGGATGAAGGACAACGTCCCCGCGCAATGGTGGTCTCTTGTTGTGACAGCCGGGTGCATGTCACCTCGATCTTTGGCGCAGATCAGGGCGAGTTTTTCATTCACCGCAACATTGCCAATCTGGTCCCGCCTTACGCGCCGGATGGCGATCACCACGGGACCAGTGCGGCAATCGAATACGCGGTGACCGCGCTGAAAGTCGCGCATCTTATCGTTCTGGGCCATTCCCAATGCGGTGGTGTCCAAGGCTGTATCGACATGTGCAAGGGCCAGGCGCCACAGCTGGAAGCCAAGGAAAGCTTTGTTGGCCGCTGGATGGATATCCTGAAGCCGAAATACGATTTGGTCGCTGATGTAGAAGACGGCGTCGAACAAGCCAGGCAGCTTGAACGCCAGGCTGTCGTCGCTTCGCTGGAAAACCTGATGACCTTTCCGTTTGTATCTTCTGCTGTCGAAGATGGTGCGCTCAGCCTGCACGGGCTCTGGACCGATATCGGTGAGGGCGGGTTGCAATGCTACGATCCGCTGCACAAGAAATTTGTCACGGTCTGATTAGGCGCAAACATGCCCGAGCTCGAGTGACGCGGATCAGACCTCTGATTTCGCGTCATTTTTTGGTATGATTGCAGGAACTGCACTAGAATCGGATCATATCATGAGATTGATTAAGCGACTTCTCATCACCCTGCTTGTTATTGTTCTGGTCTTGGTTGGGGTGTCTTATCTGCTACCGGGCAAGGCCGAGGTTTCGCGCAGCATCACCATCGATGCACCGCCCGAAGTGATCTTTCCCTACGTGAACTCGATGCAAGAGACGGAGAAGTGGTCACCCTGGCTGTCACGCGATCCAGAAACCAAGCTGTCTTATAGCGGACCGGATGCCGGGGTCGGCAATATTCTGAACTGGAGTTCGGATCATCCCCAGGTTGGCACGGGATCACAAGAGATCATGGAAAGCATAGAGAACCAGCGAGTAAAAACCGCACTGGATTTCGGCCCGATGGGGGCGGCCGAGGCGTCGTTCGTTTTGCAGCCTGAAGGATCCGAGACGCAGGTAACCTGGGGCTTCGAATCCGATCTGGGCCTGAACCCGATGTCACGCTGGATGGGGCTGATGATGGATAAATGGGTTGGCGGCGATTATGAGCGTGGGCTGGATAATCTGAAGGTGTTGGTCGAAGGGCAGGGGTGACCGGACGCGGTTTTCTAAGAAGTATGGGATGTCTTTGCGTAAGCCCATTTTGCCGTTCCTCTGCACCGCTATAAACGGCTTCTGTCCCGGGATAGAAAAACCTTCAACCACTGCAGTGCTTTCAAGCAAGGATTATGGTGGCGCAAAACAAGAGAGTTAGGTCGCACAACGCGAACGAACCTTTGCTGCGTGGCCCGAATGTCTGGCATTTGACCTTCGCGCTTTCGCCGCCCAGTTAACCTGCGTTAATCGTCTCGTCCGGGTTCGTTCGGGTCGCTGGAGAACAGTGCGATCTTGTTACCTTGAGGGTCGCGAAGGTAGCCAACATAAAAGTTAGGCCCATACAAGGCGCGGAAGCCCGGCTGTCCCTCGTCGGAACCACCTGCGGCAAGGGCGGCGGAATGAAGGTCACGAACCTGCTCTTGACTGCGCGCCTCGAACGCGACCATCGCCCCGTTCCCGGCCGAGGCCGGACGGCCATCGAAGGTTGGTTTGACGTAGAATTCAGGCGGCGCGACGGACTGACCCGATTCAACGGGCAGCGCATAGCTTAGGCCCTCAGTACCCTCCTCCAGCTCGTAATTAAGGGCTGGCAGGAACGCAGAGTAAAACAGTTTCGCGCGAGCGATGTCATCAGCACCGACGGTGATGTACGCAATCATGCCGCCTGCTCCTTTCCGCAACTTTGGTCATTGGAATGAGATTTCTGCACAACCGTAAGCCAGCAGGCAAATCGGTTCAATAATCATGACACGATACGGAACATGACCGGCTAATTGGGCGAATTGCGGCGTAAGCTTACGTTGCCCGTCCTGCATCGTAGACGCATCGCTACCGTGAAAAAATCCCGCTGGCAGCGCAGCGGGATTTTGAGGGATCAGATATTTCGTGCCTGACTTTCGATCAGCCTTTTTTCAGAACCTCACGGCCCAGCAGTTCGGCGATTTGTACTGCGTTTAGCGCCGCGCCCTTACGTAGGTTGTCCGAAACGCACCATAGGTTCAGGCCGTTTTCGACGGTCGAATCCTGCCGGATACGGCTGATGAACGTGGCGAAATCGCCGACGCATTCGATGGGTGAGACATAGCCGCCAGCCTCACGCTTATCGATCACCATGATGCCCGGTGCCTCGCGCAGGATGTCGCGGGCTTCATCTTCATCCAGAAACTCTTCGAATTCGATGTTTACCGCTTCGGAATGGCCGACAAAAACCGGGACGCGGACACAAGTTGCAGTGACCTTAATCGACGGATCGACGATCTTTTTGGTCTCAACGACCATCTTCCATTCTTCCTTGGTCGTGCCGTCTTCCATGAAAACGTCGATCTGCGGAATGACGTTGAAAGCAATTTGCTTCTGGAACTTGTTAGGCTCTACCTCGGTCGTCGGGTTGTAAACCGCTTTGGTTTGATCCCACAGCTCGTCCATACCGTCTTTGCCGGCACCTGACACGGATTGATAGGTCGAGACGACAACGCGTTTGATCTTGGCACGGTCATGCAAAGGTTTCAGCGCCACCACCATCTGCGCGGTCGAGCAGTTGGGATTGGCGATGATGTTCTTCTTGGCGTAATCATGGATCGCCTGCGGGTTACACTCTGGCACAATCAGCGGGATGTCCGGATCATAGCGATAGAGCGACGAGTTATCGATCACCACGCAACCCGCTGCTGCGGCTTTTGGGGCATAGTCTTTGGTCGCAGCAGATCCGACCGCAAACAGCGCGATATCCCATCCGTTGAAATCGAATGTATCCAGGTCCTGTGTCGTGAGTGTCTTATCGCCAAAGCTGACCTCTGTACCCAGCGAACGGCGGCTTGCCAACACGGCAAGTTCGTCCACGGGGAACTGGCGCTCAGCCAGGATGTTCAGCATTTCGCGGCCCACGTTACCCGTGGCGCCGACGATGACGACGCGATAGCCCATTTCTAGTCTCCTGAATAAAGGACGCGCGTTCATAGCCGCGATGCAGAAAAGAAAAAAGGGCTTTCGGGGCCGAATTCGATGTTTGACGTCGAATTGATACGGTTGGGTTCGTTTTAGTCCGCGCTTAGCAGTGATCGATAGACGCGAACGATGGCTTCCGCTTCGCCTTCGATTCTAAATTTCTGCTCAACCCGCGCCCTTGCGGCTTGGCCGGCTGCAGTCAACTTTACCGGATCGTCCAGCATTGACCTGAGCGCCAAGGCCAATTCCGGCGCGTTGTCTTTCTCGACCAAACACCCGGTGACGCCGTCTTCGATCTGCGCACTAAAGGCGCCTACGCCGTGGCAGGCAATTGCAGGAACACCAGAGGCCATAGCTTCAAGCGGGGTCAGTCCAAACCCTTCGTGACGGGCCGGGGCAACAAAGATATCCAGCGCTCTGTATGTTTCAACAATCTCTTCCCAAGGGCGTTCGCCCAGAAACCGAACGCGATCCGCAAGGCCGGCGTCTTTCAGCTTTAGTACCTGTTCTTGCTGAAAGGCTTCGAATTCTTTGGTCGCACGGCCGGTGAAAACGATACTGGCCTCGGGGAAGGATGGCAGCACGTCGATCGCCGCGTCGACCAAAAGGTCGACACCCTTTTGTGGCCGGATGCGCCCAAAGCAGCCAATCAAAACCTCATCGGGCAGGCCAAGCTTTTGCCGTAACGCCGGCTTGTCATCGGCTGGGTGAAACAGTTCTGTGTTCACGCCATGCATGATGACCGTTGACGGGTGTTTCAGGAACGACGCTGCCTGTGGTGTCGTGGCAATCAGCGCGTCCATTTTTGAGATCAGCCATTTTGTGAACCCGGAATGATCCCGTTGCGCGGCGGATGTGAACAGAAGTTTCAGGTTTCGCCGCAAGACCGTTCTTAGGAACAGACCCATCAGCATTTCGGTGTTGCGCCGCGCGTGCCAGACCCGCGTTGTGCGGTTCGATAGGAATGGAACTTTGAACAGCCGAATATGCGGCAAATCTTCCGGCAGACCGGGGCCTGTTGCCACAATCCCAATCATCTTTTTTTGGATGGGAAGTAGACGAATGACGGTTGTGGTCACCCCTGAAAGGCTGTGCTTCAGGTTGGGTGCAATGACCTCTATTTCCTGCACAGCACGCTCCTTTCTGAATGATCCTGTCATATTCAGTCCACGCTGTCCCGGCTGAATAGATAGATCACACAACCGATGGCAAGGGTAACAGCAAAAAAGCCAAAAATAGCCGTGTAGGGTGCGGTTGATCCCGTCTCGACGGTGGCAGCATGAATGCGCCCGGTGACGAATTGCGCGATGCCCACGCCTCCGATGCCAAAGAGGTTCAACAAAGTGACCCCGCGCCCCACCAGATGCGGCGGCACAAAGGCGCGACCATGGGCCATGATCACCGGAAAGCTTGCCCCCAAAAACCCGATGACGGCCAGCAGCAGAACCGAAATCCAAATGCCACTGTCAATCCACAGGCACAGCAGGCCCAAAGCCGCAGCGCCCAGCGCATTGCCTGCGAACACCACCCGTTTTCGTGTGCCAAACACCCGGTCGAGCGGCCCATAGACAAACGTTCCTGCAATCATTGCCGCCCCCATCACCAATGTCGCTGTTCCGATCTGGGTGGTGCCGAGCCCAAACACATCGCTCAGATACGGTCCTGCCCACAACCCGCGCAACGCGGCAGACGGAGCGTAAGCGACCAGCATCAGCGGCAGGATCAGCCAAAGGGCGGGCTCTTTCAGCAGATCCAGCAGCGATCCCTTGTGGTCTGTCTCAACCTTGGCGGGGTCGTGTACGCTCAGCCAGATACCGGCGGCGATGGCGGCGGACACCCCGGCTAGCCCAGCCATTGTTGCGCGCCAGCCCATCAGTTCGACCGCCAAAGCTGTTGGATAAGACGCCACCAGATTACCCACCGATCCAACGCCCAGCATTACGGCTGCCAGCGTGGCGAACCTTGCGGGGGGGTATTCGCGCGCGAAGATATAGTAAGACGCCATCAGAACCGGAGAGCACCCGATGCCGATCAATCCCATGGCAATGCTGATATGCAGCGGCGATGTGGCAACGGCGAATACACCCGCGCCACCTGCACCGCCAGCCAATAGCAAAGCCGCGGCTGTCAAACGCGGGCCGACGCGGTCCAACGCCAAGCCCACCGGAATCTGCATCGCCGCGAAGACCAGAAACCAAAGGCCCGAGGCAAATGCCAGATCTTCTGGCGTGGCACCGATATCGTGTTCCAGATCCAGGCTGAGAACCGCCAGAAAAGCGCGAAAGAACTGGCTGAGGACGTAGGCCAGACACAAAATCACCAAACCTGCCTGCATGAACGGCCCCTTCCCAAGGTTCTGAAGGAATGCTTGGCACGCCATGGCAAAACGCACAAGCACGTGTACAATGTTGCAGAGGGCGGACAGCGATCACATTCGAACTATCCTTTGCTCACACCCGAACCTGAGGGGACAATGAAAGACCTTCATTCCGCGTTTTATGAAAACCTGCCTCTGCTGCGTGACTTCACTCGATTGGCGGACCCGGCGCAGTTTACCCCGGTACCTGATGATTGGGTGCTGGGTGTAGCAGATATTGTTGATTCCACAGGGGAAATTGAACGAGGCCGATACAAGACGGTGAACATGGTCGGGGCGGCGGTGATCTCGGCCATGATCAACGCGATGGACGGCAAGCTGTTTCCTTACGTCTTTGGTGGTGATGGTGCAGGCTTTGCCATTCCGCCCAGCGCCGCTGAAACCGCGCGTATCACTCTGGCGTCCTTGCGGCGCTGGGCGGAGGAAGAGTTTTCGATGCCCCTGCGCGCCGCGTTGGTTTCTGTGGCCGAGATAAGGCAAACGGGCAAAGATCTGCGTGTGGCGCGCTATGCGCCATCGACGGGTGTGGATTATGCCATGTTTTCCGGCGGAGGCCTGGCCTGGGCCGATGCGCAGATGAAAGCAGGGAGTCATGAGGTTCCTCCGGCCGATCCAGGAGCAGCGCCCGACCTGACGGGGTTGTCTTGCCGATGGTCCAACAGCCCGGCACAACATGGCCGGATCGTCTCGGTTGTTGTGCAACCCACACCGGCCGCCACCGAAAGCGATTTTTCCGATCTGGTTAAATCTGTGTTGTCCGCATCTGAGGGGCTGGAGCGTGGCGGCCATCCGGTCCCCGTCAACGGCCCGCCGATCACTTGGCCGCCTCCGGGTGTGGACATTGATGCACATGTGTCCCGCAAAGGTCGGAACATGTTTGTGCAAAAAACACTTCTATTGATGCAAAATCTGCTGATCGGACTGCTGTTCAAAACAGGAAAACGATTGGGGCAGTTCGAACCGGAGCATTACAAGCGCATGGTCAGCAGCAATGCTGATTTTCGAAAATTCGATGACGGGTTGAAGATGACCTTGGATTGCGACCAGGGTACACGCGCGCAGATCGAACATCTGCTGGAAGAGGCGCGCGGGCGTGGCAAAATCCGGTATGGCCTGCACGCACAAGACGAAGCAATGATGACCTGCTTTGTCCCGGCGGCTACGCGCGATGATCATGTGCATTTCGTCGACGGTGCCTCGGGCGGCTACGCGCAGGCCGCTGCGACGATGCGCGCCTGACGCGCTATTTTGCTTTCCACTCTCTTGCTAATGCCCTTGATGCCTGTGTCAGCAGCATGACGTCGATCCCTACTGCCAGAAACTGCGCGCCCATTTCGAGATAGGTTTGCGTTGCTTCTTCATTGGTGCCCAGAATGCCGGGTGCCTTACCTGCGGCTTTAGTCCTGGACAGAGCGTCGGCAATCACTTCGCGCACTTCGGGGGCTTTGCTGTTGCCCTGAAATCCCATGTCCGTGGACAGGTCGGCGGGCCCGATAAAAACACCGTCAACACCGTCAACCTGCAGGATCTCGTCCAGCGCCGCCATTCCAGCGCGGTTTTCGACCTGAACCAATAGACAGATTTCCTGATCCGCCGTTTGGATATAATCACTTGTGGTCCCATACGTCGTCGCCCGCGACGCTGATGCGCCGACCCCACGCACCCCCTCTGGCGGATAGCGACAGGCGCGCACCAATTCTCGCGCCTGTTCGGCGCTTTCCACAATGGGCACCAGAATGGTCTGCGCGCCCGCATCCAGAACCATTTTTATCAACCAGGTTTCACCCACCGGTATTCGCACCACCGGATGCGACGCGCTGTTGGCCAGCGCCATCAGCTGATCCCGAATTGATCGAATGTCATTCGGCGCATGCTCACCATCAATCACCAACCAATCGAAACCTGCGGTTCCCATGATTTCGGCAGTGATGGGCTCGGCGAAACTCATCCAGCAGCCGATTTGCCGTTTTCCCTGTGTCAGAGCCTGTTTGAACGTGTTTGTCGGGGCAGCCATTGAGTGTTCTCCAGTCTTAGTCTGTCAGGGATCGGGCGATTTCTGTGATGACATCAAACGCCATCTTTACGTCCTCTTCGGTGGTTTCGAACTGTCCCGCCTGAAAGCGAATGACAAACGTGCCATCCACCCGTGTTTGCGTCAGGTAAATACGCCCGTCGTCATTGATGGCGTTCACCAGGCGTAAGTTCAGGTCCTCCAAGTTGTACAAATCGGCGTTTTCGGTCGGTACAAAACGAAAGGTCCACAGGGACCACATCGGAGGGGTAACTATTTCGAAATCCGGTTCGGCGGCCAGCCGGTCATGCAGATCCTTGGACCAGTTGACGTGATTTCGTAGCCTATCCCGCAGACCTTCAAGACCATAGGCACGGATCACGAACCAAAGCTTCAGTGCACGGAAGCGACGACCCAGCGCAACAGTCCACTCTGAGTAATTGATGATCCCGTCCTTGCCGTGTGTTTTCAGGTATTCGGGGCTGATAGCCAGTGTTTGTACCAGATCATCGGGGTTTTTAAGGAAATGCGCGCAGCAATCGAACTGTACGCCCAGCCACTTATGCGGATTGAAGACGATGCTGTCCGCCTGATCAATGCCCGGCCAATAATGCCGATATTCAGGGCAGATCATCGCAGATCCCGCCCATGCCGCATCCACATGCGTATACAGCCCGTGTTTTTGCGCAATCTCCAGGCAGCGGTCCACCGGGTCAGTCGCTCCTGTCCCGGTTCCGCCAACGCATAGAATGACACCTGCAGGGAGAAAACCAGAGTCTAAATCGGATTGAATTGCCTTGTCCAAGGCTTCCGGATCCATACCCCGCCAATCCCCTTTGATTGGAACGCGTACAAGGTTGTCCTGACCAATCCCGGCCACCCAAATGGCCCGGTCAATCGATGTGTGGACCTCGGATGAACAGTAGACCCGCAGCGGTTTCTTCCCGAACAGACCTTGCTGATTGCCCTGCCAATCCAGCGCCTTTTCACGCATTGTCAGCACGGCGGCCAATGTGGCTGATGAGGCTGAATCCTGAATGACCCCGGCAAACCCTTCTGGCAAATCCAGCGCCTGACGCAGCCAGTCCATCATCCGCGTTTCCATTTCCGTTGCAGCGGGCGAGGTCTGCCACAACATGCATTGTGGCGCGATTGCGCTGGTCAGGAACTCGGCCAAGACTGACGGGGCCGAGGCGTTTGCGTTGAAATAGGCAAAGAACCGGGGGTGCTGCCAATGGGTGATCCCCGGCATCACAATTTTCTCAAAGTCCTGAAAGATGTCTTCCATGGGCTGCGCTTGTTCTGGCGGTGCAGCAGGCAAAGCATTGAGAACGTCACCCGGTTCGGTTCGCGCCCGTACCGGTTTGTCGCCGACATTCTGATGATAGTCCTGCGTCCAGCCCGCGACTTTCTTGCCCCATTCGGCGAACTCATCCCACTTCATTCCGATCCTCCCGTGCGGCACCAGACGGGCGGGCCCGGGGTGCGTAAGTCTTCGAGATCAGTGATAGGTATTCAACAGGCAAGGTCAATTCCGTTTCCTAAGACTCTCAATTCTGGTGGATTGCTTGCGAACCTACTGGATTTCGGCCAAGATTCCGTATGACTGACGAACTTCCACTTACCTCTCGATCTTTGCCGATTGCTCTGCTGAGAGCACGGGAAAAGGTCATGGGTCCCATTCGCACATTGCTGGGCGATGCAGGTGTCACCGAACAGCAATGGCGCGTCTTGCGCGTTCTCAACGAAGAGGGACCGCAGGAACCAACCCACATCGCCGAGAGGGCCTGCCTACTGCTGCCCAGCCTGACGCGCATTCTGCAAAACCTTGAGCAAAAAGACTTGATCGCCCGGCGCAACCATCCGGTGGACCGGCGCCGCCAGATTGTCGAGATCAGCAAGGGCGGTGTGGAAGTTATTCACGCAAACCTTGCCGGCAGCGTTGCACAGGCCGAGCGCATTCGAACTCAACTGGGCCCCGAAAAGTATGAATTGCTGCTGGATCTTTTGACTGAGTTGAAAGATCTGGAGACCTGACCATCGGGTCCTTGAACCCCTGATTTTGGCACCCCGCCGGAGAAGGTAGGGGGAACTCTCCGGCGGGGAGGCCAGACCCAGACTGGATTAAAATCCAGGTCCTCACTTCGAAGCAATTGCAGAACCGAAAATACGGTTCACCGAACGGCCCGAAGGATCCAGGGGGATGGACCTTGTGCCTATGCGCTCCGAAGCGGTCGTAGCCTAATGCCGACTTCTGGTGGTGCCAGCAATAGGTGTCTTCGAGTCAGGGTCGTAGTGCTGTTTTGCCCTGGTAATTTTCCAAGGCGGTTGGTGTTACCGGGATATTGTGCGCAATAGGCACAATATGTCTTCAATCACTTCAATGAACGTTGGCATCTGCAATTCATGCGCAAGCCAAGCTGCAGTACCCAGAAATTCCGAACGGTTTGGACACTCTTCTTTTTTCTACCTCATGTGTCCCGCGAACCAGCTTCCGAATCCGATTGGGCATATCGGTTGGTCGCGCCTATAAAGGCGCAACGAACTGCCGCTGGGAACGGTCGCTGAGATGTGGAAGAAAATTGAGCAAATTCATGCCGAAACAATCTAAGGGTGTTGGCAGAAACTGGCGTGTTCCAATCACTTGCCAGTGCAAATGCGCCTACCACGATGCGTGTTTCGCAATCAAAAGGGATCACTATGCAAGATAACCTGTTCTTTCTGCCAGAACCTATAACCATCCCTGTTGACGGTGAGGCTGGTGCGTATCCGGTTGGGCGGATCTTCTGTGTCGGGCGGAACTACGCAGCTCATGCGGCCGAGATGGGACATGAGGTTGACCGAGAAGCTCCGTTTTATTTTACGAAATCTGCCGCCAATGCGGTTTTGACAGGTAAAACCGTTCCTTTCCCGCCCGGAACCGAAAATTTCCATCATGAGATGGAACTGGCCGTCGCACTCGGCAAGCAGGTGTTTCGCGCCACCAGCACCGAGGCTCTGGATGCGGTCTATGCCTATGGCTGCGCGTTGGATATGACCCGGCGTGACCTGCAAATTCGTGAGCGTAACAAGCAACGACCCTGGGATTTGGGCAAGGACGTCGAAAACAGCGCTGTTTTTGCCCCGTTGACCCGGTCAACCGCCTGGTCGCCGGATGATGACAAGCGCATCCATCTGAGCGTGAATGGAGAAATCCGGCAGGATGCAACCCTGGCCGAGCTGATCTGGAAAATTGACGAAATCATCAGCCATCTTTCAGGCTTCTACCATCTGCGGCCCGGGGATTTGATCCTGACTGGCACGCCGGCTGGCGTCGGTCCAGTGGTGGCTGGGGATGTGATCGAAGGCGGAATTGACGGGTTGGACAGTATCCGGTTGACCCTGTCCGCCGCTGATTAGAGTCTATTTCGGATCTTTTAGCCAATCTTTGGCGAACTCAACCCGATCCAGATTGGCAAAACGTCGAACCCGGTCCAGTTCAGACTGCAGTCTTCGGCTCCGCGCCTCTGACCACCGCACGCGGCGTTCCGGCCAAACAGCCCGTACACGCAGTTCGCCGCAGTCCCGGTGCGCCTTCATGTCGATCCGCCCGATCAGTTTGTCACCTTCCAGCAGCGGGAAAACGTAATAGCCATAAGTCCGTTTGGGCTCGGGGACAAAGACCTCGATCCTGTAGTGGAATCCAAACAGTCGTTCGGCCCGTTTGCGATCACGCAACATTGGATCAAAGGGGCTGAGAACCCTGGTCCGACCAGAAGGCGGTGTCAGCGCGGCCGTCTCGTCAAGCAACCCCGGACGGGCCATGACTTTGCGCAACCGCCCATCCACGCAGGCCATTTCAAGCTCTTCAACGGTGCCATGCTGCAAGGCTGTGGCGCACCACGCCTTGGCTTCGGCGGGGCTGACCGTGTCCCAAAACGCCGCCAGTTCGCCCGATGTAGCGAACCCAAGCCGGTCCAGCGCAGCGTTGCAGAGCCAATCCACCGTCCTGTCAGCGTCGCAGGGCGTGTGACCCGGACAAAGATGCGTCTCGATCACCCGCTCGGTCAGGTCATAGCGCTTCTGAAATCCTTCGCGGCCAATGACCGTCAACGCACCTGAGCGCCACAGGAATTCCAATGCTGTTTTGGACGGGTGCCAGTCCCACCACCCGCCCGACCCTTTCTTTTCATCCTTGCCCACATCCGACGAGGAGACTGGGCCATGATCGCGGATATGTTGCAGCACGGTTTCGAATTGTTGTTCAAACCCGTCGCGTCGCCAGTTTTTCCACCTTGATTTCAACAGATCTGCGTCGCGTTGAAAGCGCAAATGCCAATGCGAATAATAGTCCATCGGAATGACGGCAGCGTCGTGTGTCCAATGTTCAAACAACGCCTTGTCGCGTTCGTACAGGTGTTTGAGGTTCTTGCTGCGATAGCTCGGCCTGCGCGAAAACAGGATCATGTCATGGGCGCGGGCGACGGTGTTGATACTGTCCAATTGAACAAAGCCAAGCCGACGGATCAGCGCAAGAAGGTCTGCGCCTTTGGCGTTCCCCGAAGGCGGTTCAGCCAGCGCATGCCGATCCATAAAAACGGTGCGGGCCGTTTGGTTGTCGATCTGTTGCAGGGCCAATGTCACCAACGCCGTTTTAGCGTTTCACCAAAGCTGATCTTGGGTGTGAGAGTGACACGCGTTTCAATCTCGGAGTCCGGGTCATCCAGCCGCGCCGAGATGATTTCGGCGGCCTTGCGCCCGATCTCCAGACGGCAGGCGTCCATCGTGGCTAGTTTGCGCGGCAGCCCTTGCAGCAGTTCCACATTATTGAACCCGGCCAATCCGATCTGACCGGGAATGTCGATGCCTTGTTCCAGCAGGTACAACAGCCCGCCAGCACCGATCATATCATTGGAGTAATACAGAAAATCCAACTCGGGTGAGCGCTCAAGCATCGTCTGTGTCATCTCGCGGCCCTTGGCCAGCGCAGAGCCGCCAGAGTAAAACTCGCGGTCTTCTATCTCAATTCCATGCTTGCCCAGCACCTCGGTGAACCCTTCGAACCGCTTGCGGGCGCGGTGATCCAGCGGCATCTTGGTGCCCATGAACCCGATATGCTGATACCCGGCCTTCAGGATGGCCTGCGCCATCTCGCGCCCGGCGCGGCGATGCGAAATACCGACCATGGCGTCCACTGGCTTGCCGTCTGTGTCCATGATTTCGACCACAGGAATACCGGCCGAATCCAGCATCGCGCGCGCGGCTTCTGTGTGCTCCAGACCCGCGATGATCACGCCAGAAGGCCGCCACGAGAGCATTTCGTACAGCACTTTTTCTTCTTTTTCGGGCAGGTAGTCGGTGACGCCAACCACCGGCTGTAACTCGGTATCTTCCAGAACCTGATTAACGCCCGTCAGAACCTCGGGAAACACCATGTTTGACAGCGACGGGATGATCACCGCCACAAGATTCACCCGGCTCGAGGCTAGTGCCCCGGCGATCTTGTTTGGCACATATCCCAGCTCTTTTGCGGCGGCCAAAACGCGGGTGCGGGTGGCATCTGATACATCACCCCGATTACGCAGGACCCGGCTGACCGTCATCTCGGAAACTCCGGACGCCTCAGAGACATCGCGGAGGGTAAGCGGGCGTTTTGTTTCAGTGTTCACGGAGGGCACCTGCGTTGTTGTTTTGCCCGATGGTAGCGTGAACAGGGCGATCTGTACAACTGTTGTGCAAAGGCCATGACAACCCCAAAAAACCAAGGTACAGAAGGCGATGCGTGGCCCCGTGGCTCAACTGGATAGAGCAGCCCCCTCCTAAGGGGCAGGTTGCAGGTTCGAATCCTGCCGGGGTCGCCACAAAAGCAAAGAAATACAGATCGTTGTGCTTGTCTTCGCCCTGAATCTTGAGGGAAATCGTAGGATCATGGGTTTGAAACAAATCAAACGATATCTGAGCTAGGGTGATTGAATGGTTCAGCCTTTAGTTTCTTCCAGAGCCGGAAAGAACCCACACGCGCGATAGTAGTGGGGATTGGTATGGCTAAGCCAACGGAAAGCAACGCTCTGGGCCTGGCAAAACCTGACATTTGAGCCAAGCCAACAGCGAAGTTTATGCGAGGTGGGTATCCGTTTTTTTGAGGCGGTCAATGAGGCTGAGCGCAGAGTCTTGCCACGGCTGGTATGATAGGGGTCCTCGGATCGACATCAGTGCCACATATCCAGTCATCGATATTGACGGGGCGCAGAAGCTGCATTGGATCATCTTCGCGGTGTCGCCGGATAAGCGGCTTGCCAGATTTGCCGAAGTAGATACGAAGACCGGTTTCTATATAATTGTCGCCGCCCTCTCTCAGTTTGCCGGACAGATACAGAGATGAAGATGGGCCGTTTTGGGTGTCAAATGCAATTTCTCCTCCTTAGAGAAGCGAACTGTAGTCGTTCTGGAAACCATATCCAAGTTGCAAGTTGGTGTTATCGGTTGGGTAATAAGATGCCAGCGTTCGAAGGAATAAGTCGGAGTCAATTACATCGCCAGCAGTAACGCCTGCTATGGCGTCCAAAGAAAAGCGCCCGCGATAGATAGCCCCCTCGACTCCCCCTTGAAAGATATCAGCGTTCAGCCCGTCTTTTAAGCTTACATAGCTTCCAACGATTCCGATTAGGCCTTTGGACGGATCGCGCCAGAAAGCGTGGAATCCAGCCCCCAACACTCCGACCTCTTCGGAGCCCCCAACGTCGAGATTTGCGGCAATCCCGTCCAGTTGAAGCCCATACTGATGACTCAACGGGACGGTATAAGAACCTGTTGCTGCATAACCGTCATTGTCTCCCAAGACCCCACTTAGTGAGAGCTTACCGTTTGCTCCGTCAACGGCAGGTAAGCTTTCTGCAGAAACGTTTCCGCAAAAGCTGACCGCTGCAATCAAACCCAAAGACAAGAGCTTACGGATCGGTGTTTGCACGGTTTTCCTCTTTAGATGAACGGCTCCCTAAGCAGGGTTTCAGCGGCAGACCAAGCGCGCAATTTAATAGTGTTGTTCCAGGTCGACTATCCCCTGGGTGTGTCTTTCGAGCGACCGCATTAGCACATCCATCAACCCTAAGGCGCAAATTCGGTTCTGGTCAGCGTGAACAACTTCTTTTGCCAGGAAACCGCCACTCGAAAAGAGTATCGCGAGTTAACTGGGACTGTGCGGCGGCAAGTAAATTGCGTGGTGTCCCTCGCTAAAGGCGTCACGCAAGAAGCTAGAGACGCCAACAAGGGCGCGATTTATCCAGAAAGTGCAGATCAGTTCGAAGACACTTTATGATAAACGAGCGGCCTGCGGTCATCCGTTGCCTCGTAGCGGATAATCCCAGTGTTGGCGTCCAGCGTTAGGACTCTGTCCGCAACATCTGCCGGTTCTTCACCGTCGCAAAAAACACGACTGTTTTGACGAAGCATTTTTCCTTCGTCATTCAGTTTCCCTTCAGCCACAATCCAACCGCGCCCGGTCTCACACAACGAAATCACGGATGGGATTATCCGCAGTTCAAAGGTTTCAACACTTGTGAGCGATATTGATAGGTAGTCGATTGAACCGTCGTAAACGTCCAGGCCTTTATACAAACCCGACCAATCATCTTTGTCTGCAAAAGCATGGGACGGTAAGGCAATTGCACCCGCAAGAACCACACTTAGAATTTTATATCTCATGTTGACCTCCAATGTTTGGCTAACTACTCCAAGGCGGACAGTCCTGCGAACCGGGCAAGGAACTCTTCGCTATGCTAATCAGCATACCGTTCAACACGTTCGTCAACGGCTGATCTTGGGCTTATGCCCGACCTCTGCATATCTGCCAAACTTAGGGCCCCAGAGAAAATGGGCGCGCCAACAACCAGCGCGCCCTATCCTTGGGGAGGATAATGATAATCTACGCTTCGAAATACGTTGAAGCGAACTCACTTGAATAACCTTAGTATCGCTGGGTTCGGCAGTCTGGTCAGTGAAGATAATCACACTTCCAAACGTTTTTCTGGGCTGTTGGGTAACCGAACGATTTGCGGACCTTGTTAGGAGCGGTCGCCAGTTGCAGTCTTGTTTATTGAGAGTTGTCGATATTGTGAATAAATACGGACATTTGATCCGTATTCCGCATTGCGCGCTTACCTGACATTGTGAATACTCTAGAATGACGCGTTTCAAGCTTTGGACAGGCGCTGTCTCAGACCTTCGAGGTGCAAGCTTAAAGGGTTTCCATGGTACTACGCAGTTTCTTTGCTCAGGACAGCTCGAGCTTAATCGTTACCGCCAGTTCTAACGGGTCAATCATCGGTAACCCGATAGTCAATAATTCAGATACTCCGGATGGGACCGTCTTCCAGTATTCGGCAGGTACTGGCACGACGGTTACATTGGATGACACATTTGATGTCAATGTTTTCAACGACGATGATCCAGCAAACCACGTTATCACGGATGGGGGCGGCATCGTCGCCAATGGGACGCAGGTTGAGGCAGAGTCTCAAATTATCATCCGAGCGCTTGACAGCGGCGGCAACCCGGTTGGCCCTGAAATCACCGTTTATGTATTTTCTCAAGGTGGCGTGTTCTCGGACGTCTGGGGGTATGCAACTTCCGCGCCACTGCAAAACGGTACGTCATATGTCAAGGTCAGCGGGTCAAACATAGGCACGTCGGCCTATACAAATTTCATGGCCTGCTTTGGCGAGGGAACGTTGATAGAAACTGCGGTCGGTGACGTTCCAGTTCAGAATATTCTTCCTGGTGATGAAGTTTGGACAAAAGACCGTGGGCTACTACCTGTTCGTTGGGTCGGCACCACTGAAGTTCGGGGCTTTGGGACGTTTGCGCCTGTGGTCATAGAAGCCGGTGTGTTGGGCAACACAGGTGAACTTGTCCTGTCTCAACAGCACAGGGTGCTGATTGAATCATCAGGTGTTGAAATGTTGTTTGGCCAATCCGAGGTATTGGTCGCCGCAAAACACCTGTGTGGTCTGCCCGGAGTAAACATTCGGGAAATGGATGCGGTACGGTACACTCATTTTATGTTCGACGGCCACCACATAGTCAGGTCTAACGGAGCCCTGACGGAAAGCTTCTTCTTGGAGAAAAACGCAGTCAAAGCGCTATCGAGCCCACAGCGCCAGGAGATACTTTCACTTTTTCCTTCACTCAATCAAGGAACGAAAGAGTTCGGCAGCACCGTTGCAATGACAATCAATGCGCAAGGAGCGTCGGTTTTGAGGAGCTATATGGCCACCCAATAATTGCCAAATGGCGCCCTTGGGGAGATTGACGAAAACCTGATGCGATCGGAGCTAACCCGACGCAGATGGTCGAGCATCTGTTTGAGCAGAAAGAGCTTTGGGAGGCATGGGAGAATACTTCTGCAATTTGCAACACAACTCCCTGCGGGCGGAGGGATTTGACACTGATATGGCCAGCGCCTCGGAAGTGAAAATTCTCAAACAGATACATCTCCCAGCAGCCAACCAGCCGATGGTAGGCTGTTCAGCAATGCCCTTCACCTGTGTTGTCGCTAACCTGCCCGGCGGATAAGCTATCGTCCACCTGCGTCTCAGGCGTTGCGACGATCGATCAGAGGCTATTGATGCATTGACATTAAACCGAGACAAGGTTGCTCGGCGATCTTCAAATCACATCATCAAACATTGAAATCAAGTCGATCAGGTTGCATACATCAAAGGCTATCAAGACAAGTGAGTGCTTCGATCTAACCAAACCTAAGCAAATTCCGGAATCCAGCGTCTCGCTGAGGATGGTGAGTTTTTCCACTTGAAACTCGCTGTTGGGGTGAGCTTCTGACTGCAGAATTTCCGGCAGTCGATCATTTCGGAACTCTTTAAGTGCGCTCACCAGCTCGTCGGAGCCAAACTCCGCTTCTAATCGTTCCTCTTTGATTTGGAGGAACGCCAACGACACATTTCTCAGTTGGCCGCACAACGTGTTGGGATCAAAACCTCGATCCACTGACGTTTGTTCAAGCGTCTTTCGCAGCATACTCCCAGAGATTCTGCCTGAGACGCCCAACAAATCCGGTCTTGGTAAACCCGGTTTCAGGAACATCCTGGAGCTTGGTGAAGCAGCACTGGCAAAGTGTTTGATCGCAGTGGAAATCGCCAGTACGTCCTCTGGGTCTTCTGTCGCGAGTGGCTTGTCAATCCAGCAGGCAAGCGCCGGATCGTTTGACGCTGAGACCAAGATCAACCGGCGACCGCTAACCTGTAGTTCGAGTGTTTTGTCCTCGATAAGAAATTGCAAGGTTGTTCCCAATACCGCCACATCAATCTGCTGGATTATTGTCGCAAATGGATCCGCCGGATCAAACGTGAGTCGCCCGCTCTCAATCTGGAAAACTGAGTCAGCCAGCTCTGAAAGCTGGGATTGCAATGCGCCCGGCTGGGACATCAGGAAACTCCGGTCATGATTTCTTCGTTAGAATTATATCTATCGACGCCTACTATTCGTGGGCCGCTTGCGTTCAGAGTGCGACGGGTTTTGAATGCCGGATGGTTCATCGGGAATCTACCATAAGGAGCTGTCGTTTTAGCTGGATCGCTGCCAAAACGGCATCGATACCATTCGCCTCATTTGCTTCGATCCGAAACAGTTCAACTAAGTCGCTCAACTCGTGCAACATCGGTATGGCAACCTCTAGTCTGCGATCATCCTGCCAAGCCGCCAGGTCGCCCTCGATTTCCGAGACAACCTGCGCCATTTCCGTCAGCACATCGGAGACATCTATTGATTCACCTTCATGAGCAGGTCGCCCCAGGTGCGAAAGCTTGTCGATGGCAGATTGGATGCAGAGTGAAAAAGGAACGCACAATGCTGTATCTGTGTTTTGATAGTCAGATGCGATGCTATCCAATGAGTCTTCCAAAGACTGGCTCATACGCTGGTCCAGATTGCCAGAGCTGTGATCCGGGATGCTATTCAGAAAGATCTTAGTCTGATCTGCTGCATGCCGGCGGGCCTGGTCTATGTCGCTGCGCAGGATTGACAGCAACTTGTGCCCGCCGGACGCCCTGAACAGTGCCTTGTCTAAACATGCGCCCGCCCGTGCGCGCGCAGCGTCTTCTGTAGACAGTTGGACAACGTCCATGAACACGGACCTATACGCCGATTGTGAATGATCGATGGGTTTGCCATTTCGAAGCAACACCAGCAGCGAGTGGTCCTTTGTTTTGTTGGGCATCCTGTCCCACAGCGCCTGTTCGGCTGCGTCGAAATCATCAGTGAACCAGATTGCGATATCCGTCTGCGGCACCAGCCAGTCCATCGTGGCTTCAAATTCCTCTTTTTGCGGCGGCAGTGTTTTCGCGAGGATTGAAATCTTGGTCAACGCTGGCAATGGCAGCGTCAGATGCGCTGACCGCAGGCCATCGGCTGCAATCTTTGCCAGGTCGAACGGTGGTTTGTGGATGTGTTCGGTTCCAACAGATGTTTCAACTGACATCAGTTTGGTTTCGGAATACGACAGTTGCAGGACATCGCTGAAATCGTTCGGCGGAAGCAAATTCTGACCAAGCAGAAAGTTCAGCAACTGCGCCTTTCTAACCTTTGACGGGCTCAGGATCGAGATCCGGGCAGGGCGGGTTAGCTCTGCCAATAACTCGGTGGCGCGCGCAGTTATTTCGGGGCCGAACTGCCCTTGCGGCAACATTGCCCGAAGCCGCGCCTGCAAATCCAGCGGTGGTCGGGGTACCTGTGTCATCGCCGTGTTTTTCCCCGCAACTGCCGCTGGCAGCTCTCACAGGGTATCAAACACGTCGTCATCGTCATTTTCCCTAGCCCAGTTGAAAGAGTCGCCACACAGCGCTTTGAACAACATCTTGGTCTCACCAATGGATATCTGATCACCGTCATTCAGTTTCTCGTTCGAGATGATCGGCTTGCCTTGCAGGCGTACCAAATTGGTCTTGCCGCCGTGACCTAGCAAAAACATCTGTTGCTCCGGGTCAAAGGCGATAGCCGCATGATTGTCGCGTGAAATCGCCATATCCCCGAAATCAAGGCAAACGGTCTGGTCAGGATTCCGGCCGATATTTGACAGGCCGGAATACAACGTAAAGGCATGGCCGTATCCGGGCCCGTCAATGATGACCAACCAGCCAACGGGCAACGCGGCGTTGTCCGAGGCTGGTTGGTCTTCGGCGCTGAACAGGTCGCGCGTTGAGCTGTCCGATCTGTCGAACCCGACCAGCCTTGTGCGCGTGTCGCGCAGGTTCTGGCTAACCGGGCTGGACGGGTTCAAAAGGGCCTCTGTCATCTGTGTGGCCGGTGTCACGGGGCTATCCGGCTCCTCGCTGATAGCCTGAGGGGTAGTTGAAAAACCGGCTCCGTCGGGCAAACTGTTGGACGAAATCGGATACTGACCCAGGGTCTGGATTGCCTGATCCGCGTCGGCATTATCGTCAACGGGTGTTTCGAACGGTGCGGGTCCCCTGGGCAATTCCTGACTGGAATTGCCCTTTTGACGACGGTTGATCAGATGATCTAACATACTCATTCGCAGCACCTTTCCAGATCAAACCAGTGTTTACACCAGCTCGGTCGAGACATCCTGGAGGAAGTCCAGAAGGCTGTCTGCACTGACCGCTTCCGGGTTCACCGTGTTCGACGGGAAGTACCGAAGGAAGATACCGCGCGTTTCGCCTTCCATGCCTTCGTGATGGCCCATAGACCAGGTTGGGAAGATCCGCTCTCGCACGTCCTGGCACGAGATCAGAATGATGTTCAGGTGACGCTGGTCAGCAGCAATGCGGTGATAGATCGAGCTGACTTCGGCCCGGCCCCCTTCGAGAACCTGAAGGAAGTAGTTGCCGTTGAAGTGCAGCATGCCGGTGACGTTCATCGCCGAGTTGTTGCGCTTACAGATTTCCAGCAATTCGCCCATATTGAGGCTCATGGATGGGTTTCGCTGGCTGTAGTAAATCAGACGTGTGAGGTTCATTTTTCCACTCCGTTAAGAAACAAGTTGTCATGTGACGCAGAAGCATTGGCCGGAACTGGGTCGATGGGCCGCGTCTGGTTTCGGTTTTTCGAGGCTGCTTTGAATGGCACAGTGCCTTGTGCGATCGCGCGTGCAGAGCTGCGGTCGATGGCATCATGGCGACGGCGTTCCGCGCCGGATCCGAACCGACCATTTTCCCGAAGCGCGCCGCGTTTTCTTTGACGTTCACGCTCCATTTCCTGTTGAAGGCGTCTCAGATCGCCGCGGGCCTGATGCATCCTGCGGTTCGCAGTCAAAAGCTCCTGCTGATAGGCTTCTTCAAGCTTAGTGCGGAACTTCAACACGCCTGCCCTACTGGACCGATGCAGCGCGAACAGCAGGATCACAAAGGTGCCCAGCATCAGATAGTCGGGCAAAGGTGCCTCGAACGTCTGGATGTCTGCCAGAACGGCCCTGGCTGGGACTTCCAGGTTGGCAAGTTGTTCAAATATGTCCATGGCGTTTGCCTCCGTTACTGAACGACGAATTCGATTGATTGATCCGACACGCCTGCCAGCTGGACACCACTTTCAGAATACGCGCTGTCCACCACGGCCAGGTGCAAAGTCCACGTCTCCAGGTTCCAACGCACGCGCAGATCAGCGATTCCGGTGCCAGCCAGTTCAAGACTGCCGGCGATCTGAAGACCCGCTTGGCTACAGTCCAACGTGGACTGAACCAATCGAGACACGTCTTGTTGACGGCTGTCCCAGTCGGATGCGGTTTGAGTGACGTAGTGCAACGCGGCGACCCGAGACTGGATCATCTGGATGCAGTAGGGAGCAGCGGGATTGATACTGGCCACCACCTGAACCGGTTCTTCCAAAACCGGTTGAGCAGGCGGCTCTGTCTTTGCAATCACATCTGGCAGCAAATCCATATCGGTGGCGGAGGGGGTGGCCGCCGTTTCAGTCACTGCCTCAGGGTTTAAGGGGGTGTTTTCTACAGTGTTGTGCGGTCGTTGCTTCGGCCTTTTCGGGGTTTCCAAACTGGTGGTAACAGCTTCGCCGTGCAACGCATCAAATGCCGTGCTCAGCGCAGTATTGGCTGGCATGACACCCACTGAAACAATTGCCGCAACAGTCAACAAACCGGTCGCGACGATCATCGAAGGCGCTCGGCCTCTTTTGGCCTCGGCCGTCTCGGCGAGTCGATTGGCACGAGCCAACGGCAACCCGGCACGCTTGCCTGGCGCTCCGTCCATTTGACGCTTCTTAGCCATCACGATTTCCTCTGAAATCTGAATAGAACAGCGCCGTTGTTCGCGGCGAGTTTCTTCACCTCAACATTCACGCCTGCGGCGACTTCGGTTAGCATCTGTTCGTTGTCGATCAGCGAAACAGGGGAATTGTCGTCAGACAAAATCAGGTCCAGCCCAAGTTCGACAACCATCTGCTGCAAAACGCCTTGGAGGCGATGAGAATAAAGGATCATTTTCAGTGTTTCCGGTTGCTTCCTATTTGATACGAATTTGACAGCCGATAGTGTTCAAATTGAGAAAAAGGAAAGGCATCTATCAACTAAAGAGAGGTTTTATTATGTTTTTCTTAATTTTAGAGATGAGTTCAACTTAATTGGCGTATGCGCAAGGCTGGATTTCTGGATCGCAATCTTAAGTCTGCCCGATCCGTGTGATGGAAAAAAACCGGGCCTTGGGCCCGGTTTCGATTAGTCAACGGCGGAGTCTGCCCGAGGGTATTTATCGGAGGCGATTAGCCCTGCACGCTGCTTTCGATCCAGATTTCAACGCGGCGGTTCTTAAGACGCCCTTCGCCAGTCGAATTGCATGCCGCTGGCGCAATCTCACCATATCCGGTTGTGGAAATTTCAATATGAGCCAATTGCCCGACAGCCTCGGCTTTGAGACGATTCATTAACCGCTCGGCCCGGCGCTGCGACAGGCGGCGGTTGCTATCATACGTGCCGATATCATCGCTGAACCCAACCAGTTTGACCTTGGTGCCGCTTGGTTGTTCTTTCAGGAATTCGATCAGCCGGGCCAGTTCGGAAATGCTGCGCTCATCTAAGCGGGACGAACCCGAGCGGAAATGAAACGTGCTGGACAGGCGGTCATGTTTGGAAGCCGTTTCCAGCATTCCGTCGATGATGCTTTTTTCATAGGCCTTGTTCTCGACTGTTTGAGCATAGCTTTTACGCAATCCTGGCATGTGCTGCGGCAGTCGGCCAATGTTCAGGCTCGTGAAACCCGCGACCGATATGGCGTCCTCTGCTTCGCGCGACGTTGCAAAATCCAGCAGACCCTGGGCCAGCTCGTTTTCCATATCGCCGCGGCTATACAGGTAGACCCGACGGACAAACGGATATTCTTCGGTTTTAGTGTAGAATTCATTCGGTACCGTCATCGCACCGCAGGAATCGATAATGTTCAGTGGGTTGGTATCACGCTGGACGCCAAACGGCAGAAAGCTGATCGCGCCTTTGTTTTCGGTTACATACGAGGCTGCTGCGACATCCGATGTGACGGTTTTGACATCAGCAAAAGTGACCCCTGTGTCATCAAACAGCACGGTTTCGAATATCTCGCGCGATGGGGTCATACCAGAGCGTCCGATGGGTTCAATGGGCATATCCGGCCCGTTCAGTTCTTTCCAGTTAGAGATGTTTCCCAGAAATACCTCGCGTAGCTGGTCCATCCCGATTTCCGAAACCGGATTGTCCGGGTGGGTCACGATTGCGATGCTTTCGAGCGCCAACAGATGTTCCTGCTCATCCGACTTCATATTGCCAGCCCCAAGCGCGGCAAGCGCACGCGCTTCATCCGGAAGGATGCGGCGGGAGGACATGCTGATCTCTGCCTCGTTTCGGGCCAGCGCCTCGAATGCTTCTGCTGGTTTGGCGGACGCCATCAGGACCTGCCCAACTTCTTCTCTCAATCCCTGCGCGCCGCCAAGGTCGGCCAGCTTGTCAGGGCTGTTTGGCAGAGGCTGGAATTTGACCTCTCCGCCGGATTGCGATGCATAGCCAGAAAGCAACAGCGGCATGAGTTCGGCACCGATCGAGTCCGAGCCGGTAATCCGCAAGCTGACATCGGATGTATCAGCAGACGGGCACGCCTCGCCCTTGCAGGTAACACGCGATGCACTGACCCGCATTTGGCCAATCACCGTGTCGATCACAAAATGGCCGTCGACGAATTCCACAAATTCTCCGGCCAGCCGAAGCGAGCCGTCGGGCGCGACAAGGTCGACCTGCCCAGACGCGGCCATTGTCGGTACGGCACCGACGCAGGCGATCGCAATGGCACTTGCAAGACTCTTTCTTAGCTTGAGGGTATCCTTCATTGTCAGGTCTCCGTCTTTATTGTTTCGATTGCGCGGGTTGCGCGACGTTTTCTGGTTCTCCGGCGCATGTCAGAGCGACATGGCCTGATTGATGATGTCCGGCGCGTCTTCGATATCTGGAATCAGCGCGGCCAAAAGCGCGTCGTCTTCAGCCGACCGCGGCGCGGCCTTTGCTCTCTGGTTGGTAGATTTCGGTGCGCTTATCGGGACCTGCGCAGGAGTAGTGTCAAACTGAACGACAATAACTGAGACATTGTCCTGTTCGGGCGCGTCTGCTGCCTCAACAGCTGATAGCAGGCGCTGCAAGACTTCGGACGCACCACGTTTGGTTTTTTCGCGGGCCAACCTGTAGATATCTTCATCAGTCAGCGTTTGCAGCCCATCGCTTGCCAAGATAAGCGTATCGTCGTCCTCCAGAGCGATTGGATTGTCCGGGCAATCGATGCGCGGAATTTTCTGCCCCAGCACGGCGGAGGTCAGGCAATTACGGTCTGGATGCGTTGCGGCGATTTCGGCGCTCAGCTGGCCCGAGGCGACCATGGCGTCAATTTGTGGCGCCATCGAGTGATCTTCATTCAAGCGCGTGATTTCGCCCTTGCGGATCAGATAGAGCGGTGAATCCCCGATCGACAGCCAGAACAGCTTTCTGTCAACGACAATCGTGGCAATCAGGGTCGCGCCCATGCCATTACATTCGGTGTTGATATTAATGAAGTCCGACATGGCGTCATTTGCTTCGCCAACCGCATCTCTCAGCAGGGCAGGGATGTTCGCCACGTCCGATTGCAGATCTTTGCGGCGCATCTTCAAGGCTGCAAAGACCTGGCTCACAACAATGGAGCTTGCCATGTCACCCGAGACATGCGCGCCCATACCATCGGCAAGCACGCCAATGCCAAAGCTCTCGCCCTGCGGAAAGTCAGCGACCAGGCAGTCTTCCTGATAGTCGCGCGCGCCCACATCAATGCCGGTTGCCACGTTGAAACAAGGTTTATTGGTCGACCGCATTGCCGTTGTCCTTTTGGTCAGTAGTGTCCCAGCGGAAAGCGGAGTCACACAACGCCTTGAAAACCAGTTTGGTTTCGCCGACCTGAATTTCGGCACCGCTTTCGATTGATACAGTTTCGGTGACGGGCGATCCGTTCAGCCGCACCAAATTGGCCTTGCCACCATGGCCCAGAAAAAACTCATTGGTGCTGGGGTCATAGACAATGGCCGCGTGATTATTGCGCGAGATCGCCCTATCACCGAAATCCAGGCAGACGGATTGATCCTCGCCGCGCCCAATGGTCGACAGGCCCGCCGCCAAAGCGAAGCACTGGCCTTGCCCCGGTTCGGTTGCCACAACCAGCCAACCCACCGGAATGAAACTTGTTTTCGAGCTATCGGCGGTCCGATCCGGCTCTCGCCCTAGGTCGCTGCTGTCAAACCCGATCAGCCGCGTTTTTTCGGCGTTTACCTGAGGGCGCGACACAATCGCGGGCGAGGGCATCGACACCGTCGAAAAGGCAATGGGCGGAACCGAGACCGGCTTGAGGGGCTCGGGCGCTATGGCTTGGCTGGGGTTCCGGCTGCGCGCTCTGGGTCTTTTGAAAAATCGCATGTGGATTACACCGCTGGCTTGCTGCTCGGGGTCATGATGAGGCCCCTGTTTCGATGCTTTCGACCCACATGGTGCCCGCGCGGCTGACCGCAAGCTGCGCCTGGCTTTGGCCGGATGTGATCTTCTCGGCCAGCAATCGCGCCATAGTCGCACCGTCTGAGATTCGCTCGTTCGTGCCAACCATGGCCACAATTGTATCGCCCGCCTTCAGGCCGCTATTGGTGTCCGGTGCCACATCGATGACCGTCGTCAGCCATACCGACCCGTCGAATTGCGTCTGAAAGCGAAACCCGTTCCGGAGATCGGTCATATAGATGATCGGGGCCGTGACCTGAGTGTACATGCGTGTGCCGGCACCCGGGTTTTCGGCGACCACACGAAAGCTGATTTGCTTGCCGTCACTTTGCTTTGCAAGCTGGCGCAGCGTGTCCTCAAGATCATTCACCTGAGCACCATCGACTTCGACAATCCGCTCACCGGATGACAGACGATTTGAAAAACTGTCGTTCACGCTTACGATCACGTTTTCGCTGTTTGAGCGGAAGGGCAGATCAAGCGCCCACGAGGCGACCACTTCGCCATCGACATAAGAGTCGACAAAAGCCTCAAGTGCGGGGGTCGTTACAACATCAAGCCCGGCGGAGGTGTCCACGGTCTCTTCGCTCGCAACCGTTGCAATCTGTGCGGCCAGATCATTGGGCGTATCAGCTGCGGGCACCTCGGATGATTCCGGATCGGCTGTCGAAACTTGCGCCTCTTCCTGCGCAGCGATTGCCGGCGCGGGAGTCTCGGCAGCCGCCACAGTCTCCACTTGCGATGGGCTTGTTTCAAAAATGGCACTGGTCGCCCTGCTGATGCGCGGGTTGTCCAATGTCAGATATGCCACCCCACCAACGATGCAGGCCGCAATTGCAATGGCCGAAACGCGGCCAAGCAGGTTTGACGATTTCGAGGCTACCTTGACCCGCTTGGACGGCCTGGCGGAGATCCGGTGTGAGACGCGTTTGGGCTTGCGGCTGATGGATGGAACCTGCTTGGAAGCACGTTTGGCGCGCGATTTGACCGGCGTTTCCATCATGATCGACCATTCCGCCGCTGACGTGACCCGGTCTTTCGGCAAGATCGCCATAGCCTTGTCAATCGCTGAGCAGAATGCCTCATCATAGTCGGACGTCATCTTCCCAAGTGGGATGTAAGGGTCCGGTTCTTTGGCGACATGAGAGGCGATCCGGAGCTGACTGTCAGGCGGCAACTGGCCGGTGATCGCATGATAGAAGCTGGCAGCAACCGAATACAGATCGCTGCTGGGCCCCTGTTCACTGCCCGCGATATAGAACTCCTGAGGAGAGTAGCCGTCCTTGACGACGCGCAATGCAGACAAGGCCCGCGTGGCCTTGGTGGCCTGCTCGCGCGCTGCGCCGAAATCGATCAGAACCGGCGTCAGTTCATCCGTGATGATAATATTGTCGGGCGAGATATCGCGGTGCAGCATCCCTGCGGAATGCACGAACCCGATGGCATCCAGAACCTTGCGCAGGACGGCCTTGACCTGATCGGGCCGCAGCAGAACCACCTTTTGTTCGATGATAGCCAGCAGGTCATGACCTTTCACAAAGTCGATAGCCATGTAGGCGGTGTTGTTTTCCTCAAAAACCTGGTGAACACCGACGATATAGGGATGTTCAAGCTTGGCCAGCGCGCGGGCCTCTTGCGAGAAAAGTCGGACAATTGATCGCAGCTCGCCCACATGGGATTCGGACCGGGCCTCGATCTGCTGTCCGTTGCGGCGGCAGAAAGACTGGGGAAAGCACTCTTTGATGACGATCTGCCGATCCAGACTGTCTGTCGCCAGATACGTAATCCCAAACCCGCCAGAATTTAAGTAACGTATGATCTTGTATTGGCCCCGCATAAGCGTGGTGCCGGGTTCAAGTTCATCTACATATTTCTGGCTGTCGTGCTGCCGCGCGTCATCAACCATGCCTCACCTCGAAACAAAAAACTCACCATGTTGGAGAGGGTCCCACTCAATTCAGGCGAGAAAGTGGTGGTTAGCAGTCATTATTTAGAAATTTTCTTATATTATGAGGTAATACCAAAAGATGCTTTAAAATAGCGAGAAATCGTCCGCGAAAACGACACTACTTTCATGTTGAGGTCTGAATTTTGCCCAAATGCTGTGGAATATTCTCTTAAAGGTTGTTGGCCATGTTGCATTTTGATGATAGTTCTCCACATTGACGATGTTATGATAAACAGAGACGGGCACATGAACGCTAACGACACCCTGACAATCCCTGGCGCTTTCTCTTCCGAAGATGTCTATGGTCATGTCGGGCAAAGACTGCGCGGTTTGCGAACCGAACAACGCATGACCCAAGCAGAGGTTGCAAGCATTCTGGACATCAGCCCGCAGCAATACCAGAAATACGAAGACGCCCAAAGCAGATGCAGTCTGCCCTATCTTATCGCACTCGCTGATTTTTATGCGGTGCCCATCGAGTCTATGCTGCCTAACTCTCCAAAAAAAAGTGTTAGAGTCGAAAAGCCAGCAGAAATGCCGGTCGAAGCTGATTTGCTGGCGCGTCTCGTAAGCTCCTTTGTGAAGCTTTCGGATGTTGATGAGAAGCTGAGGCTGGTGCAACTTGTGGAAGCTATCGTTTCGGCTGAGCAGAAATAGGAGATGGCGTGACGCAACGCAGTATTGACCAGTTCCTGCAGGAGCGAGGCGAAGAAGACAGCGAAGATTTCAAATCACATTCGGCTGTCGTTTGTCTCGCAGAACCTGGAGTTCCTGTTGTTTTTGTTTCTGACGAGTTCATAACGCACACCGGCTATTCTTCAGAAGAAGTGATCGGTCGGAGTCTTGATTTACTTCAAGGGCCTGAGACCGAGCCTGAAGCGATTGAACAGTTTCGTGAGCTTATCAAGAACTGCCAGAATGGCACTATACGCATAACTAACTACCGCAAGAACGGAGAGCTCTTTGTCCACGAATGCGAATTGCGCCCGATTCGCGATGAGAGTGATGTAGTTACGCATTTCATTGCCATTCAACGTCCAATTTGATGTGCCCGCTCGATCCAGTTACTCGGGCCTAGTGCGACTGTGACGTTCTGCGGATATCCATCGCGGGTTTGATTACCTCCAGGGTCATTTGGAATCTATCGCAAACTTTGGTGCCCAATTGACGAGCATCAGGTATGTGGCGTTTGTTGCCACAGAATAGCTTTCGAACATGTTTCAGCATGCTCTCGTTAAAGGGCGCGCTATCAGAACCGCGGTCGGAGCGACGATCGGGCGCCCGCCTGGGAACAGGCCCAACAAGGCGGTCGTAACAAAGGTCATTTGCCTAAAGGTTGACTTTGGACGTATCTCGACCCAAGTGAGAGCTGATACGTATCTTGCGCCTGTTATGACGTTTGCAAAGCACAACGAGCAGAATTTACTGCATGCTGAGCGAAAGTATACTTTGTCTAAGGTTTGCGAGACGTTTCAGTGTCTGTTTTGAGTATTGGTTTTGATCGGAATAAGCGGTTTTCCAGTGATTCAATAGAAACGAAGATCGTCACTGGTTGACCTCTCGCTTCTTACTGTTCACTCTTCAATCGGTTCCCTCTTTTGCGAGGCAGTAATGAATTTTAAGAGCCTGATTTATACCTTTCTAACTTGTTTCTCTACCTGGTTTGCTTTCCCTGCTGTTGCTCAAACACAGGGAACGTGCGTCGTAACACGCGTGGAGGGGCAGGCGACCGTTTCTGCCCGAGGCGCATCTACCCAGTCTGCGGTCGTCGGTTTGGGTTTAGGGCGGAATGCAAAGCTGCGCACGGAAGTTGCCGCGCGGGTCACCATGACCTGCTCGGCTGGTCTAGAAGTTGTTGTGGGACCAGAGACCGAGATTGATTTGCTTGGTCTGCTTGAGGGTGAAACGCGCCCCTTTGGTCTTCGCTTGATTGACGGTATCGCCGGGTTTCTGTTTTCCTCAGAAGATGGGAACGGTGTGCAGGTGAGAACACCATCAGCTGTTGCCGCTGTCCGTTCCACTGAATGGGCGATGCAGGTCGAGAACCGGGCAAGCGCCATTTTCACACGAGAAGGTACGGTGTTTGTTGTGGTTGATGATGCCGATGCAAAACTGGGACCCGGGGAAGGTATTGATGTGTCGTCCTCTGGTGAAATTGGCTCGGTCACGGATTGGGCGCGGACACGTATTGAGACATTCGACGCACTTCTTGGATCAGAATGGTAGTACGCGACGGGTTTCGACGCGCAAGACGGATTACCGGGGCGATTGTGCTCATTCTGAGTCTGGTGACCGCGATCTGGCATCCCGGAGATCGAAGTGCGTTTTGGCAAGGAGTCGAAGGTCGGCTGCTTGATGCCAGATTCCTTTGGCGTGGCCCTTTGACGCCACCGGAAGGGGTCGCAATTATTGCGTTTGATGATGCGGCAATGTCCCAGCTCGAAACCTTTCCGCCGTCTCGATCCGCTTTGGCAAAGGCGGTGTCTTTTGCAGCCGAGGCAGGCGCAGAAGCAATTGCTTTGGATTTTCTGCTGATTGATCCGCGTGAGGGCGACGTTGGCCTTGCCGAGGCGTTGGCAGGAACCAGTGCTGTTCTTGGTGTGGCTGAAGCACCTGCTGATGCTGGGTTGCAGGATCTCGAGAGTGGTGACTTTTCGGTCGTGATCGCGCCTGAATTGAACAAACCTCTACCGGCATTGGGACCGACTGAGACGCTGCGTGGGAGTGCTTTGATCGGTCATGTGACCCTTCGCCATGACACCGATGGCGCGGCACGCAGACTTGGTGCGGCGCAGTATCTGGCGACCGAAGACGGCAACGCTTGGTATCCTTCGCTCGCCATTGCAGCCGTGAAGGCGTCGGATGATGAGCTGGATTTGCGACTGAGGTCGTCGCTAACAAGCGGGCGTCTTTCAGTTGGGAAAACACTGATCGCTTTGGACGGCCGGGGGGCCATTCCCTTGAACTTCTATGGGCCGGGGGGCACAATTCCAACCTACTCCTTCGCAAGCCTTGGCGATGCGGACCTAACGGGCAAAATCATATTTGTCGGAGCCACCGCAACCGGGTTCGGTGACCGGCACGCCACCTCGTATGATGCTACGTTTCCCGGAGTTGAGTTGCATGCAACCTTGGCTGCAAACGCGATCGAACAACGTTTCCTGAGGCGTGACGCTGTGACGTGGGTATGGGACGTCGCGTTGGCTTTGATGGCATCCACGCTTGGGTTCTTCGCAGCGAGGTTGGACCGACCCTGGCTCGGGGCTTTTGCGACCGCTGCGGCGTTCTGCGTTCTGGCCCTTGTGTTGCAAGCCGCGTTCGTCGCCGGGTGGTGGCTGGATGGGGTCACGGCGCTCCTGTCGCTGCTGCTGGGCGCGAGTGCAGGTATCGGGTTGCGACTTGTGCAACATCGTAGGCGTGCTGCGAATCTCGCGCTGTACCAATCGCCTCTGATTGTTGAGCGGTTGGCAGATGCGACCGACCCCCGCTTTGAAGCTGCAGCACGGCCTGCGGTTGTTTTGTTTGTCGACGTTGCAAATTTCACGGCATATTCCGAAAAGCTTGGCCCCGAAGGCACGGCCGATTTTCTGCGACTTTTTCATGGGATTGTTGAGCAGTCCGTTGAACCGCTGCGCGGAATAATCACGCATTTTGCCGGGGATGGCGCCATGGTTGTTTTTGGCCTGCCAGAGCCAGGTTCGGACGACACAATTCGCGCGTTGCGCTTCATCGAAGCGCTGTATGTGGCGGTTGGTTCAAGTTCAGACTGGCCCGGTCTTGGTCTAAGGGTCGGCGGACATGCTGGCCCGGTCAAGACCAGTATCATTGGCGGCAAGCGTCACAAACAGCTTGCCGTCAGCGGCGACGTCGTGAACACCGCCAGCCGCCTGCAGGACTTCGCCAAATCTCAAAGCGCAGCTATTGCTCTGTCCAGTGCGCTCTTGATGTCGAATCCGGATGCGCATGACCGAGCTTCGAAAATGGGATTGCGGCCAGCCGGCCTACACACGCTTCGTGGTCGGAACGAACCGATTGAAATCTGGATAGGCCCGTCCCCGGTCAATGTCGAGCTTTAGGTGTGAGATCCCCGAACAATACCATCCGGGATGTGACGCAAACTTCTTTTTAGAGCTAACGCAGACACAGCGACACAGGCAATTGAGTGGGTTTGGCCCGGTGCTATGCTTCCTTGGCACGCAAGGATGTACATTTTCTGTCGGTTTTCGATACCGCCGATCCTTGCGCGGTCCTACGCTATTTGGCTTTGATACAAAGGTGGGCTTTCCAATATCACGGAAAGAAACGGGCTTCTGTTCGTTCTTGCTGCGCGTCGGTGGGGTGTATCCTTTAAGCAAGGCGGGATCAGAGCCTGACAAAACCTGAAATTCAATCGGCTTTTTCTTAATGGTGAGAACTGGGCCAGCTTCGGAATCGTGAGGGCACCGAGTAGAACGTCGTCTATCGCCTGAGATTTCAGACGACTAATCAGGGGTTGGTACGGTTGGTTGGAAAAGTACCAGCATAAACAATTGTTTGCGCGGATTTTTGGTGCCCAGGAGAGGACTCGAACCTCCACATCCTTGCGAATACTAGCACCTGAAGCTAGCGCGTCTACCAATTCCGCCACCTGGGCAGGTGTCGTGGAGGGGCGTTTAAGCCTACTAGCGGAAAGCGTCAACCAGATTCGGATGGTTTCTCGAAAGTTTTTTGAATCGCTCAGAAGGCAGGGCGCGTACAGCGGCCGAGGTCGCATTTGCCAGCGTTCGCGCGGCGAATTAGCGCCTTGTTCCAAGGTCGTCTGAGCGTTAGTTCTAAGGCGCAACTACTGAGCAGGAGCTCTCTCATGTCCAAACTGGTCACGATCTATGGCGGATCGGGTTTTGTCGGTCGATACATCGCGCGGCGCATGGCGAATGAGGGATGGCGCGTGCGGGTCGCAGTGCGGCGCCCAAACGAGGCGATGTTTGTCAAACCCTATGGCGTTGTGGGTCAGGTCGAACCGGTCTTGTGTAACATTCGCGATGACGCTTCGGTCGCGCTGGCGATGCGGGGCGCAGATGCGGTTGTGAATTGTGTGGGCGTGCTGAATGAGTTGGGCAAAAACGAGTTTGATGCTGTACAAGCGGACGGCGCCGAACGGATCGCCCGGCTAGCGGCGGCGCAGCGTATTGCTCGCATGGTTCATATCTCGGCTATTGGTGCGGACGCAGAGGCCGCCAGTGAGTACGCGCAAACAAAGGCACATGGTGAGGCCGGAGTGCTGGCGCATATGCCTGACGCGGTGATCCTGCGCCCATCCGTCATTTTCGGGACCGAAGACCAGTTCTTCAATCGGTTTGCTGGTATGACTCGCATGGCACCCGTCTTGCCTCTGGTTGGTGCTGGGACAAAATTCCAGCCGGTCTACGTAGATGACATCGCAAAAGCCGCAGTGAAAGGTGTGCTTGGGCAGGCCGAAGCAGGGGTTTATGAGTTGGGTGGTCCCGAGGTGAAAACTTTCCGGGCGTTGATGCAACAGATGCTTGCCGTGATTCACCGCCACAGGGTCATTATTGGTATGCCATTCTGGATTGCTCGGATCATGGCCGGGATGCTGGATATCCTGAAATTCGTCAGTTTCCAGCTATTTCCCAACCATATCCTGACACGGGATCAGCTAAAGAACCTGCGTCACGACAATGTCGTGTCGGAGGACGCCAAAACCTTTGAGGATCTGGGGATCGAGCCCACAACGCTTGAATCAGTGTTGCCAGAGTATCTGTGGAAATTCCGGCCTTCTGGTCAGTATGATGACATCCAGAATTCGGCGGGAAACCTGCGAACCTGATCAGCTATAGGCGATCACCAATAGAACGATGCCCAGTATGACGCGATAGATGACGTAAGGCGTGAAGCTGACACTGCGCAACAAGCGCATCATCAGGGATAGGGCCAACAGGGCGGATACAAAGGCGAATACGGCAGCGGTTGCACCGTCTTTGGCCAACTGGGCATCTGCCTGACGCGCCACGTCCACAGATAAGAGAACACCCGAAGCTATGATAGTTGGGATAGACATGAGCATGGCAATCCGGGCTCCGTCTTCGCGGGTATACCCCAGATGGCGGGCGCCGGTGATGGTGATGCCAGACCGTGACGTCCCGGGGATCAGTGCCAGAACCTGCCAAAGCCCCATGACGGCAGCATCGCGCAGGCCCCAATCTCTGGCGTCTTTGGTTTGCTTTCCTTTCTGATCCGCCCAATACAGAACAAGGCCAAAGCCCAGCATCGTCCAACCGATGACAGCGACCGAACGCAGGGCCGCGCTAAGGCCCGTCACATGGAGAATCAGGCCGGCAATCACTGTTGGAATTGTGGCGACGATCAAACCAAGGGCCAAGCGCGCTTGTGGCGTATCCGTGCGCCCGGTCAGTGCCCGCGGCAAGCCGATTATGGCTTGTTTAACGTCTGACCAGAAGTACAGCACAACTGCACCCAGGGTGCCGACATGCACTGCCACATCGATGGCCTGGCCCTGATCCGCGAGGCCAGTCAGGCTGGGCAACAGGATAAGATGGCCCGACGAAGATATGGGCAAAAACTCAGTAATTCCCTGAATTATTGCAACGAGAATCAATTGAAAGAGACTCATCTGCCCTGCCGTGCTGCCGTCACGCGTTATTCGCGTTTCTTGAGTATAAGTGTCCTGCCGAAAAGGAAAGCACCCATAAAGGTCCGATTCGGAACTAAAACTACGGTGTTTTTCCGCTCAAATGCCATGAGCATCAGACTTTTTGGTATTTATGTCAGTAGTATTGACTTTTCATCCGAAAACCCATCCCTTAAACAGATCCGACCAAGCCAATTCATGGAGTCAGAGCCGTGGCCAAGCAACCGATGCTGAAATTTGTGCAGATCGACCGCGTCATGCCCGAAAAGCGTGCCGCCAATGACCGCAAGGAAGACTTTGACGAGATCTACGCTGAATTCGCCGCCGAAAAAGCCGCTGAACAGGCCAGCCGCTGCAGCCAGTGTGGTGTTCCCTATTGTCAGACGCATTGTCCGCTTCACAACAATATCCCCGATTGGCTGAACCTGACGGCGACCGGGCGATTGGAAGAGGCGTATCAGACCAGTCAGGCCACCAATACATTTCCTGAGATCTGCGGGCGTATCTGCCCGCAGGACCGGTTGTGCGAAGGCAATTGCGTGATCGAGCAATCAGGTCATGGCACGGTGACCATCGGAACTATTGAGAAATACATCACCGACACAGCCTGGGACAAAGGCTGGGTGAAGCCTGCGCAGCCGTCTGCCGAACGACCGGAAAGCGTCGGCATCATTGGTGGCGGACCAGGTGGGTTGGCGGCAGCAGACTTACTGCGCCGCGCGGGTATTCAGGTTACGATCTATGACCGCCATGATCGCGCGGGCGGGCTGTTGATGTATGGCATTCCCGGCTTCAAACTGGAAAAGGATATCGTGCAACGGCGCAATGACCTGCTGGCAGATGGCGGGGTTGAATTTGTGCTGAACTGCGACGTTGACGCAGCCAAGTTCGACGAAATCCGCGCCAAACATGTTGCGGTGATCATTGCGACGGGCGTTTACAAATCCCGCGATCTGACCATGCCCGGCAGCGGTCTGGCCGGGATTGAAAAAGCGATCGATTTCCTGACCGCTTCGAACCGCAAAAGCTTTGGTGATGTTGTCGAGGATTTCGACAATGGCCGCTTGAATGCCGAAGGGAAGAAGGTGGTGGTTATCGGTGGTGGCGACACCGCGATGGATTGCGTACGTACTTCGGTCCGGCAGGGTGCGACATCGGTCAAATGTCTCTACCGCCGCGACCGAGCCAACATGCCCGGATCGCTGCGCGAAACCCAGAACGCCGAGGAAGAAGGCGTAATCTTTGAATGGCTGAGCGCGCCCAAGGGATTCACGGGTGACGCGAAAGTCTCAGGAGTGATGGTGCAGAAAATGCGGCTGGGTCAGCCCGATGCCACCGGTCGTCAGGCGCCCGAGGTGATCGACGGCGCTGACTATGTGGAAGACGCTGATCTGGTAATCAAGGCGCTGGGGTTTGAACCCGAAGATTTGCCAACACTTTTTGGTCAGCCCGACCTTCCGGTTACGCGTTGGGGCACCGTCAAAGCCGCATTCCAGACCGGCGAGACGGAAATGGACGGCGTCTATGCCATTGGTGACATTGTGCGCGGTGCATCTTTGGTGGTTTGGGCCATCCGCGACGGTCGCGACTGTGCCGAAGCCATAATCGACCGGTTCAACGCCAAAGCTGCCGTCGCAGCGGAATAAGCAACAGCTCAGCGACAGGAGGGTTCTGAAATGCCCGAATTGCAAGGTCAATGCATGTGTGGCGCGGTTACAGTGACTGCGACCCCCGCGAAAGAGGCGCTGGGCGCCTGCCATTGCGACATGTGCCGCCGCTGGACCAGCTCGATGCTGGTGACCTTCCCGGCCGAGCCGGGATACGCCGCCTTGGGGCCAGTCAAAACGTTCACGTCGTCGGACTGGGCCGAACGCGCCTTTTGTTCAGACTGTGGATCTGCGTTGTGGTACCGGATCACGCTGCCGGGCGAGATGCATGGCCAGACCCAGATGGCCGCCGGGTTGTTCGGTAATGGCACCGGAAGTGCGCTGAAGCTTGAACTTTACATCGACAAAAAACCCGAAGGGTACGCGTTCGCAGGTGAACGCCGTCAAATGACCCAAACCGAGGTCGAAGCCATGTATGCCCTGCCGGCAGAAGGAGACAGCCAATGACCAAATATGATGCCGATTGGGTGCGGGCTGAGGAAACAAAGCGCAAGTGGATGGCCGAAAACGGCCTGTATTCTGAAGACGAAGAACATTCGTCTTGCGGCGTTGGCCTTGTTGTCTCGGTCGACGGCAAAAAAAGCCGCAAGGTTGTCGATGCAGGTATCGACGCGCTCAAGGCGATCTGGCACCGGGGTGCCGTGGATGCGGATGGAAAGACCGGCGACGGCGCCGGCATTCACGTGCAAATCCCGGTTCAGTTCTTCTATGACCAAATTCGCCGTACGGGTCACGAGCCCAATCTGGACGAGTTGATTGCCGTCGGTCAGGTGTTTCTGCCGCGAACCGATTTTGGCGCGCAGGAGCAATGCCGAACCATCGTGGAAACCGAGGTTCTGCGCATGGGCTACTACATTTACGGCTGGCGTCATGTGCCCGTCGATGTGACGTGCCTGGGCGAAAAAGCAAACGCGACCCGCCCGGAAATCGAGCAAATCCTGATCTCGAATACCAAAGGTGTTGACGAAGACACCTTTGAGCGTGAGCTTTATGTCATCCGTCGTCGCATCGAAAAGGCCGCCATGGCTGCCGGGATTTCCGGCCTGTATCTGGCATCACTGTCCTGCCGCTCGATCATCTACAAGGGTATGATGCTGGCTGAACAGGTGGCGGTCTTCTACCCCGACCTGATGGATGAACGCTTTGAAAGCGCCTTTGCGATTTATCACCAGCGCTATTCGACCAACACCTTCCCGCAATGGTGGCTGGCTCAGCCCTTCCGGATGTTGGCCCACAACGGTGAGATCAACACTCTGAAGGGCAATATCAACTGGATGAAAAGCCACGAAATCCGTATGGCAAGCGGGACTTTCGGAGATTTTGCAGAAGATATCAAACCAATCATCCCGGGTGGATCGTCGGATTCCGCCGCATTAGACTCTGTTTTCGAAGTTCTCGTGCGCGCCGGACGTTCTGCCCCGATGGCCAAAACCATGATGGTGCCGGAAAGCTGGTCTAAGCAGGCCGTTGAGCTGCCACAGGCGTGGCGCGATATGTATTCCTATTGCAACTCGGTGATGGAGCCTTGGGATGGCCCGGCCGCGCTGGCCATGACGGATGGTCGCTGGGTCTGCGCCGGTCTGGACAGGAACGGCTTACGCCCGATGCGATATGTGGTGACTGGCGACGGTCTTGTCATCGCCGGATCCGAGGCTGGAATGGTGCCGATTGATGAAGCCACCGTGGCGGAAAAAGGCGCACTTGGCCCCGGGCAGATGCTGGCCGTGGACATGAAGAAGGGCAAGCTGTTCCGCGACAAGCAAATCAAGGACAAGCTGGCCCGTGCGCTGCCGTTTGGTGAATGGGTTGGCAAGATCAACGATCTGGATGACATCTTAGGCGGCATCGCTGAAACCCCGATCTTTTCAGGCGCAGAGTTGCGAAAGCGTCAGATTGCAGCTGGATATTCAGTAGAAGAACTGGAACAGATCCTTGCCCCTATGGCTGAAGACGGCAAAGAGGCTCTGGCTTCGATGGGCGATGACACCCCATCGGCAGTTCTTTCCAAACAATATCGACCACTCAGCCATTTCTTCCGCCAGAACTTCAGTCAGGTGACGAACCCGCCGATCGATAGCCTGCGTGAATACCGCGTTATGTCGCTGAAGACACGTTTCGGGAATCTTAAGAACGTGCTGGACGAAGACAGCAGCCAGACCGAAATCATCGTTCTTGAGAGCCCGTTCGTGGGCAACGCGCAATGGGACAAGCTGGTCGAAAATTTCAACGCACCTCTGGCAGAAATCGACTGCAGCTTTGAACCCGGTCAAGGCGCGCTAAGCACCGCATTAGCCCGTGTTAGAGCCGAAGCAGAAGAAGCTGTGCGGTCCGGCGCTGGGCATTTGGTGCTGTCAGACATGAATTCCGGTGAGGGTCGCGTTGGCATGCCGATGATCCTGGCGACCAGTGCGGTGCATTCGCATCTGACGCGCCAGGGTTTGCGAACCTTCTGCTCGCTTAACGTACGCGCGGCGGAATGTGTGGATCCGCATTACTTCGCTGTTCTGATTGGCTGTGGGGCGACAGTTGTGAACGCCTATCTGGCCGAGGATTCTCTGGCGGATCGGATCGATCGCGGCCTGTTGGATGGCAGTTTGTCTGAAAACGTCGCGCGCTATCGTGATGCAATTGACCAGGGCCTGCTGAAGATTATGGCCAAGATGGGCATTTCGGTGATTTCGTCCTATCGCGGTGGTCTGAATTTCGAGGCTGTTGGCCTCAGCCGAGCCATGGTGGCCGAGTATTTCCCAGGTATGACCAGCCGGATCTCTGGCATTGGTGTGACTGGCATTCAATCCAAGCTCGAAGAGATCCATGCCAAGGGTTGGGACAGCGGCCTGGACGTTCTGCCCATCGGCGGTTTCTACAAAGCGCGTAAATCGGGTGAGACCCATGCGTGGGAAGCAACCTCGATGCACATGATGCAAATGGCTTGCAACAGAGCCTCATATGAGCTGTGGAAGCAGTATTCGGCCAAGATGCAATCGAACCCGCCGATCCATTTGCGCGACCTGATGGATTTCAAACCCCTGGGTAAGCCGGTACCGATTGAAGAGGTGGAATCCATCACTTCGATCCGAAAGCGGTTCGTCACACCGGGTATGTCTCTCGGGGCGTTGTCGCCCGAGGCACATAAAACGCTGAATGTAGCGATGAACCGGATTGGTGCGAAATCCGACTCGGGCGAGGGTGGTGAAGATCCGGCGCATTTTGTACCCGAGCCCAACGGCGACAATCCATCTGCCAAGATCAAGCAAGTAGCCTCTGGCCGGTTTGGTGTGACAGCCGAATACCTGAACCAGTGTGAAGAGCTGGAGATCAAGGTCGCCCAGGGTGCGAAACCCGGTGAAGGCGGTCAGCTGCCCGGCATGAAGGTCACCGACCTGATCGCGCGTCTGCGTCACTCGACCAAAGGCGTGACGCTGATCTCGCCGCCGCCTCACCACGACATCTACTCGATCGAGGATCTAGCGCAGCTGATCTATGACCTGAAACAGATCAATCCGCGCTGCAAAGTGACGGTGAAATTGGTGGCGTCCTCGGGCGTCGGCACGATCGCGGCCGGTGTAGCCAAGGCCAAGGCGGATGTGATCCTGGTCTCGGGGCACAATGGCGGCACCGGGGCATCGCCTGCAACCAGCATCAAATATGCCGGACTGCCGTGGGAAATGGGTCTGACCGAGGCACATCAGGTTCTGGCGATGAACAACCTGCGCGATCGCGTGACCCTGCGGACCGACGGTGGTTTGCGCACCGGTCGTGACATCGTCATGGCCGCGATGATGGGGGCTGAGGAATACGGTATCGGCACCGCCGCGCTAATCGCAATGGGTTGTATCATGGTGCGTCAGTGCCAGTCGAACACCTGCCCGGTTGGCGTCTGTACGCAAGACGACTCTCTGCGTGCCAAGTTCACCGGCAATGCAGACAAGGTGGTCAACCTGATCACCTTCTACGCTCAGGAAGTCCGCGAGCTGCTGGCCAGCCTCGGCGCACGGTCTGTTGACGAGATCATCGGTCGGGCTGATTTACTAGCTCAGGTCAGCCGTGGGTCTGCGCATCTGGACGACTTGGATCTCAATCCACTACTGATTACCGTCGATGGTGCGCATGACATCGTCTATAACCGCGACAAAGAGAGGAATGCGGTACCCGATACACTGGATGCAGAAATCGTCCGCGATGCAGCCCGCTTCTTGAAAGACGGTGAAAAGATGCAGCTGTCCTATGCCGTGCAGAATACGCATCGGACCGTTGGTACGCGCGTCTCCAGCCATATTGTGCAGAACTTCGGCATGCGGAACACATTCCAGCCGGACCACTTGCATGTGAAACTGCAAGGTTCGGCGGGTCAGTCCTTGGGCGCCTTTGCGGCGCCGGGGCTGAAGCTTGATGTGTCGGGCGATGCGAACGACTATGTCGGCAAAGGCCTGTCCGGTGGCACGATTGTTGTGCGTCCGCCGCAGGTCAGCCCGCTGAAAGCGGATGATAACACTATCATCGGCAACACGGTTCTGTATGGCGCGACCGACGGCCATTTGTTTGCCGCAGGTCGGGCCGGCGAGCGGTTTGCTGTCCGCAACTCGGGCGCCAAAGTGGTGGTCGAAGGGTGCGGCTCGAACGGGTGTGAATACATGACTGGTGGTATTGCCGTTATCCTGGGTGACATTGGCGCAAACTTCGGCGCCGGGATGACCGGAGGTATGGCGTATCTCTATGACCCGGACGGCAAAGCGCAATTGCTGATGAACATGGAAACACTGGTGACGTGTCCGGTAACCGTGGATCATTGGCACGATCAGCTGAAATCTCTGATCAGGCGTCATGCGGACGAGACCGGAAGTCGAAAGGCGGCGGATATCCTGCAACACTGGGATGTAGAAAGCGGCCACTTCCTGCAGGTTTGCCCTAAAGAAATGCTCAACAAGCTCAGCTATCCGCTGAGTGCCGAAGCTGAGGCCGTTCCGGCTGAGTAAACGCTGACACAATCAAGGGCCTCGCATGCTATTGTTGCAAGCGAGGCACGGTTTTGCAAAACTTCCGTAGCCCTTTTTTCAACCTCCACAATTCGGACAAAAAGCGTTGACATCTTGTAGATGTTTACCGGTTAACCTCGGGATCCGTTTGGGTATCCAGTTGGAGCAGTTTTGTGGCGACATATCTCGATCAGTTTTATTCGTTTGACCCCGCGAATCCACCTGCCGGAGGTACGTTTGTAACCGTCGACAAGTTCATTCTGGACGACGTGGACAACGACGATGAAATCGACGCACCAAGTGGCGACACAGTCAACGGTCAGGATGTAACTGCCTCGTGGCCCGGCGACACAGTAACGATGAATGTGACCGGTGTTGGAAACATCACATATACTGGTACGACGTTCTATCTAGCGGACGGCACACGGGTTTTCACGCCGACGGATGGCCAAGTACTGCAACCTGGCACGTTTGTGTCTTCCACATTCGTCAACACTCAAGGGCCGCTCGATGTAACGACTGATTTGGGGCCGCCCTGCTTTACGCCAGGCACTCTGATTGCGACACCCGACGGCTTGCGACCTATTGAAGAGTTGATGGCTGGCGATCTGGTGGACACCGCCGACAACGGGGCACAACCACTGCTGTGGATTGGTAAGACGACTGTTCTGGCCGAGGGTAAATTTGCACCTGTCAGGATCGACGCGGGAATACTCGGGCTGGATGAGCCGTTGCTGGTGTCGCCTCAGCACAGGATGCTGATCGCTGACTGGCGGGCGCAATATCTGTTTGGCTATTCCGAAGTGCTTGTCGCGGCTCATTGCCTGGTCAATGGTGATACTGTGACGCGGGTCGAGGGTGGAGAGGTTGAGTATATTCACCTGCTTTTCGCCCGACATGAAATCATCTTTGCCAATGGGGCAAAAAGCGAAAGCTATTACCCTGGTCATGCTGTGCTGCAGCCTGAGCGCGACACTCAGATGGAAATCCTGCAGTTGTTCCCTGAACTGCGTGCGCGTCGACCCATGTTGCCAGAGACGGCGCGCCCTGTGGTGCAACCGCGCGAGGCCCGGGCAATCGAAATTTAGGCCGTTCCAAACGCGCGGCATGCGTCGTATAGCAGGGATATGGCAAAGAAAGCAGCCCGCAAGTCACGCGGTAAAAAAAGCAAGGCATCCAAGAGGAAGATACCACTGGTGGGGCAGATTCGCCGTTGGGTGACGCGCGCCGCGCTGGCATCTGTGGCGTTTGTGGTCGGGTTGGTCTTGCTCTATACGGTCGTTAACCCGCCGGTCACACATACGATTTGGTCGGAATGGCGTCGTCTGGGGCGTGTTGATCGGGACTGGGTGCCGATTGAGGAAATTTCTCCGATGATGGCACGATCTGTCGTCGCGGCAGAGGACGCAAATTTCTGTTTGCATTGGGGCTTCGACGTCGATGCCATCCGCGATGCGTTGGAAGATGGCGGGTCGCGCGGCGCATCGACGATCACGCAACAGGTGGTGAAAAACGTGTTTCTCTGGCAAGGTCGCAGCTATGTCCGCAAGGCGCTGGAAACATCCATTACACCGGTTGTCGAGATATTTTGGAGCAAACAGCGTATTCTCGAGGTCTATTTGAACGTTGCCGAGACTGGTGAAGGCATATTTGGCGTCGAGGCTGCGGCGCAAAATAACTTCAATGTCACTGCCGCCAAGCTGTCTCCGGTTCAGGCGGCGCGCATTGCGGCGATCTTACCTTCCCCTCGCAGCAGGTCGGTCAAGGACCCGTCTGTTCGCACCCGAAGGCGGGCCGCAGCCATATTGGATGGAGCGGCCACCATCCGCGCAGATGGTCGCGCGGATTGTTTCGAGGATTGAAACCTGTACCCCGGCAAGGCTAAAGCTGAAGGGTACATATTGGTTCGAATGGAAATCCATGGCGCGTCTGTTTCACGTCCCCCTATCCCCGTATTGCCGCAAGGTTCGTCTGTCTCTGGCGGAGAAGAAGATAGAAGTTGAGTTGGTCCAGGAAAAATACTGGGAGCAAGACCCGGATTTCCTGCGCCGTAACCCGGCTGGAAAAGTGCCTGTCCTGCGCTTGGATGGGCAGATCATGTCCGAAAGCGCGGCCATCTGCGAATATATTGAGGAAACTCGGCCAGAACCCCCGCTGATGCCGAAAAAACCCGAAGCCCGGTTCGAGGTGCGTCGGCTGGTTGGTTGGTTCGACGATAAGTTTCATCACGAAGTAACGTCGAAGCTTTTATATGAGCGGGTCAACAAGAAGGTGACCGGTCAGGGCTACCCTGACAGTAAGAACGTTAAAGCCGGTGCTAAGGCCATCAAATATCATCTGGACTACATGGCCTGGCTGCTGGATCAACGGCGCTGGTTGGCAGGGGATCAAATGACACTGGCCGATTTTGCGGCGGCCGCGCATCTGTCATCGTTGGACTATGTCTCGGATGTGGATTGGAACCGCAGCCAGGCGGTCAAGGATTGGTACGCCAAGATCAAATCCCGCCCGGCGTTCCGGTCGATCTTGGCGGATCAGGTGCCAGCGTTCCGCCCTCCGGCCCATTACGCTGATTTGGATTTCTGATAGGATGGACGAGCAGGGGGCTATCTGCCCCCTCTTGGCCCTTTGGGCCAATTCACCCCTGAGGATACTTTGGGCCAGATGAAGTGCGGATCGGATTTGAAGGACAGGCTTGTAAAGCAGGCCTTATCCGAAGGTTTTGTATCCTGCCGGATTTGCAAGACGTGGGATGTTCCGCAGGTGCCTGCGCGATTGGATGCGTTTCTTGAGGCCGGATATCATGGGCAGATGGGGTGGATGGCAGAGCGCTCCCACTGGCGCGGTGATCCGGCAGCGCTTTGGCCTGAGGCACAATCGGTGATCATGCTAGCCGAGAGCTATACACCCGAACACGATCCGACCGAGGTGCTGAAATACCCGGACAAAGCGGCGATTTCAGTTTACGCACAGAACAAGGACTACCACGATCTGGTCAAGAAGCGCCTGAAACGGTTGGCGCGGTGGCTCATCGCCGAGGCGGGAGGTGAGGTGAAGGTGTTTGTCGATACAGCACCAGTGCCGGAGAAAGCGCTGGGTCACGCGGCAGGGCTGGGATGGCAAGGCAAACATACCAATCTTGTCAGCCGCGATTGGGGCAACTGGATCTTTATAGGCTCTGTTTTTTCGACTTTGGACCTACCATCGGATCGTGCGGAAGTGGATCATTGCGGATCATGCCGCGCCTGTTTGGACAGCTGTCCAACAGATGCATTTCCTGCGCCGTATCAGTTGGACGCGCGGCGTTGTATCTCATACCTGACCATCGAACATAAAGGACCGGTTGAGGAAGAGCTGCGCAGGAAGATGGGCAACCGGATTTATGGGTGCGACGATTGCCTGGCGGCGTGCCCCTGGAACAAGTTTGCGGTGGCGGCCAGCGATATCCGCTATGCGGCGCGCGATGATCTTAAGGCGCCAGCACTGGCTGAACTGGCCGAGCTGGATGATGCAGCGTTTCGTGCAAAATTCTCGGGTTCGCCGATCAAGCGGATCGGACGGGATCGGTTTGTGCGCAATGTATTGTATGCCATCGGCAATTCCGGCGCGTCGGATTTGCGACCCGCGGCACAAGCGCTGACCGAAGATCCGGATCCGACTGTGGCCGATGCAGCGCGCTGGGCAGTGAAACAACTGTCATAGGTGCCGCAAACAGGCTGGACGTGTCGGTTCAAACCGCTACACCCGTCTCCAAGGAATAAAAGGAGGACCCGATGGCCTTGGCTTTGGGGGTGGATACGGGCGGAACCTATACGGATGCGGTGTTGATCCGGGATGAGACAGAGGTGATCGCCTCGGCCAAGTCTCTGACTACGCGTGCGGATCTGGCGATCGGCGTGGGCAAGGCGATCTCGGCCGTGTTGGACGACGCACAGGTGTCGGCGGATCAGATTTCTATGGCATCTCTTTCGACCACTTTGGCTACGAACGCTTTGGTCGAGGGGCAGGGTGGTCGTGTGGCCCTGATATATATTGGTTTCAAAGACAGCGATCTGGAAAAGCACGGGCTGAAGGATGCGTTGAAGGGAGATCCGGCGCTGATCATCGCGGGTGGACACACCCACGCAGGTGCCGAAGTTTCGCCGTTGGATGTCGCCGCGCTGACTGCGTTATTAGACTCTCACAAGGGTATTTCAGGTTTTGCCGTTGCGGCGCAATTCGCCACCCGTAACCCGGCGCATGAACTGGCAGCTGCGCGGGTCATAGGGGAAAAGACCGGTGCCCCAGTCACCTGTTCCCACCACCTGTCTGCCAGGTTGAACGGCCCCAAACGCGCCGTGACAGCCGTTTTGAATGCGCGATTGATCGGGATGATCGATCGTTTGATCGGTCGCGCGCAGGACCAGTTGCGGGATCTGGGGATTGCGGCACCAATGATGGTTGTGCGTGGAGACGGGGCGCTGATGAGCGCGGAACAAGCGCGCGCGCGACCAATTGAAACGATCCTGAGTGGTCCGGCTGCGTCCATCGTGGGCGCACGTTGGTTGACCAATGCTGAAAATGCGTTGGTCTCGGATATCGGTGGGACGACAACGGACGTGGCGTTGATCCGGGATGGAAAGCCGGCGATTGACCCGGCGGGGGCGCAGGTCGGTGGATTTCGGACGATGGTCGAGGCTGTGGCGATGCGCACGCACGGTTTGGGCGGCGACAGTCAGGTGCGTGTGGTGACTGAAGGCTTGGACGGCGGTGTATTTCTGGGTCCGCGCCGGGTGTTGCCGGTTTCCTTGATTGCATCAGAGGCCCCCGACGCCGTGCATGCGATTCTGGACCAGCAGTTATGCGCGACAACCGTTGGCGAACATGACACGCGGTTTGCACGCCGGGTTCCGGGTATTCACGCGGATGGTGTCGGTCCTCGCGAAGAAGGTTTGCTGGACCGGCTTGGTGATCAGGTCATGCCGCTGAGCAGCCTGTTGCGAACACGTATGGAGAACGGTGCGCTGGCGCGGTTGGTGGATCGCGGGATTGTTCAGGTTTCGGGCGTCACCCCATCTGACGCAAGCCATGTTCTGGGCGGTCTGGATGCGTGGGACGCAGATGCGGCGCGCAAGGCGCTAGAGCTTTTCGCCCGAAAGCGGATCGGCTCGGGCGATGTGTTGGCCAAATCCCCTGTCCTGCTGGCGCAGATGATCGTGGACCAACTGACAAATCAAACCAGTTTAACCTTGTTAGAGACAGCTTTTGCCGAAGAAGCCGACAGTTTCGGAGTGTCGCCACAAGAGTTGGCGCGACATGTTCTGACGCAGCGCGGTCTTGCGCAGCATCGGGGGCTACTGGCACTGGATGCGGCGTTGAATGTCGATGTTGTAGGGCTGGGCGCATCGGCCCCTAGCTACTATCCGGCCGTGGGCGAGAAATTGCGGTGTCGGATGATCCTGCCCGAACACGCCGGGGTCGCGAATGCCATCGGAGCCGTTGTCGGACGGCTGACCCTAAGGCGATCGGGGACTGTCACCTCTCCGTCTGAAGGTCGATACCGGGTGCATCTGGAGGATGGGCCGCAGGATTTCAATGCATCGGATGAAGCATTGGCCTTGTTAGAGACTGTTTTGAAGAACGAAGTAAAAGGCGCGGTGCAGCAGGCCGGGGCCCAAGACATCCGCGTGGTGGTTGACCGGGACATCAAAACCGCCCGGGTCGAGGCACAGGACGTGTTTGTCGAAGCGTTGATAACCGTCGAAGCCAGCGGCCGACCCAGGGTTGCGTCGGGCTAGCCCCCCTCAACATCCGAGAGGGGCTGGGTAGGTGGTGCGTTATTCGGCTGCGTCCGCGCGTTTAGGCAAAACCCAGTCCTGACGCGGGAAGTGACATGTGTAGCCATGCGGGATGCGGAGCAGATAGTCCTGATGCTCAGATTCTGCTTCCCAGAAGGACCCGACCGGCTCGACCTCGGTCACGACTTTGCCCGGCCATATTCCACTGGCATCCACATCGGCGATCGTGTCCAGCGCGACGTTCTTTTGCGCGTCGTCCACATAGTAGATGGCCGAGCGATAGCTCATCCCTCTGTCATTGCCTTGTCGGTTCACGGTTGTTGGGTCGTGGATCTGGAAGAAGAACTCCAGCAAATCCCGGTACGAAATCTGGTCTGGATCGTAAATGATCTCGATCCCCTCGGCGTGGGTGCCGTGGTTGCGATAGGTCGCATTGGCCACGTCGCCGCCGGTATAGCCGACGCGAGTGGTGCTGACGCCGGGCAGCTTGCGGATCAGGTCCTGCATGCCCCAAAAGCAGCCCCCGGCCAGAACAGCGCGTTGTTCCGTCATTGGATGTCCTCCACATGATTCAGATATTCGCCATAGCCTTCAGCCTCCATCTCGTCGCGATGGATGAACCGCAGCGCGGCTGAGTTGATGCAATAGCGCAGCCCGCCATGTTCGCGCGGGCCGTCTGGGAAGACATGACCCAGATGACTGTCGGCATGTTTCGAACGCACCTCGGTACGGATCATACCCAAGGTCGCATCCCGAAGTTCCTCAACATGTTCGTGGACAATGGGCTTGGTGAAGCTGGGCCAGCCACAACCTGATTCGTATTTGTGTGTCGAGGCGAACAGGGGCTCACCCGAGACGATATCCACATAGATACCGGGTTCCTTGTTATCCAAATGTCTGCCGGTGCCGGGGCGTTCCGTGCCGCTGCGCTGTGTGACATGGAACTCTTCCGGCGAGAGGGCTGCAATGGCCTCGGGGTCTTTGGTGTAGTTGGTCATGGCTCCTCCGTCAGGTTCGGTGTTAGTTCAATATTTGGGGGTGCAGGCGCGGAAAGCAAAGTCATATTTCAAAAGGCTCTCGCAGTCGTGCGTTTGAACTGGTGCCAATGAGCTAATCAGGCCGAAGCTTTGTCGCCCTGAGCGGGCTGTTTCGACAACTGTACGGCCAGAATGCCCAGCGTCGTAATACCAACGCCAATCGCGTCCAGGGATCCCAGCTTTTCACCAAGCAGGATCGCCGCAATAGTGACGCCAAAGACCGGATTTAGAAAGTGGAAGGTGGCGGCCCGCACTGCCCCGATCCGATCCAGCAGCAGGAACCAGATGAGGGTTGCCAGCAGACCGGGAAATAAGGTGGTGTAGGCAAACGCCAGCACCAGTGGGACTGTCGGGTGGATGTAGATCATTTCAAAGACCGGGGCCGCGACGAACAAGACCGCTGAGCCCACAAGCATTTGCAGCCCGACTACCATCATGAAGTTCCCGCCGGACGTCGCCCCCCGTACGGCCAGAGTGGCAAAGGTCAACGCCAACGCGCCGATACCGCAAAGCGCGACGCCGAACATATCGACACCAGCGCCAATCCGGCTGCCCATGATGAGCGCTACACCGGCGAACCCAGCCAGCAGACCGATCAAGCCGAGCGGTCGCAGTTTTTCACCCAAAAGCAACCATCCGATCAGTGCCACCAACAGGGGCATGGTCGATGCGATGATCGCAGCCACAGAGGCTTCGACCGTTTGCATAGCGTAGAAATTCAGACCCAAATAAAGAGCATTCTGACATATTCCGAACAGAATGGTGGCGCGCCACTGAGGTCGCGTCAGCCGCCAGCTTTGACCCATCGCACGGGCAATAACGACCCCCAGAATGCCCGATATCAAAAACCGCAAAGCCAGCGAAAACAACGGCGATGCATCGGACACAATGATCCGCGCCGAAGTGAAGGCAGATGACCAGATCAGGGCAAATACCAACCCCATGGCTATAGCGCGCAGATCCATGGAGACCCCCTGTCACATCGCGCGGACTGTTCCCGATTCTGAAAAAAGCTGCAAGCGTTGCGCGTTAAAAAAGACACATCCGCCCTGCAAGATTACCGATCCTTGTGTTTTTATTGATTGGTCAGCCAATTAAAGATAGCTCTGGTAAAATCTGACATATCAAGGGAGGTTTGTCGGTGCTTCTGGAGTACATACTGTCTTTTGGCGTCCTGCTCGCGTTGGGTCTGGTCGCCTTCTTCGTTGTGAAATGGTGGGATCTGCGCTGTGTTGGCGTGACACCGGTTCACTTGTTCACATTCATCGCGATCCTGTTTACATCCGGACTGGATGTCGGCCTGATCATGTTCCCGCTGACCGAGTTCGGTGGCTATGCCGAAGACCCGGCCTACGCCTTTGCCAACCCATTGGCAATCGAGTTCGGCTTCTGGGGCTTTCTGATCTGGGCCTTCTACTTCCTAACGGCGTTCTACTTCTGTGTGATCGAGCCGCGTGTGAAGTTCTTTGAGATCCCATTGGTCAAACTGATCAATAACGTGGTCATCATTGGCACCTGCGCGTTTACCGCCAGCTTGTTCCTGATCTACCTGCCCGGTTACTTGCCCGAGGTGGGTGATGGTGAATCCGTAGTCACAACCTTCTATGTCATCGTCTTCGTGGTCATTCTGGCGGCGGCCTATTCGTCGACCGACCTGAAATATGTGCGCATTCTGTCGGTTGGTTCGACCATCCTGTTCCTGACGCTGATCCTTGGAATGTGGGTCGCAGCAGGCATGGGCATGACTGGTTTCGTTGAAACCGGCAGCAATATCGGCGCCTACTTCACCAACCTGCACAAGTTCGTTCTGCCGTTGACCGACTATCACGCCTTCTACCTGTTCTGGTGGTTCGCATGGTCGATCATGATCGGCCAGTTCACCTCGCGCTTTGTGGGCGGGTTGAAAACCTGGCAACTGCTGGCGGCGCTGCTGATCTTCCCGTCTATCCCGCTGGGGATCTGGTTCACCGTTCTCTATTACTATCACCTGAATGGTATCAGCACCGCAGGCATCACCAACATCGCGATGGTGATCGTGGGCGTGACCTTTGTGATCAACTCGCTGGACTCGCTGATCAGGCTCTATACCGACAACCTGAACATGACGGTCGAGCGGTTTGGCAAGGCAGCCTATGTCGCCGGTAACGTCGCATTGCTGTTTGTTCTGACCCTGCTGTTCCAGAGCCAATGGCTGCAAATCCAGTGGATCGGAGCGGTTGTCGTCGGCCTCTATCTGGCCTGCGTGGTCTTTATCCTGATCACCAAACGCAAAGAGGTGTTGAGCATCGATTCAATGCCCGAAGGGCGTGACCTGGACTTCCACAAGGTTGAGACAGTTCACTGACCGATCATCACAATCAAAACTTGAAAAGGGCACCGCATTTGGTGCCCTTTTTTGTGCCGTCCATCGCAGTTGTCCGCTATGCAGGACCAAACTGACTTCAGACGACCAGCATCCGAGGTCCGGATTGAAGTAAGCGCGTGACTTCGCGATATTCTAAGTCGGGCACAGATGTCT